>NZ_JAOZVW010000036.1:11974-67601 GCF_025869345.1 Sphingopyxis sp.
CATAGCGCTTGGCTGCCTGCGGCCCCCGCCTTCGCGGAGGCGACGACTTGTTCAATGCACGTTGCTTAGTGCACGAAGCGCGCCACCACATCGCGATAGCTGCGGCTGACCTTCACCTGCGCGCCCGAGCCGAGCACGAGGAAGCATTCGCCGTTGGTGTGCGGCTTGACCTGCTTGACCTGCGACAAGTTGACGATCGTCGAGCGGTGGACGCGCTGGAAGTTGCGCGGGTCGAGCCGCTTTTCCAGATCCTTCATCGTCTCGCGCAGGATCAGGCTGTTGTCGGCGGTGTAGATGCACATATAGTCGCCCGCGGCGTCGATGCGTTCGATGCTGTCGACATCGACGCGGAAAATCTGGCCGCGATCCTTGATGTTGATCATCTTTTCATAGCGGTCGGCGGCGTGCGCGTCGGGCTGGACCTCCGCATCATAATCGTCGGCCGCTTCGGGCGCGACCTCGGCAAGCACGGTCTTGAGGCGTTCGACCTCCGCCGCGCCGCGCTTTTCGGCCAGCCGCTGGCGCACGCGGTCGAGCGCGTCGGCAAGCCGTTCGGGTTCGACCGGCTTGACCAGATAATCGACCGCCTGCGCCTCGAAGGCGCGGATCGCATGGTCCGAATAAGCGGTGACAAAGACGACGAGCGGCGGCTCGACCTCCATCAGCCCCTGGATCACCGAAAAGCCGTCGAACCCCGGCATCTGGATGTCGAGGAAGACGAGGTCGGGCTTGTGGGTCTTGATCTTTCTTATGGCCTCGCGGCCGTTCTGGGCGGTGTCGACGATTTCGACATCTCCGTGCGCTTCGAGCCGCAGTTGCAGGCCCTGGGTCGCCAATTTTTCATCATCCACCAGGATGGTTCTGATCGTCATGTGCGTTCGGTTCCAATCGTCACTTGTCCGTCGGGCTGGAACGGAATCTCGATAATCACCGTGAAGCCGCCATCGGCGCCCGACTGCACCTCGAACCGTTGCTGGTCGCCATAAGCCTGCGCCAGCCGGTCCCTGATATTGGCTAAACCCACACCGGTCGATTCCGTTGCAGCGCCCGTCGTGGGATCGACCGCCCCCTCTGACAATCCCGACCCCGTGTCGGACACGGTGATCCGGACGTTTTGACCGGCAAGCTGAGCCGAGAGCGTGATATCGGCGCCTTCCTCCTGCGGGGTGACGGCATATTTGATCGCATTTTCGATCAGCGGCTGGAGCAGCAGCGACGGCAGCCGCGCGCGCTGCGCGGCGGGATCGATGTTGAAATGCGGGCGCAGCCGGTCCTCGAAGCGCATCTTCTCGATATCGAGATAGAGCTTCAGCGTCTCGACCTCCTGCGCCAGCGTCACCTGCGCGGTCGGCTCATTGGCCAGCGTGTAGCGCAGGAAGGCCGACAGGCGCGACAGCATCGCGTTCGCGGGTTCGGACTGTTTGAGCAGCACCAGCGTCGAGATGCTGTTCAGCGTGTTGAACAGGAAATGCGGATTGAGCTGATAGCGCAGCATCGCGAGCTGCGCCGAGGCGGCCTGCGCCTCGAGCCGCAGCATCCGGTCGTTCTGCTCCTCGAGCTGGAGGAAATAGTTGATCGCGAAATAGAGCGCCGACCAGGCGCCGAGCGAGGTCGCGTCGATATAGATGGCGCCGAGCAGCAGGCTGGTGAAGCCCGCCTCGCTCGCCGGATTCTGGATCTGCGAAACCCAGGCGTCGATGAACGCCCAGAGCATCGTCGCCAGCCCCGCGAGGCCGAAGCTGACGCCCCACATCAGGATCGGACGCCGGCTGATCAGCGCGCGATAGCAGACCGACAGGATCAGCGTCAGCGAAAAGCCGGTGATCGCCGAGATCACCTGCGGGATGAGAAAGGTGAAGGATTGACCGTTGGCGAGCCCCGACACCCCGCGCAGGCCGAGCCACGCGGCCCAGCCGAGGAACTGGAGGTTCCAGAACGCCCGCACCTTGTTGCCGAAAAAGGGGCCGGGCGAGGAAAAGCCGAACAGCGGCATCGACGCCGGCTGCGATGCTGGCTGGCTCGCCATGGTCAGCCTCCGGGAGGTAAAATGCGAAGCGTGCGCGCGGCGCCGGGTGTCATTCGGCCGCGACCGGAGCCATCCGTACGCGCGCCTGTCCGAGCGGCTGCAGCTCCGAGCGATGCTTCCACACCAGCTCGCCATAGCCGAGCGGCCGGCCGTCGTGCGCGGTGATCGTCACCGGGCCGATCGGCTGCTCGTCGCTCGTATCGACGAGCACCGGGGTCGAGGCCACGCCGGCGCCCCATTTTTCGCCCCACTGGCGCAGCGCGATCATCGCGGGCAGCAGTTCGACGCCCTTCTGCGTAAGCTGATACAGCACCTTGCGGCGATCCTCGGCCATCACCTCGCGCTCCATGATGCCATGGTCGACGAGTTTCGACAGCCGGTTCGACAATATGTTGCGCGCGATGCTGAGTTCTTGCTGGAACTCCTCGAAATGATGGACGCCGTTGAAGGCGGCGCGAAGGATCATGAACGACCAGCGCTCGCCCATCGCCTCGAGCGCGAGCGGCAGCGCGCAATTATTGCCGTATATGTCGTTCAACGGTTCGCGTAATTTTCCCATGAGCCTAGCCCTAACGTAAAATCGCCCCCCGCACAAAAAATATATGGCGTCCGTTGCAATTTGCAACTCATGTCTTACATCGCATCGTGCAGCGCTTTGCGCTGCCCAGGAAAACAGGAGGACTCCCCATGTCGAAGCTTTCAATAGCGGCGTTTGCGCTGCCCTTTCTCGCTGCCGCTTTTGCGCCGGTTGCCGCCGGCGCGGCGGGCAGCGCCTATTATCGCGCCGAACTCGCCAATCCGGCGCCGAAGGCCAAATTCGTCGCGCGCGATGTCGTATGGGCCTGCGAGGGCGTCCATTGCGTCGCCGGCCGCGGGACGAGCCGCCCGCTGATCATGTGCGCGAGCCTCGCCCGCGCAGCCGGCGAAGTGAAGAGCTTCACGGTCGACGGCGCGGCGATCACGCCCGAAGACCTCGCGCGCTGCAACGGCAAATAACCGTCCGGGCGGGCGCTTCTCCCCTCTATCCCGCCCGGACCATCGAAGGCCGCCCGCTCCGCCCGGAGCCGGCGGCCTTTTCAATGCGTGCGCCGTTGCAGGCGATCACGAACGATGCTTCCAACAGGCTTTGTCAAAATTGCCGGGGTTCGCGAACACGCGACAGCAAATTTCGCATTGCAATTAAGTTCGCATGAACGACATTGATAGCGATGCTGAGGCAATATGAACTTGTCGAGCGCGTGCGCGCCTATGATCCCGACGTCGACGAGGGGCTGCTCAATCGCGCCTATGTCTTCACCGTGCAGAAGCACGGCAGCCAGAAACGCGCCTCGGGCGACCCCTATTTCAGCCATCCGGTCGAGGTTGCGGGCATTTTGACCGATCTTCACCTCGACAGCGAGACGATCGTCACCGCGCTGCTCCACGACACGCTCGAGGACACGCTGACCACGCCCGAGGAGATCGAGCGGCTGTTCGGCAGCGACGTGGGCCGCCTCGTCGACGGCGTCACCAAATTGAGCAAGATCGAGGCGCAGACCGAAAATGAACGCGCGGCCGAGAATCTGCGCAAGTTCCTGCTCGCCATGTCCGACGACATCCGCGTGCTGCTGGTCAAGCTCGCCGACCGGCTGCACAATATGCGCACGCTCCATTTCATCAAGAATCCCGACAAGCGCCGCCGCATCGCCAAGGAGACGATGGACATCTATGCCCCGCTCGCCGAGCGGATCGGCATGTATGAATATATGCGCGAGATGCAGCTCCTCGCCTTTCGCGAGCTCGAGCCCGAGGCCTATGCGACGATCACCGGCCGCCTCGCCAAGCTGACCGCGGGGGGCAAGGATCAGGTCGCCGCGATCAGCCGCGATTTCAAGGAACTGCTCGCGAAGAACGGGATCGAGGCCGAGGTGTCGGGACGCGAGAAGCATCCCTATTCGATCTGGCGCAAGATGCAGGAGCGCCACGTCAGCTTCGAGCAGGTGACCGACATCATCGCCTTTCGCATCGTCACCCCGACGACCGCCGACTGCTATGCCGCGCTGGGGCTGATCCACGGCAAGTGGAAGATGGTGCCGGGGCGCTTCAAGGATTATATCTCGACCCCCAAGCGCAACGGCTACAAGTCGCTGCACACGACGATCATGCACCAGCAGAATATGCGGATCGAGATCCAGATCCGCAGCCTTGGGATGCATCAGCAGTCGGAGTTCGGGCTGGCGGCGCACTGGGCCTATAAGCAGGGCGGCGCGGCGCCCGACGGGCAGGCGGGGTGGATTCGCGACCTGCTCGAAATCCTCGAACAGACCCACGATCCCGACGAGTTCCTCGAGAATACGCGCATCGCGATGTATCAGGACCGCATCTTCGCCTTCACCCCGAAGGGCAGCCTGCATCAGCTCCCCAAGGGCGCGACGCCGGTCGATTTCGCCTATGCCGTCCACACCGGGCTGGGCGACCGCACCGTCGGGGCCAAGGTCAACGGCCGGCTGGTGCCGCTGCGCACCCAGCTCGCGAACGGCGACACGGTCGAGATTCTTTCATCGGACAAGCAGACACCGCAGCCCGCGTGGCTGGGCTTCGCGGTCACCGGCAAGGCGCGCGCCGCGATCCGCCGTCACGTCCGCTCGAAGGAGAAGGTCGAGCTCGCCGCGCTCGGGCGCAAGATGTACGACGAAATCGCCCGCCGCCTGCCCAACAAGGTCGGCGACAAGGCGCGCGCCGCCGCACTGACCCGCCTGAAGCTGGAGGACGACAGCGCGCTCTACGTCGCGATCGCCAAGCAGCGCGTGTCGGACAATGCGCTGCTCGAGGCGCTGGTCCCCGGCATCACCGCCGACATGAAGAGCAAGCCCGGCAAGCTCGTCCAGGGCGCCGCGGTGTCGATCGCGGGGCTGACGCCAGGGGTCGCCTATCAGCTTGCCGACTGCTGCCACCCGGTGCCCGGCGACCGCATCGTCGGCCTGTCGCGTCCCGGCGAGGGGATCGAGGTGCATGTCATCGACTGCCCGAGCCTGGCCGACGGGGTCGATGCCGACTGGATCGACCTCCGCTGGCAGGAGGCCAGCGAGGGCGGCAATGCGCGCCTTTGCGTCGTCATCCTCAACGAGCCCGGAACGCTCGCCGAAATGTCGGGCATTCTCGCCGCCAATTCGGCGAACATCACCAATTTGCGGCTGTCAAACCGCGAGGGCGATTTCCACACCTATGACGTCGTCGTCGAGGTGCGCGACGTCCAGCATGTGATGCGCATTCTGTCGGCGCTGCGCGCGTCGGACAGCGTGGTGCAGGCGGAGCGGTTGTAGGCGGTCAGTTCAGGCAGCTTTGGGGTGGTGGGCGGCCCCTCCCCACCTTCGTCATTCCCGCGAAAGCGGGAACCCAGTGTGGGGTCAGCCGACGCACGCTCTGGGTCCCCGCTTTCGCGGGGATGACAAAGTTAGGAAAGGCCGGGCGACCGCAATCGGTCGTTTCCCGTCATTCACCACAATATGTCATCCCCGCGAAAGCGGGGACCCAGTGTGGGGTATGCCGACGCACGCTCTGGGTTCCCGCTTTCGCGGGAATGACAAAGTGAAGGGATGAAGACTGTCGCTTTCCTGCTGCCTGCAAACTCTCGTCATCCCGGACTTGATCCGGGATGACGATGTAAGATAGGCCGACTTCACGCCGTTAGCTGCTTTCGCCTTCAATTCGGATAAGCCAGCGGCGGGCGCCAGGCGCTCTGGTCGACCGCGTCGCTGACCTTGTAGACCAGCCCCTTGCTGTTCAGGAAGAATTTCTCCATCTCGCTGCGCGTGAAGGGGCGCGAGCCGACGCGGCCGAAGATCGCGATCTGGCCGCCGGTCTCGTCGACCGCGCGGTCGCGGTCGAGCCCCTTCGACAGCGCGAGCGCCGGCGACGGGGTCTTCGCCCAGGCGATCAGTTCGGGGGTCGGTTTCGGCGAGAAGCCGTAGAGGCCCGGATTGTCGGGGCTGGTGAGCTGGAGTACCTTGATGCCGTTCCGCCCGTCGGCGACATAGGCGAAGAGCGAGGCGTTGGTCGATCCGACGATCACATCCTCGGCATCGTTCATCGCGCCGTCGAAGGTCAGCCCCGGCCAGACGATCGGCGCCGCGGGGCGCGTCACGTCGACGATGACGAGCCCGTCCTGCTTCGCCGCAACATACATGTAAGTGCGCGCGACATAGATTTTCCGCGCATCGGCAAGCCGCACCGTCCCGCTCGGCACCGGCACCGGCCGGTCCATATGGGTGATGTCGAACAGGCTGACGCCCTCGGCATCGGTGACCCAGAGGTAGCGGAACTGCACCGCGCTGGCGCGCGCGTCGGTCAGCGGCAATTGCGCCGTGACCTTCGGCTCCAGCGGGGCCGACAGGTCGACGACGACAAGCCCGGCGTCGGTGGTGATATAGGCATAATTGCCCGCGAGCGTGACGTGCCGCGCCCCGGCAAGGACATTGTCGGGGTTCCAGGTCAACGCCCGCGTCAGCCGGTTGTTGCGGAATTCGCCGTCGGCCATCGTGTCGATGTCGACGAGGATCAGCCCTTCGACGCTGTCGGTGATCACCGCGTAGCGATAGAGCGGGTGCAGCGCCTGCTCGTGATTCTCCGGGAAATTCTTTCGGATATTGTCGTTGCGCGCCATGCTGATCGGCTGGTTGGTGCCGATCGCCATGCAGGTCGCGTTGGTGGTCTTCACGTGCGTGTCGTGGCCGAGCGGCGAGAAGGGCGCGCGGACGATGCGTTCGGAGAAGGCCTTGTTGCCGACCGCGGCGACGTCATAGACGCGGAAACCGCCCTTGCCCTCCGCCACGAACATATATTCGCCGCGCTGCTGGAGGCAGTTCACCCTGCCGCCGGTTCCCTGAACGATGTTGCGAAATTCCTCGAGCGCGTTGCTTTCGCCCGACAATTTCTTGTCGAAGGTCTTGCCGCGCACCCAATTCTTGAGCTCGCGCCCGTTCTGGTTGACGTGCAGGCTCCAATAGTCGGGATAGGCATATTTCTGCAGATAACTGCCGATCACCGCCTGCGGCTCTTCCCATTCGGTGACGCGCGTCGCCTGGAAGCTGTCCTCCTGCCCCGACCAGACGTTGAGGCCGACGAAATTGACGAAATTGGTGCCCATCAGCATGAGCTGCGACATGATCGCATTATTGTCGTCGGCCGCCGACAGATGGCAGTCGGTGCACTGCTTGGTTTCCTGGCGGCGCACCGTGTGCGGGAAATGCGGCGCAAACGCCTGGCTGGAGAAGCCGGCGGCCGAAATCGGCGGCTGCTGCACATAGATGCGCTCGCGGTTGATGTTGGTCGACGACAATATCAGCGCCGAGGAGGATCGGACCGGGGTGATGATGCCGCGCGGATTGCCGTCTTCGTCGGGCTCGCCGGGCTTGGTGAGCATATGCCGGCCGAGCTGGAACATCTCGTCGCGCGCGACCTGCGGATTATAGGTCGCGAAATTGCGCGACTCCTCGCCCTCGAAATGATGCGACGTGGTCTTCCAGTTTGCCTCGATCGGCAGATGGCAGCCGCCGCAGCTCGTCGTCCACGACAGGTGGCAGGTGAAGCAGGTCATGCGGTCGTCGCCGTGCGCGCGATCCTCCTTCGCGACCCCCGGCCCCCAGGCGAAGCTGCCGTCGTCGGCGCCCGACCGCGACATCAGCTTGGCGCGCGCCGCCTTGGCGTTGAAATGCGGCCCCGGCGTCACCGACTGCTTGACGAGGCTGACCTGCCATTCGAGCTTCGGGTCGACGATCGATCGCTGGATCAGCCCGGTGACCTCGCCATCGTCATTATACTGGAATTCGAAGCGGCGCCGGCCGTCCATGTTGCGCAGCAGCGCCAGATTGGTGCCCTGCGGCCGTGCCGCGACGTTCGAGGTGAGCAGGTTCGGATAGGCGTCGGCGGTGCCGTGGCAGTCCTTGCAGCTGATCTCGATCGCGTTCGCGACCTCGCCCTGGATATAGCCGTTGCCGTGCGCGTCCTGCGCGAAGTGGCAGTCGGCGCACTGCATCCCCTTTTCGGCATGGATGTCCATCATATGGACCGACTTGCCGGGGTTGAGGCCGGGGGGCACGAACTTGCCCTCGACCCCCGGCTTGCCGGGATCGGCGCTCGACAGGCAGAGCTCGCGTTCCTTTGCACCCTCATAATGGTCGCAACTCTTGCGCCACTTCTCGGGGTCCTTGGGATCGACGATATGCGCAGTATCGGTGCCATAGGTCGACATATTGCCGTCGGCGTCGAGCAGGTTGCCGCTGCGGTCGCGCTTGAAGATGCCGCGGAAGTTCCAGCCGTGGCCGTGATAGTCGGCGAACTGGGTATTCTGGTTGGTGTCGTTGATGTCGTAAACGTCGCGCAGAAATTCGACGTTCGACCACAGGCCGCGCGGATTCGCGCCCTCGGGATTGCGTTCGAGCGCCTGGTGAACCTCGGCCGCGGTCGGATAATGCTGCTGCTTGTAGGTCTTCTGATACTCCTCGTCGCTCATCCCCGGCGGGCGCGGCGCGGTGTTGTTCGGCCCCGGCCACATCTGCGGCGCGTCGGATTCATAATCCCACATCGTGTAGCCGAGGTAGGAGTTCAGGAAGATGTTCGGCTGGTGCATGTGGCAGGTCATGCACTGAGAGGTCGGGATCGCGCGGGTGAAGGCATGGCCGATCGGATGCCCCGATTCGAGGCGTTCCTTGACCGGTTTCACCTGCGGCCCGGCCGCCGCCGCGGCGGGATCGACGAGCGCGCCATGCTCGCTCGCGGCGGGGGCGCGGCTCGCGTCGGGGGCGTGGCTCGCGGCATCGTCGTGGCCGCCGCCGTGCCCGTCCGCATCGGGCTTCCATTTGCGTTCCGCAATCGTCGGGTCGACCGTCGCGGTCTCGCCGTCGCGACCATATTGCGCATAGATCAGGCTGTGCCGCGGTTCGCGGTCGTTGGCGTAGATGACATGGCACCCGGCGCAGCCCGAATGGCGATAGTCGCCCGGCTGGTCGTTGGTGCCCATGAACCACATATAGGGGTCGTTGAGGCGGGTCTTGTGGAGGTTGAGGATCGCGATCGCGACGCGCAGCCCGGTGCCGGGGCCGCGGTTCGACTGCTTGAGGTCGGGGCGTCCCGGCTCCTCGAGCCGCTGGATGCTGCCGGTCGGGTTGGGCAGGCCGATTTCGGAGAATTGGGTGCCGATGTTGCGCCCGCCGCGCTCGAAGACGCGGAAGACGTCGCTGGGCGGCGTCACGTTCCAGCGCGGCAGCGGATAGACTTTGGCGAGCGCGCCGCGCTTCTTTTCGGAATCGGTCAATATCTTGTCGAAGCCGAAGGCCGGGTCGCACGCCTGCTTATATTGTTCGGCGGTCAGCCGCGACGAGGGCGAGAGCAGGCACGCCGCCTTGCCGTCGCGCGTATAGGCCTCGCCGAAGATCGAATTTTTGAAGGGGACGATGCCGTTGTTATAGGCGCCGCCCGCCCAGAACATCGCCGCGGTCGACATCAGCGAGCGCTCGGCCGCCTCGATCACCTCGAGGTGGCAGGAGCCGCACGCCTCGCGCGCGACGCGATAGTCGCTGGGGTTGACGAAGCGGATGAACTCGGGCGCTTCCTTGTTGAGCAACGTATAGCTTCGCTTGGGGTTCGCCGGGCTGTCGCCCCATGCGCCGGGCAGCGTCGGCTGCGGGTGCGCGACCTTTTTCGCGGCGAGATTATAGGGGCTGTCGTAACCGAGTTCGGGCTTGCCGAACGCGGCGGGGGAGGTCGAATCGCCGCCGTGGCAATCGGTGCAGCCGAGCCGCACCGCAGGCGATTTATGCATCGTCGGCAGGTCGGTGCGGACATGGCAGCTATAGCAGCCCTCCGACTTCGTCTGCATGTCCGCCTCGCTCTGCTCCTTGGGCGCGGGCGGGGTGAAGCGATAGGTCACCTGGACCGGCTTTTCCTCTTCGGAGGCGCGGACGCCCTGCGCGCCGAACGCCGCCATCATCAGCACGAAGGCAAGAAGGGCGAAGAGCTTGCGCGCCATGGTCTAAAAACTCACGATCAGGTTGGCGAGGATCGAGACATAGGCCTTGTCGCGTTCCTGGTTGTCGAACAGATCCTTGAACCCCTTGCCGGGCAGCAGGACGGCGGCGCTGAGGCGCCCGACGATATTCTGCGTCGCCTTCGGCCGCCAGATGCTGGCGATCGAGAGGTCCCAGCCGATGTCCTTGGGGATCGAGCCCTCGACGCGCAGATTCTGGAGCACCTTCGTATTGTCGAACCAGAGGTGGTTCGCGTTGACGCTGACGCGCATCTGCGGCGACAGGTCGAAATCGCCGCCCGCCCCGACGAAGACGGTGCCGGGGTTGTTGAAGTTCGACTGCCCCTCCTCCTTCGACGAGCGTAGCGAGTTCAATATGCCGTTGCGGCCGTTGATCGATATGACGCGTCCGCCGCCCGCGAAGGGGATCGTCTGCCTGATCCAGTAGCTGGTGTCGGCGCCGCCGAAGATCGGGTTCTCGAAGATCGCATCGAAGCCGCCCTCGGTGTTGTTATAGGGATTGCGGTCGCCGCTGGCGTAAAGCCCCGACAGGCGGAAGCGCATCCAGTCGTGGTCGTAGCTGAGTTCGGCGGCGGCAAAACCCGCGCGGATCTTCGCCGGCTTGTCGGTGAAGAAGCTGTTCCGGTCCTCGCCCAGCGCGGCGTAGAAGCTGGCGGTGACGTTGATCCGCCCGATCCGCCCGTCGGCGCTGTAGCCGAGATAGGTCACGTCATATTCGCGCCCGCGCAGCGTCCCCAGCAAGGCCGGCCGCACCGGAAAGCCGTTGTGGTCGATCTGCACGTCGTTCTTTTCGCGGTTCATATTATAGGTCACGCTGACCTGGCTGGTCAGCCCGATGAACGGAAAATCCTGGCGATAGAGGTTGGCGGTGAAGATGAAATCGTCGCGCGGCGTCTGGGTGATGTCGTTGAGGCCGCTGTTGGTGTCCTTTTCCAGCCGCCAGAAGGCCGCGAGATTATATTGGAAGCGGTTGTTGTCGCGGTTGCCGAACAGGCGGACGCCGAGCTGGCTGTCGTTGAACAGGAAGCCGCGGAAGTCGCTCTGAAACGGCTGGATGCCGATGCGGATCGAGTGGAAGTCGTAACGGTCGCTGTCGTTGCCGAGATGCTTGTCGACGAAGGCTTCCTGCACGCCGATGAAATGGTCGAAGCGATGGCTCTTCTTCGATGGGCGCACGTCGAGGACGCGCCGTTCGGGCACGTCGACATAATTGGCGTTATAGGCAAGCGTCAGGCGATATTCGACGTCGGGCGGCTTGAAGGCGGTGTTGCCCTTGATCAGCGCCACCCCGCCGATGAAAGTCTGCGACAGCACGAAGCTGCGGTTCTTGCCGAAGACGTCGATGCTGCCCGGCCGCGACGTCGTCTGGACGCCGACGGGAATCGGGAAGGTGCGCGGCTCGAACACCGTGTCCGAAATCGCGTTGAGGACGAAGAACCAGTCGTCACCGTTGATCGGCAGCCATTTGACCTTGCTGCGGTCGATCGGCCGGTCGCCCTTCAGCGTGTTCTGGTGATAGGGATCGAACCAGCGTTCCTTGACCACCCCCAGGCTTTCGATCAGCCGCCAGCGGTCGGGTATCGGAAGCTGATCCTCAATCCCCGGAAAGGCCTGCGGCGGCGGTGGACGCAGCGCGCCGACATTGTCCTGGGTGAGCTGGTCGGGAAGGTCGGGGGTATAGCCGGGGCGGCGGCGACCCTCAATGATCTGGGTGACGAGATCGTCGTTGACCATCAATTGCCAGTCGACCGGCGGCGGGGGCGGGGTCAGTTCCTCGGCCGGCGGCTGGTCGGCAGGCGACGTCGCGGCGCCTTGGTCGGTCGCAGGCGGATCGGCGGCGGGCGGTGCCGGCGGCGCCTCGGCCGCGGGCGCGCCTTGCGCCGCGAGAGTCGCGATAATCGGCCAAAGGCTGACTTCGATGCTCATTTACAGCCCGTCGCAGACATTTTGCTTCGACGTGTCGAGGAAGGGCGCGAAGGGGCAATTGACATAGCGCAGGCGGACCTTCGTATTGTCCGCCAGCGTCACGACGACCGTGTCGGTCCGGATATCCTTCGGCGCATTGCCGATGGCGCCGGGGCCACTGAAACGCGCGCCGCCGTTGTTCGCGCCGAGGAAGCTGATCATGTCGTCCTGGTCGATGCCGTCGCCCGACACGCCGATCCCGCCGACAAGCTTGTCGCCGCGATAGATGGGCACCGATCCGGGGAAGATCTGGATGCCGTTCTGCAGCCGATTCTGCCCCGGCGCGACGTCGGGCAGGGTCGTGCAGCGCGCCGGCGTGTCGGCGTTCTTGTTCTGCAAGAAGCCGACATGCTGGCCGATATTGCCGATGATCAGCGCCGATTGCAGCCCGGTCGAAAAGGGATTGAACTGCGCGATCGGGCGCGAGAAGGGGCCGTTCGGCCGCCCGACCTCGCCATCGGGGAAATAGGGCCGCGACAGATTGCCGCCCGCGCGGTCGGGGAAGGCGAGCGTGCCGGTCAGCACCGTCTGATCATTGAGGAAACTGCGCACCGCGGTGACGAACTGGCGGATGTCGGCGCTCGCATTGGCGCTGAGTTCCGCCCCCGCCTGCGCGTTCGAGAAGAAAGCGGCCGTACGCGCCTTCTGCAAGGACACATCGGAGCCGAAGATCGGCGCATCGGGGGCGCGGACGATGCCGAGCGGGGCGCCGAAGGTGTCGACGACGCTGATCGTCACCTGCGCGCGGCTGTCGAGCGGCTTGCGGATCTGCGCGCGCGCGCGGCTCATCACCGTGAAGGCTTCCTCGAGCAGCGCGCGCACCTCGGCGGCGGTCAGCGGCGTGCTGTTCGCGGCGCCGTCGGTGCCGGCGCGGATCGGATAGCGGTTCGCGCCGCTGCCGTCGGTGAAGACGAAAGCGTCGCGGTTCGAAAATTCGGCGGTGGTCGAGGCGCGAACGCCCGACGCCTCGCTGCCGTAGGTGGCCCCCGCGACGATCGCGGCATTGGCATAGCCAGGAACCGCGACGAGACTGCCCGCGGCGCCGTTCAGCGATGCAAAGCTCGCGCCGCCGCCCGATTTCAGCCCCGCGGCGGTCGCGTCGGAAAAGCGCAGACTGGTCCCGTCGACGCTGATCTTGTCGGCGGTGATCGCCGCCGGCGCCTCGAATCCGCGCGTACCGGCGAGCGCGATAAATTCCTCTGCATCGTCGTCGACGTCGAGGATATTGGTGTCGAGGCCATAGACCCCGTCGCCCATCACCCCGACCGCGCCGACGAGGACGCCATTCTTGTAGAGCGGCAGCCCGCCGGGATCCGCGGCGAGGCCGAGCGGCGAACGTTTCGGCCCGATCATCGCCGCCGCACCCGCTGCGCCGAAGCGCGACGAGAAGTCGCTGCACGGAAGCTGGCTGAACTGCACCCCGAACAAGGGTCCGCTTTCGAGGCCGACGGTGGTCGGCGCAGGCGGGAAATGCTGCTGGACGATCTGGCTCGCGGTGCGGGTCGAAAAAGCGTTGCCGCCGCTGGACAGGTAAGCGCCGGTGATCGCCTTGGCGATCGCGCCGCCCTCGGCAGGGAAAGTGACGTTCTGCGCGTCCATATTGACGCCGTTCGGCGCCGGTGCGGTCGTCGCGGTCGCACGCGCGCCGGTCATGCGGAACACGGCGAGGACGTTGCCGACGCGGTCGGTCACCGCGATCACCGACGGCAGGCCGCGCGCCTGCGCTTCCGAGATCGCGTTGGCGAGCACCGTCTGCACCTCGGCGACGCTCAGCGATTCGGCGGCGGGCGGCGTGTAGAGCCCGCCGGTCGGGGTGGGCGTCGGAGCTGGGGTCGGCGTGGGAGTCGGGGTCGGCGTGCTGCCGCCCCCGCCACCGCCGCACGAGGCGAGGAGCAGCGAGCCGATCGCGGCAACGGCCGCCGAGCGGAAAAGATGGGATTTGCTTTGCATATCGCTTTACCGCAGCGCCCGGATCGCGCTGACCGCGCTGCCGAACGAGGTCTGGAAATCGGTGGGCTTATAGGCGTTGGGGTCCTTGACCGACGTATAGGCGCGGTCGATGTCGGCGCGGATTCCGGCCGCGGCGCCGACGGTGACCCGGCCCGACGAAACCATCGCGTTGAGCAGGGTGTCGATCCCCATCACCGCCTGCTGCGACCCCGCATAATCGGTGAAGCGGTCGCTGGTCGCCTTTGCCGCGATCGCATCGACCAGCGTGAAGGCGTCGGCGCCCGAAAAGCCGCGCGACGCGAAGGCGCTCTTGAGCGCCGACACCGTCTGCCCGAGCTGGGCGGCGGCGGCCACCGCGCTGGCGCGGTCGACGGTCATCGCCTTGTGGAACGCCGCGGTGCGCGCCGACAGCTGTTCGGCAAGCGCGGGCGCGGCGACGCGCGCGGCGGCGGCCAGCATGATCAGATTCTCGTCATTATAGGGCGGCATCCCTTCGGGGATGGCCCCGCGCCCCGGATTGTCGACGCTCGTCTTCACCGGCTTCGCCTGGTCGTAGATGCGGCGGTGGCAACTGTGACAGTCGAGGAAATAAAATTCGGGGAACATCCCCTCGGTCCCGCGCCGCGACTGAAAGAGCGACAGGCTGCGTTCGAGCGCGGTCGCCTGGCCCACCGCCCACATCTGGACATGGTCGGTGCGCGCCCCGCTCGCGCCGAATTTCCGCCAGCCATAATCGCTATCTTCGTGGTGATGCGCCTGGAGCGAAGAGAAGAGATCGAGCTCGAACGAGATGCGCGGGTGCCCCGCCGCCATGATGCGGTGCGTCACGAACTGCCCCTCGCCCGCCGCGCCGAAGTGGCAATCGACGCAGACGCCCGCGCGCACCACCGGGTCCTCGAGCTTGCGAAGCCCCGCGCGCAGGTTGGCGAGATGCTTTTCGCGCATTTCGCGGTCGGGATCGGCGGTGGCGGAAATCCCGGCATAGTGGCTCGCAATCCAGCCGCCCGCCGGGCCGTGGCACGATTCGCAGCCGACGCCGTCCTCGGCGGGCACCGCGCGTGCCGTCCCCGCGGTGCTGTGACAGCCGAGGCACATCGGCGCCCTTGCCGGATCGCCGATGCCGAGGTTGCGCGCGATGAACTGGCTGCGGCTGCCCTGAAGCACCGCCCAGGCGCGGCTATGCGCGCCGCCGGGGGTGGAAGGTTCCTGCCATTTCATCAGCTCGTCCTGGCGGACGACGGTGCCGTCGCCCTCCATCCGGCCGTGGCAGGTCGATCCGGCGCAGGACGCGACCCCGACATAGCGCGCCCCGCCCTCGCCCTGCGAGCGCGCGGGCGGGGCCGAAAGCAGCGCCGCGACGACCAGCGCGAGCAAAAGAAGCGCGAGCGCGCCCATGGCCGCCCATGGTCGCTCGCCGCGCTTCGCTATCGCGTCGGTCGTCATGCCCTGTGTCCCCTTTCCCGCCTGACGCCTTTGCGCCTAGACCGTCATCATACAACCCCGAAAGCGAGCATCGCGTCGGCAACCTTCTTGAAACCCGCGATATTCGCGCCCTTCACATAGTCGATATAACCGTCGCCGCGATCGCCATAGGTCAGGCAGCTCTTGTGGATGCCGTCCATGATGTCCTTGAGCATCTGTTGGAGTTCGCCCTCGCTCCACGCGCGGCGGCCGCTGTTCTGGCTCATTTCGAGGCCCGACACGGCGACGCCGCCGGCATTGGCGGCCTTGCCCGGCGCGAACATGATCTTCGCGTCGCGGAAGTGATGCGCGCCTTCGAGGTTGGTCGGCATGTTGGCGCCCTCGCTCACCGCGATGCAGCCGTTGGCGACGAGCGTCCTGGCATCGTCGCCGAGCAGCTCGTTCTGCGTCGCGCAGGGCAGCGCGACGTCGCACGGGACGCCCCACGGCGTCTTGCCGGCGGTGAAGCTCGCGCCCTTATACTCGGCGCAATAATCCTCGATCCGGCCGCGGCGGTGCGTCTTGTGCGCCTTCACCCAGTCGATCTTGTCCTGGGTGATGCCGTCGGGATCGTGGATGAAGCCGCCCGAATCGGACAGGGTCAGCACCTTGCCGCCAAGCTGGACGATCTTTTCGGCGGCGTGGGTCGCGACATTGCCCGAGCCCGAGATGACCGCGCTCTTGCCGACGAGGTCCTGCCCCTTTGCGCCAAGCATGTTGGCGAGGAAATAGACCGCGCCATAGCCCGTCGCCTCGGTGCGGATCAGCGAGCCGCCCCATTCGAGGCCCTTGCCGGTGAGCACCCCGGTAAATTCGTTGGTGATGCGCTTATACTGACCGAACATATAGCCGATCTCGCGCCCGCCGACGCCGATGTCGCCCGCGGGCACGTCGATGTCGGCGCCGATGTGGCGATAAAGCTCGGTCATGAAGCTCTGGCAAAAGCGCATGATCTCGCGCACGCTCTTGCCCTTGGGGTTGAAGTTCGACCCGCCCTTGCCGCCGCCCATCGGCAGGCCGGTGAGCGCATTCTTGAACGTCTGTTCGAACGCCAGGAATTTGAGGACGCTTTCGGTCACCGACGGGTGAAAGCGGATGCCGCCCTTATAGGGGCCGATGGCATTGTTGTTCTGAACGCGCCAGCCGCGCTGAACGCGGATATTGCCGTTGTCGTCCTCCCAGCAGACGCGGAAGGAGACGACCCGGTCGGGTTCGGCGATGCGCCGCAATATCTGCTGCGCGTGATATTCTTCCTTGTCGGCGATGAAATCGAAAATGTCCTCGGACACTTCCTGAACCGCCTGAACGAACTCGGGTTGCCCCGGGTTGCGCCGCTTCACGCCTTCCATGAACGTCGAAAAGTCGACATGATCCGAAACTGCCATGCACCCCTCCCCCTATTGCCTGGGAAAATCGGCGCGACCCCACTGACGATTTTATCGTTGACCGACCTCGCGGGTGAAAGGCTACACCATCGCGAAGCAAAGGCAAGATGCGAGCGCAGGGCGGCGGTGTTTTTCAGCGCGCCGCCAGGTGGGCAAGGACAGGGACAAAGATGAACGAGAGCAAGAAGATGGCGGGGGGGCTCGGCGGGGTCAACCGGGCGATATTGGTTGCCGCCTTTCTGTTGTTGGCGGGGGCGGTGGGCTATGCAATCTGGCGCGATTCCGCCGCTTCCACGCCATCGGCGCCCGTTGCCGCCGCCGCATCCCCCGACGACCAGCTCGCCGCGCTCGAGGCGCGGATGGTGCGCGAACCGGACAGCGCCGCGGCGTGGACCGCGCTCGGCGCAGCGCGGTTCGACATGAGCGATTATCCCGGCGCCGCCGCCGCTTACGAGAAGGCAACGGCGCTTTCGCCCGAGTCGGCGGGGCTGTGGTCGGCGCTCGGCGAAGCGCGCGTGATGGCGAGCGAACGCGATCCGATGCCCGCCGCCGCGCTCGAAGCCTTTAACAAAGCCATCGCGCTCGACGCCAAGGACCCGCGCGCGCGCTATTTCCTCGCGGTCAAGAAGGACATCGGTGGCGACCACAAGGGCGCGATCGAGGACTGGTTCGCGCTGCTCGCCGACACGCCGCAGGGCGCGCCGTGGGAAGCGGACCTGCGCCGCACGATCGAACAGGTCGCGGCGATCCACAAGATCGACGTCGGCGCGCGGCTGATGAACACGCAGGCGCGGCCGCTGAAGCCCGAGGAGATGCCGGTCGCGGCGCGCGCGATCCCGGGGCCGAGCCGCGCCGACATGGAAGCCGCCTCGCAGCTTCCCAAGGGGCAGCAGGACGCGATGATCGAGGGCATGGTGAGCGGGCTGGAGGCCAAGCTGAAGGCCGATCCGGCGAACGTCGATCGCTGGATCATGCTGATGCGCAGCCGGATGACGCTGGGCGAAACCGCAAAGGCCGCGCAGGCGCTGAAGGACGCCACCGCGGCCAATCCGGGCGCGGCGGCGCGGCTGAAGGCGCAGGCGCAGATGCTGGGGGTGCCGGGCGCGTGATTGTCGTTGGCGAATAGCTTCAAAACGGTTATAATCGCGGGGCTGCTGGGGGAACCATAATAAGAGGTCGCCGCGGCATAAGCCGCGAGACGCTTCGGGCGTATCGCCTGGGACAGCCGTCCACTCTGTATCGGGCCTCGCGGTCTTATAATCCTGCCGGTCCACCGGAGGATTTCACCCTATCCCGCCATCAGCGCCGCATTGCCGCCCGCGGCGGTGATGTCGGTCGAGATCGACTTTTCCTCGGCAAAGCGGTGGAGGTAATGCGGGCCGCCCGCCTTTGGCCCCGTCCCCGACAGGCCGCGCCCGCCGAACGGCTGCGACCCGACGATCGCGCCGATCTGGTTGCGGTTGACATAGACGTTGCCGACCTCGGCCCGCGCCGCGATGTGCGCCGCGACCCCGTCGATGCGGGTGTGGACGCCGAGCGTCAGGCCATAGCCCGAAGCATTGATCGCATCGATCAGCGCGTCGAGCTCGCCGCCCTTCCACGTCGCGACATGCAGCACCGGGCCGAAGATTTCGCGCTTCAAATCGGTGACATGGTCGAGGCGGATCATCACCGGCGGAACGAAATGGCCGCTCGCGGGGAGGTCCGTGCGCACCGCCTCGGCGATCACCCGGCCCGCCGCGCGCGCCTCGACGACATAGGCGGCGATATTGGCCTGCGCCTCGTCGTCGATGATCGGGCCGACATCGGTGGAGAGGATCGACGGATCGCCGACATTGAGCTCGGCCATCGCGCCCGCGACCATCTCGATCATCGTGTCCGCGACATCCTCCTGCACGCAGAGCAGGCGCAGCGCCGAACAGCGCTGGCCCGCCGACTGGAAGGCCGAGGCGACCGCGTCGCGCGCGACCTGTTCGGGAAGCGCGGTCGAATCGACGATCATCGCATTGGCGCCGCCGGTTTCGGCGATCAAGGTCGCGATCGGCCCGTCGCGCCCGGCAAGGCTGCGGTTGATCGCGCGCGCGACTTCGGTGGAGCCGGTGAAGGCGACGCCGATGATGGCGTCATGGCTCGTCAGCGCCGCGCCGACGGTCTCGCCGCGGCCGGGGAGATAGTGGAGGACATCACCCGGCACACCCGCTTCGAGCAACAGCTCGATCGCGGCGTGCGCGATCAGCGGCGTCTGCTCGGCGGGTTTGGCGAGCACCGCATTGCCCGCCGCGAGCGCCGCCGACACCTGCCCCAGGAAGATGGCGAGCGGGAAGTTCCACGGGCTGATGGCGACGAAGACCCCCTTGCCTTCGAGGATCAGTTCGTTGCGCTCGCCGGTCGGGCCGGGGAGCGCGATGGGGTATGTGAAATCGGCGCGCGCCTGCGCGGCATAATAGCGCAGGAAGTCGGTCGCCTCGCGCACCTCTGCGATGGCGTCGACGAGCGTCTTGCCCGCCTCGTCGATCGCGAGGCCGAGGAAGAAGGCATCGCGCTCCTCGAGCAGGTCGGCGGCGCGTTCGAGCCGCTCGGCGCGGAAGGCGCCGCCGGCAAGGCTCCAGTCGCCCTGCGCCTTGCGCGCGGCGACGACGGCTGCGTTCACCGTCTTGGCATCGGCTTCGATCACCCGGCCGACGATGGCGCCGGTCGCGGGATTGCGAACGGGCTCGGCTTGGCCATCCTGTGCCACGCCGCCGACGATCGGCGCCGCGACCAGATCGGCGCGCTTTGCCTTGGCAATCGCGGCGGAGAGCGCGTCGGGCACGCCGGGGTCGCCGAGGTCGTAGCCGCGCGAATTGCGCCGCGTGGGATCGAAGAGCTGAAGGCCGGTGGGAATCTTCGATGGCGTGCTTGCGATGCTGCGCGGATCGATCGCCAGCTCCTCGGCGGTGACGTCGGGGTCGGAGAATTGATGGACGAAGCTGCTGTTCGCGCCGTTTTCGAGCAGGCGGCGGACGAGATAGGCGAGCAGGTCGCGGTGGGTGCCGACCGGCGCATAGACGCGCACCGGGCGCGGCGGCGGCGACAGAGCGACGATCGCGTCGTGCGCGCCTTCGCCCATGCCGTGGAGCCGCTGCAGCTCGTAATCGGCGCCCGCGAACAGTTCGGCGACGAAGGCCAGCGTCATCGCATTGTGGCTGGCGAAGGCGGGGAAGATGCAATCCTGCGCCTCGCGCAACAGCTGCGCGCACTGCATGTAATTGAGGTCGGTGTGGTTCTTCGCGGTGAACACCGGGAAATCGCCGAGGCCGAGCGTCTGCGCGCGCTTGATCTCGGTATCCCAATAGGCGCCCTTGACGAGCCGCATCGACAGCTTAGCGCCACGCTGGCGCGCGCGCGCGGCGACCCAGCGGATCACCTCCGGCGCGCGCTTCTGATAGGCCTGGATGACGATGCCGAGCCCGGTCCAGCCGTCGGCGATCCCGGCGTCGATCAGCGCGCCATAAACGTCCATATGCGGTTCGAGCCGGTCGCTCTCCTCGGCGTCGATCATCAGCGGGATGTTGACGTCGCGCGCGGCGCGGGCAAGCTCGATCACATGCGGGATCAGTTCCTCGCGGACGCGCTGCCCTTGCAGATATTCGTAGCGCGGGTGCAGCGCCGACAGCTTGATCGAGATGCCGTGGTTGGCGAAGGGATCGCCCGCTTTCGCCTTGCGCCCGATGCGCGCGATCGCATTCGCATAGCTGTCGTAATAGCGCGCCGCGTCCGCGGCGGTGCGCGCCGCCTCGCCGAGCATGTCGAAGCTCGCGAGTTCGCTCGCGTCCTTGTCGGCGCGCTTGACTGCGGCGTCGATGGTCTCGCCCATCACGAACTGCTGGCCGAGCATCTTCATCGCCGCGAGCGCCGCCTGGCGGATCACCGGCTCGCCCGAACGGCGGATCATCGCCTTGAGCAGCGTGAGCGGGTTCGCCCTGCTCCCGAGCGCATCGAGCATCAGCGTCGCCGACCCCAGCGACAGCCCGCGCGCCGAGAGCGCGACAATCAGCGGGCTGTCCTCGTCCTCGCCCTCCTTCCAGTGGCGCCCGGCGATCTTGTCGCGGATCAGCGCGTTGGCGGTCGCGCTGTCGGGGACGCGGAGCAACGCTTCGGCGAGGCACATCAGCACGACGCCTTCCTCGGTCGACAGGCGGTAGCGGTTCATGAGCTGCGCGACGAGCGTCTCGCGGTCGCCCTCCGCCTTCGCCTTGCGAATCAGCGCGAGGCCGCGCTCGGTCGTCGCCGCGACGGTCGCGGGCGAGCGGGCGAGGTCGGCGCGCAGGTCGGCGACGATATCGGCTTCGGAGCGGCGGGCAAGGGCGCGGAGCGCGACGCGGTCGGTGGGCTGGGTCATGCTGCCGCCATAGCATATCCCGATCGGTCGATCCGACTTCATATGAGGCTTTAAATTTATACTTTGACCAAATTTTCTGCCCATCTTAGTCTAATCATATGAAAAATGACCGATCTATAGTCGAACTGGACGAGTTCGATCGCAAGATAGTGAGCATATTGGGACGCGACGGGCGGATCACCTACACCGACCTCGCGCAGCGCGTCGGGTTGTCGAAGACGCCGTGTCAGCAGCGGGTCAAGCGGCTGGTCGAGAGCGGGCTGATCACCGGCTTTCGCGCGATCGTCGATCCGGCGAAGGTCGGTCTCGACCATGTCGCCTTCGCCGAAGTAAAATTGTCGGACACGCGCGAGGAGGCGCTGCGGCAATTCAACGCCGCGGTGCGCCGGATTCCCGAGGTCGAGGAATGCCATATGATCGCGAGCAGCTTCGACTATCTGCTCAAGGTCCGCACCCCCGACATCCGCCGCTACCGCATCGTGCTCGGCGAGAAGATTTCGAGCCTGCCGCATGTCGCGAGCACCTCGACCTTCGTCGCGATGGAGACGATCCTGGAGTCGGCGCGCTAGGCGAAGGCTTCGCGCACATAATCGACCGACCCGCGCGGATCGCCGAGGCGCGCGGTGCCGAGCAGGCGGTTCCAATAGCTTTCCGACCCGTCGGCCAATCGTCCTTCGTGGAGGCGGCGGGTATAGAGCTGGAGGTCATATTCCTCGCTGATCCCGATCGCGCCGTGGACCGCGTGCGCGGTCGCGGCGAGGCGGACGGCGGCGGCGCTCGTCACCGATTTGGCGGTCGCGGCGGCGGCAAGGCTCGGCGGGAACGCGCCCGCGCAGCCGAGCTGCGCCGCGATGCGGCACGCGACCATATCCTCGGCCATCACCGCCATCTGCTGCTGGAGCGCCTGCTGCTTGCCGATCGGCTTGCCGAACTGGACGCGCTCGCCGGCATAGGCGGCGGTCATCGCCGTCAGCCGGTCGGCGGCGCCCGCGATCAGCGCGGCGCGAAGGATCGCGGCGAGCGCGCGCAGCCCGCCCGCGGGAGCGGCGCCGATGCTGGCCGCCGGAACCGCATCCCAGCGCATCCGCGCGGCGAGGCTACCCGGCACGCCCGTCGGCTCGCCCGCCGCCTCAACCAGATGAAGCGTTCCGTCGATGTCGAGCAGGACATGGCGCGCGACGCGGCCGAAGGGCACGACGATCCCGGCCCCCGGCTTCGCGGTCGCGAGCGCGATCGGGCCCGCGGGGGCGTCGTCCAGCAGCGCCCGCGCGAGCATCGTCTCGCCGACCGGCAGCGGCACGGCGTGGCGCCCGAGCGCCTGCCACAGCGCGCCGGCCTCGGCGAGCGGCAGGCCCGCGCCGCCGCGCTCCTCGGGAACCAGCGCATCGAGGAAACCCGATGCGGCAAGACCGTCCCACAGCGCATCGGCGCTGCCGCCCGCCTCGACCGCGCGCACCGTCGCGGGCGGCGACAGGCTTTCCAGCATCCGTTCGAAGGGCAGGAGAAATTCGCCCATTATCCCAATCCCCTTACCGAAGCCCCATCCCGCGCGCGATGATGCCGCGCAATATCTCGCGCGTCCCGCCGCGCAGCGAAAAGCTCGGCGCGACGTGGGTGACGTAGAGCAGGGCGCGATAGAGCTCCGCATCGACCGGCTCATCGGGATGCGCCGCCAGATCGTCGCCGATCGCGACCGGCAATTGCTGCTCGAATGCGGTGCCGAGATCCTTGACCAGCGACGCCTCGGTCACCGGGCTTTCGCCCGCCGCGAGCCGCGCGGTGCAGGCGATCGACATCGCGCGCAGCACGCCGAGCCGCGCGGTAAAATCGCCGACGAGCGCCAGCGTCGCCGAATCGTCGCGGCGGCCCGTGCGTTGCAAATGCGCGATCCACGCGTCGAGCAGCACGACGCTCGAATAGATTCGCTCGGGCCCGCTGCGCTCGAAGGCGAGTTCGGCGGTGACCTGTTTCCACCCCTCGCCCTCTTCGCCGATCAGCGCGTCGGCGGGCAGGTCGACATCCTCGAAGAAGACTTCGGCGAAATGTTCGTCGCCGGCGAGATCGCGGATCGGGCGGATGGTGATGCCCGGCGCCTTGAGGTCGATGATGAGCTGCGACAAGCCGGCGTGGCGGTCTTCGGGGCTGCCCGAGGTGCGGAGCAGCGCGATCATATAGTCGCAGTGCGGCGCGCCCGAGGTCCAGATCTTCTGCCCGTTGACGCGCCAGCCGGTTTCGGTCCGCTCGGCGCGCGTTCGCACGCTCGCAAGGTCGGAGCCCGACCCCGGCTCGCTCATTCCGATGCAGAAGAAGATTTCGCCGCGCGCGATGCGCGGCAGATAATATTCGCGCTGCGCTTCGCTCCCGAAATTGAGGATCAGCGGTGCGCTCTGCCGGTCGGCGATCCAGTGCGCCGCGACCGGCGCGCCGACGCCAAGCAATTCCTCGACGACGACGAAGCGCGCGAACGGCCCGCGCTCGTGCCCGCCATAACGCTTGGGCAGAGTGAGGCCGAGGAAGCCCGCTTCGCCAAGGCGGCGGCTGAACTCCGGATCATAGCCCTGCCACGAGCGGACGCGGCGATCGGCACCCGCGGCCGAGGCGGCTTCGGCCGCGAGCGCGCGAATCGCCGGCCGGATCGCCTCGTCGGCGGGCGGCAGGCTGGCGAGGCTGAGCGTATCGAACACCGGCGTCCTTTCCCCTTCTGTCGGTCCCATGTCGCTATTGTGCCCAGCCTGCCATCACAAGCTGGTTTTTGTGAGAGCAACGAAGGATTGACCGGCGCGGCACAAGGCGGCAAAGGCCGGACAGCGCGCGGGTGTAGCTCAATGGTAGAGCAGAAGCTTCCCAAGCTTACGACGAGGGTTCGATTCCCTTCACCCGCTCCAGAACCTCATCCGACATTGTCCGAGTTTGCCTTTGAAAGCCACAGAAAACTGCGGTATATTGCCTTTCATTCTCCGACGATATCCAGCACGATCCGACAGCATCCGAGCGTGTTTGGGGGCCATTTTGCCAATTTTAGCGTCGGGCTTCAATTCGAGTAGCCCCCAGCGTGGGGGCCACTCGGTGGAAAGGCTTGAACCATGCCGCTTTCAGATGTCGCGATCCGCAACGCCAAGCCCCGAGAAAAATCCTATAAGATGGGCGACTCGCTCGGCCTCTTCCTGCTGGTTCAACCGAGCGGCGGAAAGCTTTGGCGCTTCAAATATCGGGTGCTCCGGCGCGAGAAGAAGCTCGCGCTGGGCATCTATCCCGACATCAGCTTGAGCGAAGCGCGCCGCCGCCGCGATGAGGCGCGCCAGATGATTGCCCATGGCCGCGACCCCGCCCGCGAAAAGCAGCTCGAAAAGCACCGCGCGTTCATGGAGGCAGCCAACACCTTTGCCGCCATCGCCGACGAATATTGCCGCAAGCGGCGGCGCGACGGCGCGCGCGCCTGGGCGCCCGCCACCGCGAAACGCAGTGAATACCTGCTTTCGCAGCTCAGCATTTCCATTGGCCGCCTGCCCGTCACCGACATCGGGCCTGCCGATGTTCTCGCCGCCATCCGCAAGATCGAGGCCAAGGGCAATCACGAAAGCGCGCGCCGGACGCTGCAACTCGCCAGCGGTGTGTTTCGCTATGCCGTCGCCACCGTCCGATTGGATTCGGACCCGACGCGCGATTTGCGGGGCGCGCTCATCGTGCCCAAGGTGACGCACTATGGCGCGGTCATCGATCCCAAGGAGGTCGGCGAACTCCTGCTCGCGATCGACGATTATGAGGGGCATGTCGTGACCAAGCTCGCCTTGCAGATCGCCCCGCATGTTTTCGTTCGGCCCGGCGAACTGCGGCACGCCGAATGGGGCGAAATCGACCTTGAGGCCGCTGTATGGACGATCCCGGCGGAAAAGACGAAGATGCGAAAACCCCACCATGTCCCGCTGTCGCTTCAGGTGATCGAGCTATTCCGGTCGCTGCAAATGTTTTCGGGCAACAGCGGCTATGCCTTCCCGTCGATTCGCAGCCGCAAGCGCCCGATGTCGGACAACACGCTCAACGCCGCGCTGCGCCGCCTCGGCTATGCGAGCGACGAAATGACGGGACATGGCTTCCGGGCGATGGCGAGCACCTTGCTCAACGAATCCGGCCTATGGTCGCCCGACGCGATCGAGCGCGCGCTGGCGCACGGCGACACCGACCGGGTCCGCGCCGCCTATCATCGCGGCACGCATTGGAAGGAGCGCGTGAAGATGGCGCAATGGTGGAGCAATCACCTCGACGAGCTGCGCGCGAAGGGAAAGAAGCCCCGTTAGCGGGATTTTTCAAAAACTTTCACCCGGCAATCGGAAGAGTCGTCGCAGCGCATCGTACAATTTAGCCGAGGCGGGCGCGCGCGTGAAGCTGATGGCCGCGTTGGGGGCGCTACTGCGCGAGCGGACAGGTTTATTCACCGAGACGGGCCAGGCCCGTTCGGAACCCGCCAGATCGTCCGTCTTATGATATGAATAACGGACATGAAGATGCGACGGGAACAGGACGGGCGGCGCGATATCGCGGCGATTGCGCTTCGCTACAAGAATGCGGTTCACGCTTTCTTCCTTCGCCGCATCGGCGATGCGGCCGAAGCGGAGGATTTGACGCAGGATGTGTTCACCCGGCTCTCGCAGCGCGCCAACGACGATCCGGTCGAGAATGTCGAAGGCTATGTGTTCCAGGTCGCCGCGAACCTGCTGCGCGATCGTTTCCGGCGCGAGCAGGTTCGCCCCGATATCGGCCTTGAAGGCTTTGCCGATCCGTCCGGGCGGCTCATCGACGAAATCTCTCCCGAACGCGAAGCGATGGGCCGCGAGAACTATCAGCGCTTCGTCGAGGCGATGGATATGCTGCCGGAAAGGCCCCGCATGGTCTTCATCCTCAATCGCTTCGAAGAAATGAGCGGGCGCGAGATCGCCGCCGCGCTCGGCCTCTCGCAACGACAGATCGAAAAGGATATCAGCCGCGTGCTGGCGCATCTAAGGGAGCAGATACCATGAGACTGCTCAGAGCCGAACGGCCGCCCCAGCGGCCCGAAGATGCCGCCATCTGGTGGGCGACGCGCCGCCAGCTCGATCCAGCGCGCTTCGCCGAGGACGCGGACTTCCTCGCCTGGCTGAAGGACGAGGAGAATGCGCGCGCCTGGAACGAGATCGACCGGCGCATCGACCGCGTCGGCGCCTATGCGACCATGCCCGAGGTCCGGGCGATGCGTCAGGCCGCGCTCGACAAGGTGCAGCAGGCGCGGAGGCCGGCGCTGGGCCGATGGTTCCTGGGCGCCGCCATCGCGGCAAGCCTCGTCCTTGCCTTCACCGGGATCGCCGGCCGTGTCGACAGTCCTGTGGCGCCAACCGACATCGCCAAGGTCGAAAGCGTCCACCGATATGCCACCGCCATCGGTGAACGCCGCGACGTCATGCTGCCGGACGGGTCGCGGGTCTCGCTGAACACCGCGTCCCTCGTTGAGGTCGATTATGGCGCGCCCGAGCGCCGCGAAATCCGGCTGTTGCAGGGTCAGGCGATGTTCCATGTCGCTCATAACGAAAATCGCCCGTTCATCGTGCGCGCGGGAAACCGGCAGGTCACGGCACTCGGCACGGCCTTCGATGTCCGGCTCGACGCGAACGGTCAGGTGAAGGTGCTGCTGGTCGAGGGGCGGGTCCGGGTCGATCCGGTCGCGCGCGCGGGGCTGGCGCGCATCCTGCCCAACCTCGCCCGCACCGATCTGTCGCCGGGCCAGCAGCTTGTCGCGCCCGCTGCGGGAGAAGCGGTCGTATCGTCGGGCGACGTCGAGCGCGACACGGCCTGGAACCGGGGCATCCTGATCTTTCGCGACGATAGCGTGAGCGACGCGGTGCGCGAGGTGAACCGCTATTCGACCGTCCAGCTCGTCGTGGACGATCCCCGCGTCGGCGCGCTCAAGGTCTCCGGCGTCTTCCCGACTGCGGACCGCAAGGACTTCCTGGCGGCGATCGAGGCGCTCTATCCGGTGGAAAGCAAGCCGGAGAGCGCCGGGACCGTGCGGCTGCTCTGGCGGGCGGGGGCGGAGCCAAACTGATTGAATTCTGCCTTCGGCCGTTCGGAGCTCTGAAATCTCCTCGTCTTGTTTAGCGAGGGGCGCTCAACAGCCCCGCAAGGGAGGGGTATGAATATGCACAATCATCTGAGTCGCAGACTGGCAGCCGCGGCATTGAGCGGCGCGTCGCTCGCCGCGCTGGTCCTGCCGCTTTCACCGGCCATCGCGCAGACGGCGGAGCGCAAGCCGTTCGACATTCCGGCGCAGGACGCCGCACGGGCGCTCGAACAGTTCGGACGGCAAAGCGGCCGGTCGGTGATGTTCGATCCGGCGCGGCTGACCGGGGCAAAATCGCGGGCCGTGCAAGGGCAATTGACGCCGGAAGAGGCGCTCGACCGCCTGCTGACCGGCACGGGATTCTCTGCGCGCCAGGTCAATGCAACCACGTTCGTGGTGTCTCCGCGCTCAGGGGACGACAGGATCGAGCCCAGTTCGACGGCCGATGGCGATGGCTACCGCGCCAACGAGATCGTCGTCACCGCGCAGAAGCGCGTCGAGTCCATTCAGGACGTGCCGATCGCGATGACCGCGCTGTCTCAAGAGGATTTGGGCGAGCAGAAGATCGAAAGCGGTTCCGACATCATGCGCGCGGTGCCGAACCTGACTTTCTCCAAATCGAACTTCACCAGCTACAACGTCTCGATCCGCGGCATCGGGACCAAGGCGATTTCGGCCTCGACCGATCCCGGCGTTGCGGTCAGCTTCAACAACAGCGGCCTCATCACCAACCGCTTTTTCGAGCAGGAGTTCTTCGACCTCGAACGGCTGGAGGTGCTGCGCGGACCACAAGGCACGTTATATGGCCGCAATGCGACCGGCGGCGTCATCAACCTGATCTCGGCGAAGCCGAAGCTCGATCGCTTCGAGGGCAATATCAAGGGCGAGGTCGGAAATTTCAACAGCCGCCGCATGGTCGGTATGCTCAATATTCCGATCGTTCCCGACCATTTCGGCCTCCGCGTCGCCGGGTCGATGACCGATCGCGACGGCTATGATTATAACTCCATCACGAACAACCGGATCAACGGGCGCGACCTCTGGTCGCTTCGCACCACGCTGGGGTTCGAGAACAATCTGGTGCGTGGCAATTTCATCTGGGAGCGGTTCCGCGAAAAGGACAACCGCTCGCGCACCGGCAAGCAGCTTTGCCATCGCGACGACAGCCCCGAAATGATCGGATCGACGCCGACCGACACCGGAATAACCACTGGTCTGTCTAGTCAGCTGCGTTTTCAGCGAGCTGCTCTTTTCAGCACCGGTTGCAAGGCGGGAAGCCTCTATGACGACGGTGCCTTTGGAACGCCCAATGGCCTTGCCTTGGCCTATGTGGCGGGCCTCAATATCGCGCAGGCCACCTTCAACCGCAACAGCCTGCCGGGCGATCCGTTCGGCGGCACCGGCGGGTTCGCCATAGACCCGCTTGTCGATCCTTATGGCGGCATGATGCAGTCGCGCGATTTGCGGGAAGTCGCGTCGATCCGCGACCCGCGCTATCATGCGAGTTCCGACATATTGGAACTGAACCTCGATATCGATCTGACCGATGGCCTGACCTTCTCCTCCCAATCGGCGGTGTCGTGGGATTCGGTCTATAGCTTTCAGGACTATAACCGCTTCAACACAGTCCCTATATTCCGGGATTCCTCGCAGTGGCTGGTAGGCGTCAACGGTAACGGCCAAGGTGGCACGCCGAGCCCGTGGCGGGGGATGTCGCCCGGCGGCATCTTCTGCGATCCGCAGATCGGCTGTTCGGACCGGCTCGGCGTATTCGACATCTCCTCGGCACATTCCAGACAAATCTCTCAGGAGATTCGGCTGCAATCCAGCTTTGACGGTCCGTTCAACTTCAGCATCGGCGGCAATTACACCAAGTTCAGGACGCAGAACGACTATTATGTAATGAGCAACGTGCTCACAGCAATCGCCATGCTGCCGCCGTTCAACAGCACCGGCACGCAAACCGAATGCGATACCAATTCCTGGCTTACCGCCGGTGCAAACGGTGGATTGCACCTGCCCATCAAGGATAGCTTCTGCCCCTATATCGACCCCAATCCGGTTGAGAGCATCAACGGTGACGGGCATAATTATTTCCGCAGCTCGAATCCCTACAGGCTCAAAAGCTATGCGGCCTTCGGCGAAGCCTATTACAGCATCAATCCCGACCTGAAGCTGACCGCGGGGCTGCGCTATACCCATGATAGCAAACGCTTTACCTTGGTCCCCAGCCAGTTGCTGCTTACCCCCACCTTGGTAGGAGGCGGCCTTGTCGGCACCGGCTATCCGACGGCCGGCGACGTCGTCGTCAAGGGCGGCGAGTTCACGGGCCGGTTCGGCGTCGACTGGCAGCCCGATCTGGCCTTTACCGACGACAGCTTGCTCTATGCCTTCTACAGCCGCGGCTACAAGGCGGGAGGGATCAATCCGCCGACCCCGGGATTTGCCACCAGCGAGCAATGGGTCGAGATGGGCTATGTCACCCAGGCATTTCTCGACCTCTTCACCTTATCCGGATCTTATCGTGACCCTCCGCTGGAACTGACAGCCGTCAATTACGGCGCGACCTTCAAGCCCGAATTCGTCAACGCCTTCGAGATCGGGATGAAGAACACGCTGATGGGCGGTCGCCTGACGCTCAACGCTGGGGCCTTCTATTACGACTATAAAAATTATCAGGTGTCGCAGATTCGCGACCGCACAGCGGTCAACGAGAATTTCGATGCCAAGGTCTGGGGCGCCGAACTGTCCGCGCTGTTCGAGCCGGTTGATCGACTGCGCCTTAACGCCAATGTCGGCTATCTCCGGACGCGCATCGGCAAGGGCATGAAGTCGATCGACCCGATGAACCGGACGCTCGGCAACCCCGACTACGTCGTAACCAAGCCGTGGGTCCAGCTTCCGTCCAACTGCGTTGTTCCCGTGCATGTCGCGGAGCAGTGGCTTCAGGTGCAACCCGATATAGCTTTTAATTATGATATGTGCGGGGGCGTCGGTGGATTCCTCGGCGCGGGTCTTGGCGGCTTCCTGAATGACCCGCGAACGGGTGCGCTCTATGATGTCGCCAATTACCCCGAAATCAATGGCGGCGCGGGCTTTTACACCGACCTTGGCGGCAAAGAGTTGCCGAATTCACCGCACTGGACGGTGAATGTCGGCGCCGAATACACCATCCCGTTTCAGGATGGGTGGAGCGCCACGGTCCGCGGCGACGGCTATTGGCAGGCGAAAAGCTGGGCGCGGGTTTACAATCTCAACCCCTACGACCGGCTCCGCGACTGGACGAACTTCAACATTTCGCTCCGCATCGATGGCCCCGACGACCTGTCCATTGAGGCTTATGTGAAGAATGTCTTCAATTCGACGCCGATCACCGATGCCTTCCTGAACAGTGATGACTCGGGCCTGACCACCAACGTGTTCACGCTCGACCCGCGCATCATCGGGTTCAGCATCGCCAAGAAATTCTAGGGTCCTCTCTCCACTGGGGGAACAACCTTGGGCCGATGCCCGCTTGCTCCCGAGCAAGCATCGGCCCGGTTTTTTGGACCGAACAACAGTCTCTCGCACTCCCTCTCCCCTGAGGGATAACTCGGCCGCCGTCCCGCCAGTCCCGGCATCGGGCGGCGGCCTCATTTGTCCGGCAGCGAAGGGGCCAACATGATGCTCCGCCCCGATGGCAAGCTGGAGGTGAAAGGATGCAAGACGGCGACTTTCTGCCAAACAAAGGTCTGGACGCGGGCACGCTGAGTTTCGGCGAGGCGTTCCTCGCTGAAATCCAGCGGGCGGCCAGCCTCGCCGACGTTGAACGGCTGCTCGAAGCTGCGGCGCGGGAATTGGGCTTCCGTCACTATGCGATGATCCATCACGACGATCACCGCGCCGCCTCGCCCGGCCTCATCAACATGAACAATTATCCGCCCGACTATGCCGCGGCCTATTTCGGCGGCCTCTATCATCGCGACGATCCGGTCGTTCACGCCTGCATCGCCGCCAACGCCTGCTTCGCATGGTGCGAACTCGCCGACCTGATCGACCTCGACCCGCGCCACCACCGATTCCTCGAACGCGGCGCGCGGCACGGCGTCGTTCACGGCCTCACCGTCCCCGCCGTCGTGCTGGGTGAGCGCAGCGGTTCCTGCAACTTTTGCTCGCCTCGCACGCCCGATGTTGCGCAACGTCACATCGCCGCCGCCCAGATCGTCGGCAGCTTCGCCTTCCAGAAAGCCCGCCGCCTCGTCGGCGGTCGCCCACGCAGAGTTCGCACCCCCGGCCTGCAACGCCGCCAACGCGAATGCGCCATCCTCGCCGGTCAGGGCAAAAGCAACACCGACATCGCCACCATCCTCGGCCTGACCCCAGCGACGATCAAATCCTACATCGAAGCCGCCTGCGGGCGTTACGAGGTCCACAACCGCACCCAACTCGTCATCGCCGCCATCCTCGACGGCGAAATCGGCCTCCACGAAATCGCCCCACGTCAATACCGCCACCTGGCAGGGTAAGAACGCGGTCGCCGATCAGGCGCCCGGCAACGGCCTGCCGCCGCCCTTACCTGGGGGGCGGGCGGGGCGGGCGTTGAGCTGAAAGGCATGGCGAATTTCGTCAGGTTTGCGCCCGATGTCGGCCGTTTGCCTTACTACAGTGCAGAAGCCGAAAGCGGACGTTTGCGCCGCATCGATGGCCGAAGGTTGCGCGCTGGATCTAGGCGCTGCCTTGGCACCGGCGCTAATTATGGCCGGGAGAAACTTCTGGTCGATTGAAATTTGCGTGGCCTATCTCGACATTGTGCCGATCCAAAAGCTGCCTGGGCCTCACCGACGTGATAGCGGGGCACGTGGAGGCTCGTCCTTGGCGAGGGCGAAGCGCTCGTTCGATCTGGCTAACGGTCCCGTGCGGGCTGCCAGGGCGGCGGCGAGCTTTTCTTCAGCCTCGGTGCCTTCGCGCCGACGCTCCAGCGCCCGGTTCGCCTGCTTTTGCATGTATTCCCTGAAGTCTATTTCTGACATCTTTTCGTGTCGAGCATCGTAGGTACTGCTCGTTCGGTTGTAGGGTGACGATGTACTGAAGATGACGAAGCTTCCCTTCAGCATCCTATGTAATCTACGTGCGCCATGTGCGTCAGGGTCATCAAGAAACTCGCCATCGTCCCAAGCGTCGAGGCCGGCATATCTGCCCGGCGAAAGCTCCCATACTTCTTCCGAATACCCGCTTTCGCGAACATAGGCACCCTCGGTTCCGGTAGCCGCCAAGGGCGTGGCTTCTAGCCGAAAATAATTCCACTGCGATCCTGCGGCGAAGGATTCAAAGGTCAGTTTCAATGGCTTTAGGATCGTCAGGAATCCGGTTTTGAGCTCAATTAGCTCGGCGTCCGCCGATCTTGAGACACCTGACATCGTCATGCCCCCTCCATCGGGGAAGAACATATGGTTGAGCGACTCGTTCTGACCGGCGAGGCGAAGAACTGAGCAGATGCTGTCAATATCGGTCCATGTTGCCGACTGCGGCGCGCCGCTCGGGAAGAGACGGTTCTGTATCTCGGTCCACTCGCTTAGATTTCTTCTATCGAAGTTCTCGGACATCCGAACCCAGTCGGCAAGCCTGTTGCAAAGGGCCTCAGCGCTCGGCCTGACTTTCGGATCATTATCGGTACATTCGCTGAGCAGCTCATCAAGGGGAGTCATATGCTCATCCGGCCAATAGCGCGCGAGCGCCAGATTGCCTGCCGAAGAATATTGGCCATCAAACCCTAGCTTCTCGCCTGAAAGGGCAATCCAAAGCGTCTTTGCTAGAGAGTAGACATCGACGGGACCTCCTGCGGCCGCGGCTGCGGCCCGGCGCATCTCTGGCGCCATTGTGAATTTTGGCCCGACATCCTGCCGAGCGGGTGTTAAATCTGTTCGCGTAGGGAACTTCACCAGTCCGAAATCGGAGAAACAGAGCCGTTCGCCGAGAACGAGTATATTCTCGGGCTTTATGTCGCGGTGGAATATCTCGAGCTTGTGGAGAGCGGCCAGCGTACCTGCGAGCTTGACGAACTCTTGGACAATTTCGCGGGCTGAGTGTTGGCCGAGCAACGTATTGAAGCGCTTCGCAAGCGGCATTGAGAACCACGGAACTTCCCGACCATGCGTTACTGCCGTTCCACGATCAAGCAACGGCACTACCCCGGCGATCGTTTCGGCTAATTTTAGCGCTGCGGTTTCTGCGTCAAACCTAGCAAGGGCTGTAGGGCCGGTCCTCTTCAAGAATTTAATAGCGATCGGAGTCTGCCCCTGCTGCTGGGCTTCCCACACCTCTCCGTTTCCCCCCTCGCCAAGCCGCCGCACTAGTCGCCAGGCTCCCACCTTCGAACCCGTTCGGGTTTTGAAATTTCCTTTACGTGCCATGTAGATTCTCAACCAAGCTGACAGACGTCACGCTCCTAAATGAAAGAGACTGTGGGTCGGCTGCGAAAATAATCTTCATTGAAAAAGCTATCCCAGCAGCTTCTCGCGTCTTGCCGATTGGCGCTATGAAAAACGGGTCGCAATCGCACACGCGCCTCGATGATGCGATCACGAAGAAACCTCGCCTTCGCGTCGCGACCGGGGCCGTAGAGATATTCATCGCGCATTACGGGGTGCTTGACCGTGCTATCCCACTCGAGCCGTTCGCCGAGCGCCCACACTAAGTGGAGTAGTGCCCGGTCGTCCCTTTCCGGGTAAACACGGTAGCATTCAGCTACAAGCTTGGTGAGCGCGAAGCCACTTGGCATGTATCCCTGCCAGGCCGAGCGCGACTGACACCAGACCTTAAGATAGCGAACCATTCGAGTAAGCTGGCGGTTCGCGCCCCAGCCTGGACTTTTCAGGCTGGCTTCCCGGAACCAGTCGGTCACTGCGGCGGGATTGGAGGGTTTCCAATAGCTTGATGCCAGTTCGATAGTCCGTCCGCCAAAGATGCTGCCGGTCAGCCTGTAAACAGCAAAATCCACATGATAGCCGGCCGCATAATAGACGCGGACGCAATTTGGACGGTATTCCGGGGGATAGGCGAATTGTTCTGAATAGGCAGCCTCCCAGACAAGCTGGCGAGCGGCCAAAGCGCTCATATCTCCACCTTGCGGGCCTTTCAGGGCATTCCGAGAAAAGTATATTCCGTCGTCGATATCGAAGCTTCCATAATATCCTCCGCTTGTGATCGTCTCCATAACCACGCTACCCTGAGCGCGGAACATCACCGGCTGGGGCATATCCATCATGTAAAGTCGCCGCTTGATTCGCTGGCGAACTGTGTCACGCTTGGCACGAAGCTCCCCGTAGACGGGGCGAGGGAGGGCTACAGCAAAGCTATGGTAGGCAATCAAGTCGGCGTGGCAATTTACAACACGTCGTGGAAGGCCGCCAATCATAGTGCGTCCATCCGACTGACGTCATTGCGCGCCGCAGAATTCACGGCGCGCATCCGAGTGCTGTTAAACAACCTGCAGATGGCTTGCCCGACATCATTGAGGGGGTCGTCGCACGCGGCATTGGTCATATTGGCGTCGGAACCCGCCTGTTTTTGCAGCGCCGCGACAGCTTCTGGGCGGCCATCGTCGAGGTCTAGGAACGGAAGAAGACTGGCTGGGGCCGATGCGGCGGGAAAGCGATAGATGCGGCATTCGCGCCGGATATGCTTTGTAAGCATTCGGGCCATATTGTCATAAGCAAACTGTTGTGCATCTATCGACAGGCTGGCGGCTTTGCTTCCGAAACCCCACCCTAAAAGGCCTCGGTTCACGTCGTTTGAAGTAACATGTTCACCGGCAGGGACCGGCACTGTTCCGAGGCAGAAGATTTCGATGCTCTGGTCGCCTTGCGCTAACTCAAGAGCTTCGATGAGGGCGACCAACACCGGATTATTCGCCCAGAGGCCACCATCAACAAAGGCTTGCTCGGCTGATGCCCCGGTGACGGTGTTCTTGATCATGGCAATGGACCTGAAGACTGGCGCTGCGGTCGATGCCAAGCATGCATCGACTAACGTGACCTGATCATCGCGATGACTGGTGTTGGGATGGTGGGGCGTCTTGAAGACCCAGCTACGATGGTTCGCAACCGACACTGACGGGATAGCGAGCGCGATCTTTCGAGTTGAATAAAGCTCGGCAAAGGTCACGTTGCCCAGCTCCAGTTCAAGTGCCGCAGCCAGAGCGGAGCTCCCTTCGCGGATGTAATGCGAACGAAACAGCAGATCTTTGATTAGAGCGAATCCCGCCGACTTGGGAACGCGGGTTGGGAAAATCTTCAGGCCATTCTTTTCGTACAATTCGACGACCCGCTCCATCGGCACGCCGCATGCTAGCGCGCTCGCGACAATCGCGCCGGTGCTGGTTCCGCAAATCAGGTCAAATGCCGATCCAATGTCGAGCGGGCCATCGTCGCGCCGCGTTCCGAAGATTTCGGCTAGACCATTCAAATATGTCGCGGTGTAGACTCCACGCATGCCCCCGCCATCAAGGCATAACGCGCGGAACGGCTCAGTCGAATTCACCGATTTCCCCCATAAATCATCGCGTCATGACTATACTGAGATAGAAACGCAGGAAAAGGGGATACGCGGAATCGAAGCTTACCACCTTATAAGAAGCGAAAGTGCCTACGGGCCACGGTAACGGCTGACATGTGACTGGCTGCTGGTTTCAAGTTTCAAATTCGCGCGCTGGGAGAGCATTGAGTTGATAAAGAAGCCGACCTTGTACCATCAGGTGTTGAGGCGGGCGCGATCAGAATGACATCCAGAAGTAAATGCCGTAGATTCGATTTGTCTTACGCCCAAGGGAACGAATATTTATTGGCCAAGGTAATTGGTACGCCATGTGGTTTCGATGTTCGGTATTCCACGCGGGAGCCAGTGTCAGCCGAATAGCTCGTAGCTTTCGTCCCGCTCCAGTGAAGTAAGGCGAGTGGGGCTCACTCCATTTGGCGATTGGACGCCAGCGAAAAGGTCGCTGCCGCCCGCGATCATGAAAGCCATGGGCCGCCGGCTATGTTTCGCGAGCTTTCGCCAGCTCCGCAGATCGACCGAGGATGGATTGGATGAAGCGAAAGGATGGGTGTGCCACTCGCCAACCCAATCGACCGTCCCTCCCGAGGCCTTCCAAGCGCGGAGTGCGGTCATGCGATGCCCAAGAGCCGAGCGCATGAAGAGGAGGGGCGTCGCCTTGTCCCAACGCGAGGGATAGGTGAGGCGCGTAACCTGAATTGCGTCGGCTTTGCGAAAGCCGAGCAAGAGTCCCCCGGACTCGCAGCGCACGCGTGGGTTACGTGCTCGTTGTTTGATATCTTCTAGGATAGAATTCGGAACGAGGATGCGCATTACCGCGAGGCTCGCAACGCCGCGCACGCCGGACAATTGGCGGCAGGCTCGGGGGAGACCGGCTTGTGGCTTCGGCCTTCGACCAAGTCGACAGCTACAGTGCGCAAGCGCTGCCCGGGTTGGCCACGCGCCCAATCGAGAATGGCACGATTGGCAAGAGCGGCCGCCATCACGGGCGCATCGACGCTAAATGCGGCGTACGTGCCGTCACCGCAGGTGGCGGGCGTGAACTCGGTTTCTACGTCGTGTTGTGCCGCGGGGTAGCGCCATTTCCCGTCGAATTCCGGCTTGAGGCAGCGAAAGCAGGCCTTGTCATCACCGAGATTGAGGAAGCTCTGGACGCCGGCACCGTTCGCGAACACCCAGCTATGAAGCAGCGCGGTCAGATGGAGGCCGCGATCCTCTAGGAACAGCTCGTTTAGATTTGTCTGAACATTCCAATCACCAGTCGCGTCTACGATGATGTCGCAATTCTTGAGGAGCAGCCAGCTCGCGACCGCGTCGGCATCGACCGCCTTGATTTGGACTGAGGGATGAAAACGTTGCAGTTCCGCCGCGAGCGCTTGTGCCTTGTTCTGGCCGAGGTTCTCGAGATTGAGCAGGTGGCGGCCGAGGTTGCCCGGCGCCACATGATCATTGTCGAAAAGATAGAGTGGCTGATCCGACCCTGCGCCTGATTGCATCATCATGCGCGCAAGATGGCTCCCGATCGTCCCGCATCCGACGAGGCCGACCTTCTTGCCCGTGAGACCGGCGAGTTTCGGAACGTTGCGCGATGTGATCCGCTTGAGACTGCAGTCGCTCGCAGACCAGCGCTGCAAACCTAGCTTGTCCTTCACCAATTGCATCATCCTTGGAATTGCTGCCTCTCTGATCCGGCCGCCCTTGACGCCGCTAGAGATCGACCGGGGCGGCGGAATACGAAACCCGATCATCGCGTTCGCGGCGAAAACGAAACACAGCTCGTCAGCGAGGAGCTTCTGCTCGATCGTTTGCCAGTGGACATGGCCAAGGGCTGCTTGCGCCACCCACCATGTGCGCAGGGTCGCGAGGTCCTTGGGTTGCTCAAGCGTCGCGCCCGGCCCTACGCGGCCGTCCGTGTCGACGATGTAGACGCCTCGAACCGGCGCGCCGGCCTCCCATCCGCTGATCATGTTGCTTTCGGAAATGATGGTGATCTTCCGGTCGGACCGGCTTGCCTTGTAAAGGTCAAGCGTTCGCGTGCCTGCGCGACCTAGGCGCGGGACAAGCGACCAGGCATGTCGCTCCGCATGCCAATATTGCTGATACTCGTCAGCCGCCTCCTCAGCGCCGCGGCCCTTGAACGATCTTTCGAGCGTCGTCGCAGCTTCGGCCAGGATGCGCAGGATCGCCTCTCCCGGTCGCATATTGTCGAGCGGCAGGCCCGCACCGGACGCATAGCAGATACCGGTATCGACCTCGACATGCGCGAGGACCTCCGGGTCAATCTGCGTGCGATCGACGAGGTGAACACGGGGGCGCTCAATTAGCCTCGTGTCGGGGACTTCGAGAAGGACATCGACCTTCTTACCGTGGACGCGAATGGCGCCGGCAAAGGTTGGACAGGAACCGTCGGCGATCGTGAAGCCGCGAGCAACCAGCGTCGCATGTATTTCGGCGCGCGCGGCGGCGGGCTTCATCAGCCCGAGGTCGAAGCGATGACTGCAGGTGCGGGATTGCGCGCCGGCTGCGCATGGACCACGGCAGCAATCTGCGGCCCGGCGATTTTTACGGCATCCGGACGGAAAGGAACGCGTTCGCCAAAGATTGCACGCAGTTTTCGCACGACTTCGGTAGCATCGCCGGTGCGTTCGAGTGCGGCAATCATCCGGTCCTTCAGCTGATTGGACCGCGCGACAATGTCACGGCGCATGTCGTCGCTCCAGCTGTTTAGGCAGGCATCGACGAGCACCGGGTTCCGAACCTCCCCAGCCAGAATATCAGGGAGCCGCCGCGCGACTTCTAGGATCAGGAAATCGTCCCGCTCCTCGCCGGGAAGTGCGCCTTGCTCGTTGCAATATTGCTGGAGCGCGACATCGACTGCGCGCATTAGGCAGAGCGAGCTCAGCCCGCAGTCGAGCCATTCATAATCGCGCCAGCCTTTGAAGAAGCGGCAGAGGCGGCGGAAGACCGGACCGTATTGATCGACGCGGCCATCTACCCAATCCTGAAGCCTCTGAGGATCGGATTGGATCCAGCTGCCGTCCTCGCGCGCAAGCATGATCTTGTCCGACGGCAAGCGGTAGCTGTCGAGCATCATTGTGCGGTTCAGTGCCGAGGCAAAGCTCGCCGTAGCGGCTTCCTTGATCTGGGCGAAGCGTTCCCGCGGCACCGAGTAGATCGGAATGTCGAGATGGGCCCCCGGCCAGAGCTTGACCCGCACGCAATTGGGTTTGCTCTCAACCCCGGTCCAGCCCTCGGCCCTCGCCACCGGCTTCAGTGTTTCGACGACAAAATCGAAGAGTAGCTTCGCGACAAGTGCTGGTTCGCCGCTGTCGAGAAATTCGACGGGTACATACATGCCATCGTCCAGATCGATCTCCTGCCGCCACTGCGGCGGGTCGTTAATCGTCTTGTAGGCGAAGCTGCCCTGGGTCATGAACTTGACCTCGACAGGGCCGCGCATCGCACGCCGCGCCGCGGAATGCCATTCGTCGCGCCAATATCGGTCCTCGAACCGGATTTTATCGGCCGCAAGTTTGAGCGCAGCGCGCGCCTTGGCGCGGGCTGCCATGAGATCGGCGCGAGCGGTGTCGCCGATATCGAGGCGTGCGAGATAGCTCGCCTCGAGCTTCAGACCGCAGAAAAGTGCATGGGCATTGGCGAGCGTTTTTGTCATGGATTCCCCCCAAGGAAGTCACCTTTTGTTCTAATATGGGTATCACCCGCCGCGAATTCAACTATGGTGAATCGAATGTACAGGATCATTCCGCACAAGCTGCTCTATACGATCATCGCCTGGCTGATTCTGGGAGTGTATCTCGGAATCAATTCGATCGCACAGTGGCTGCAGGCGGAGCTGCGGCTCTCGTCCGCGATCACGCTTGGTTGGCTGCTTATCTCGGCTCTTCTGATCAATCCGGTCTGGCGCTGGGTGTGGAGAAGAGTTCCAGCGCTGGGCCGTTGGATATTTCCTGATCTCAACGGCGAGTGGGACGTCGAGATCGTGTCGAACCATTCGATTCATCGGCAATTGGCCGATGCTGCCGCGAGGCGGACCGAGAAGTTCGACATCGATCTTTGCCCCGACTGCGACCTGGCGCCTCTCATGGCCGTCCATCTCAAGGCGGAAATTGTCCAGACCTGGTTCAAGTTTGAGATCGTCCTCGAAAACCCGGCGGGCAATACACCGATCCGGCGCTCCGAAGTCGTATCAGTCGATCCTTTTCGCGGGGACGGCCTGAAACGCGGCGGTCTCTACTATTTCTTCGAGCAGGAGAACGAGACAGCGGGGCAATCGGACGAGCGCTATTTTTACGGCGCTGCGCGCGTCGAATATGATCCGCGGTCCGACATTCTCGCAGGATTGTTTTGGACCGAGCGCATGTGGCATCGCGGTCTCAATACCGCGGGCAAGATACGTTACCGACGCGCCAATGCAGCCAGAAACCTCCCGGCTCGTTAAAGCGCGTTAGAAGGCTGATGCAGCTTTTCCCTATCTTACTGCGCATGCGGATGGCCGATTTCGTTAGTTGCAACTGAAAGCTACTAATCCGTACCAGCCACGCTTTGCAAGAAAGCCGCCGACCTCGAACCAATCTAATTAAGCCGAACCACGGTTCGGCGAATGCGCCGGACGGCGGCCATTCAGATCTCTCCGCGCGAAAACCTGAAGTTCGATAGCACCAATCCGGACCGAATAGGAGTAACGATCCAATAAAAATATTGCTCCGAAAGAGCAATTTTCAGCTATGAAGCGCGCAGGGATTTGAAGGGAATTAGGGGGAGGCGAGATTGGCCATAAGTGCTTCTGCGATTGCCGCGGTAACACCGCCGTCTGTCACTTTGTCCTTGCGGCTGCTCAAAAGAACGAAGAGCATCGACGATGCAATACGCGCGACACGCTCGCTGATCGAACATGAAGCAACAGTTGGACGGCTGTTTTCCGAACAAACGGTTAGTAAAGAGCCCACGTGGCTGGGCTTCGTGAATGCCTTTTCGTCCAACGGACCACTCGAGCTTTCGAACCGTAGTTGTTCGGCGCTCCTGTTTCTGGAAATCCCTGATAGCGCGTCTGTCGCACCGTCATTGACCGGCGGCAGCGCGGCGCAAATCCCAGCCGACGCCTCCGTTGCGACTACGGTGCCAGCGGTAACACGTATCTTTGCACTGGCATTTGGCGGCGGACACCATGCGCTCGATCCCGACGCCATCGAGCGCAATTTCGGATTACGGGTTGCGCTCAACTCGATCGCGCGCGAGGATTTGCGCAATATCGATGTTGCCACGCTCGACGCAACGACGTTTCAGAAGCGCTATCAGGCAAGCCGAAAATCCGATCTCCGCGAGTTTGGTATTGACACGCAACAAGAGTTATTTCGCCTCGCCGGCGGTGCGCCGACAGATGCGAGTTTTGCCCGCTCACTTGCAGGGAAGGACGCCCTGACACTGACGGCGAACCTTACGCCTGCCGGCCTCATCGCAAAATGCGCGAAGGCACTCTCACTCTTCACTGCAACTGATTACAAGAAGGACTACGGTTTCATCGACCATATCACGCCGGTCCGCGACAACGATTGCATCGCAAAGCTCGACGAGCGCATCTTCGAGGCCGTCGAAACTTTGCTCGATGGTAAATCGTCAGACCTCCACCTAATGATGCCGGATATCATTGATCCGGAAGCCGTCTATGAAATCGGCTATTTTGGCAAGGGGCTCAACCCCGGAAAAAAGAAGGGGTTCGGCGAGCTCGCCATCGAAGATTATGTCGCCGAGCTCAAGGCCGGAAAGCCGGAGGAGCTCAAGAGCATCGCCGATTTGCGGGGACACGAGGTCCGGCTGGTCAAGAATGGTCAAGGCAACAAGGAGCAAGCCCGCCGCCTATATGATTGTTTCATTTTCGAAACTGATCTCGACAAGGTCACGCACGTTCTTTTCGCCGGCGAATGGTACGCGATTGACACCAAATATCATACCGAGGTCGAAACTGATTTCACCCGGATTCTTGCTAGCACTCCGATCATTGCATCTACAACAAGTGCCAATGAACAGGATTTGATCGCGGAGCTAGACAAGCACGCTCATTTCCTCAATCTCGACAAGGTGAAAGCTTCTCCGTTCGGCGCGGGCGGAGCCAACCTCGAGCCATGCGACTTCCTGTCCAAGAGCAAGGAATTCATTCATCTAAAGGACGGTCACGGCTCAGCCCCGATCAGCCATCTGTGGTCACAAGGTGTAGTCTCGGCCGAAGCATTCGTCCGAGACGAAGTGTTTCGCAAATCGATGCGCGATAGCGCGATCAAGCGGCAGACGAAGGCAAAGAAAAAAGGGTTCGAGACCATCCTTCCCGATGGGCGAACCAAGCCAGTTCCGACGGATTTCAAGGTCGTCTACGGAATCATGCGGCATCGCTACAAGCATTCGAAAAAACTCGGCCTTCCCTTTTTTAGCAAAGTCAGTCTCCGGGCGGCGGCGCGACGCATTGAGCTGATGGGCTTTACGGTCGAGGTCCATCTTATCGAAAAGATCCACGCCTCAACGTTGCCCTGACGGTAAAGTCAGGCCATCAATAACATCATGATGGACGAATATACGCCCGAGGAAGAGCTCGCTGCCGAGAGATCACCGGTCAGCGGAGTGTCAGCTATTTAGAATTCGGCTTTAAAAGCCGACCGTCTTCAATCGGCCAAGTCCACTGCGCTGCGATCTAAACGACGGCCCGCCTGTCGACGGGGCCATTTTGCATTGCTGCGGCCGCGCGATGATTAATTCGAAGCGCCCGTAGCTGTTTTTTCCGTCGCGGTGCCTTCGTCGAGACCCGCAAGCTTTGCGCCGATCACTTTGGCGTTTAATCGCCGAGCACGTTCGCACGCTCACAAGCGCCGGCGAGATAGCCGGGGTCGAGCACTGGCGCGCTATCGCGGCCCGCCTCGATCAGATCGGCACGGCCCAAGTGACAAGAAGGATTCGCTCGAGCTGCGCCCCCAGGACAATCCCATCCGGGAGCTCAGCGATGCTTGACTCGGAAGAATTGGTTTCCGCAGCGTAAACCAAAGCTTGATTGAAGCCTTCCAAAGGCGTCATTATGAGTGTCCGGGGCGGTGGGTAGATCAGATGACGGACAATCGCGAAAGCGGGGGCGGAACGGCGCTCGATCAATTGACGTCAGGTGAGAGAGCCTGTCTCGAACTGGTCGCCGAGCATTTGCAATCAAAAGAAATCGCGAGAAAGCTGGGAATTTCGCGGCATACGGTCGATGCACGATTGAAAGCCGCCTGCGCGAAGCTCGGCACGACCTCGCGCTTTGTCGCCGCGCGGATGCTATCCGGTGCTCCGCTCGAAGCACCCGATGTTACCGTAACGCCTGCTAATACCAATTTGACATATGAACGCTCGGAGCTTCCCCGCCCCGATAGCGATGCCAAAAGAGAGGCATCGACGGGGCAAGGCGACGGACCCGGCGATCTCAAGCAGAAGGACAGCATCGAGCCGGTATCCCATAGGGATTCTGGAAGCGGCAGGTCATGGCTTGAGCCTTCACATCCGCTCGCCAAATTCCTGGGAGCCGAGAACCAGCTTTCGATTGGCAGGCGACTCTTCTACATCTTCGCCATCGCGATCGGCACTGCCATCGCCTTTGGCGCCTTGGTGAACGGACTGGCCGGCATTTCGAGGATGTTCTCGTCCCCATGATAGGAGCCTGCACCGATCCGCAGGCAGGGGGAAGCATGCTTAAAGAACGTCTCGCAATCGCCAATAAGATCGCTCGCGAAGTGCATGAAGCCGAAGCGGCGATCGACAATGCCATCGTGAAGCTTGGCGCGCTAGCCGCTTCGCTTCCGAGCGCCCAAGCATCGGCGAAACTCTCCTCGGTCGTCGGCGACAAGGCTTTCACGCATCTACAGGGGGCGATCGCTGCGGCGTTCGGCAGCCGCACCGATCTGGTGGCGCTCCACAATGAACTCGACGCCCTGAAATCGAAGGTCGGACTGCGCAATGTGATCGTCGGCGTGGGCGGCCTCGCCAAGGGTGTCCCCGACACCGGGGCCTGCCTCGAGAGCGACGAGGTGGCGAAGACCGACCAGAAGCGGGCCGCCTGAATTATGCCCGCCCGGATCGTTGATCGTGCTTCCTGAAGGACGTCACCTATGATCCGGGCGGTCATCTATCTCATTTTACTGCTCGCAGTGCTCGCCTATGTCGAACGCAGCAAATGGCGCGAGCCGCGCATCGCGATATGGACGCTTACCGCCGCATCCTTTCTCACATTGGCGGCGGCGCTGCTGGGAGCAACCTTCTACACCGGCAGTTGGCTGTTCACGCTGGTCGATCTGGTCGCGTTCGCTGTCTTTCTGGCGCATGCGCTCAAGAGCCACTTCTACTGGACCCTGTGCCTGCCGGCCTTTCAGCTCATTCCATGCATGGTCAATCTGGCGAAGTTCGTGGCCCCCGACATCTTGCCGCGCATTTATGCCGATAGCCAAAGCATTTGGGCGTATCCCCAAATGCTCGTGATCCTGCTCGCGGCCATCTGGGCCAATCAGAAATCAAAGGCCGCCAGACGTTCGCCGATGTCGGCCTCCCTGGAATAGATCGACACCGCCATGGCTGATCTCGACGACCGCTTCTATCCGCCCGTCTTCGGCCTTATGGCCCAGGCTATTCTCCTCGCCCTCGACGACAACACGCGAACTTCGACCGAGATCGCGTGCGCGACGGGTTTGCACGCTTCGACCGTGATACGTATCGCGGCAATCCTGCGCGATCTGAAGCTGGTCGACGCCAAACTGGAAGGCGATACGCTTCGCATCGGACCGCCCTGTCCCTGATCGGGATGGGGTGAGTCATTCAGGGGTTCACCTCTTCGAAGCCTTCTGCTAAGCGGCTTCGCCGTTGGGGATCGCCCCGCGGGCGACGCATTTCGCATGGGGCGCGGCGGACATGACCCAGGACTCCGATCATTCACCGATGATGCGCGGCGTGCGCGACACGCTGGTCGAGCAGATCGGCGTTCTGGACCGCATCGGCGAGCTCCGGGTCGCATCGATGCTCGATGCCTGCATCCAGGCGCTCAACGACCGGCTTGGCGAGCCCGCGTCGTCGGCCGAAATCGAACAGATGAAGCGGAACTATTTCAACAACTGACGGCGGCTAATCTTCGAGTTCGTCGAAATAGCGCTCCATCCGGGCGAACGCGTCGTCGCTAAGGCCGACGAAAATGCGCCGCCGGTCATCGGCGTCTTCTCGCCGCAGAAGAATGCCGTCAGCAACCAGCGTCTTGATCCAGCGCAGCGCCGTCGTCGCCGGCACCGCTGCCGCGATGCAGAGACTGGAGACCGAGACCTCCTTTTCCTCGCAAGCCGCCGCATAGAGATCGAGTAGCATGTCCCACGCAGGATCGGCGAACAGATCCGCCGGCCAGCATGTCTCGCGCTTCCGCCGCCGCCGGATCTCATGGCGGACGAGCTTAGCGCGCGTGCGCTTTGCCATTTTGTCGTCCGGAGCAAGCAGGCTCGGCCGCGAATAGCTCGTCGGATGCTGAAAGCGCGGCAGCGGCAGCGGCACCGGCGCGGCGCCATCCCGGCGTCCATTCGCGCCCATTATATCATCCAGTATCGAGCTTATGCGCTGCAACTCGGTTTCGAGTGCCCGGATGCGCGGGTCATGGTCGGCCGTTCGGACGCCCATGGACGGAAGCATTTGTTCCATATCCATCCCCCCTGAAATGGCAGGGGAAAGGATGTCCCAGTTCGGAGCAAAAATCCCGCCTTCTTTTATCCAGTATGGAGAAGAATTGGAACCGATTTGGAAGTTTTCACCACGCTAACACGCTAAGCGGATGTCGCTCGTCAAATGAACTTTTTGTAATGTCGCTGATCGTTCAGGCACCCGATGCGGGCTGTGTTGACGGCGGGCATGTCTGCTTCCTTCAATCGACGAATCAAGGGGGGCCAGCTTTCGGCCAGTTTTACCCGATCGTGGCAGGCGGTCTGCGTAGGCGATTCGCCAGGTCGAGAGATAATTTCGGAGGGAATTGGCGCGGATTCAGGGGCTTACTGATAAGGCAAGATATAAAGCTACGACACTGTCCGACCGCGCGAACAGGACTAAGCTGTTGTCTGCACATCGTTTTATAGGACCCGAAACAGTGCCGCTTTAGCGGCGACAGTGCCAGAAGGCTGAAAAATGGCGGTTTTCCGGCCTATTTAGCGGCACCGATTTTCATGTTTTTTGATCGCGCGCATGGTTGGGGCTTCCCTATCACCGAAGGTGTCAATCATGCGCAGCGAAGACGATTCCAAGTCAGAGTCTGGCCGCCTTGACGACAGGGGCAGCAGGCCGCACCCGCGCAAAATCGGCTCGCATATGAGCGATTCAATCCGGAGCGAGCGAGAGGGTTCGCTTTCTTCCGTTCAGGACGTTTTTGGCATACTGCCCACCGAGCCGATCGGCGTTCGTGTTCCGGTCGCGGTGAAGCTGACCGGCATCAGTCGATCGACGCTCTATGAACTCATCGGAGCCGGTGAAATCGAAGCCGTAAAAGTCGGCCGGTCGACCTTTATCCGTTACGTCAGTCTCAAGCGGCTCTTTGACCGAGAATAGGCTTCGCGGGCATAGTCATGTGGCGATCACGATGGTAAGAGCAGCTCATCGACTCGGAGCGTGAAACGCGCCCAAAAGTCGATTTGCAGCCTTCCCTCTACGGGAACCGAACCCTACCCACGGCGACTGGTGGGGGCCAGATTGGGGGCAGTGCGGCACGGCTGGTCGAAGAAATTCCAATAAATCCAACGCCTAGCAATCGCCTTGGATTCCCTTCACCTCCATAACCTCATCCGACATCGTCCGAGCTTTCCTTTGGAAGCCGCAGAAAACTGCGGCATATTGCCTCTCATTCTCCGACGATGTCCAGCGCGATCCCACAGCATCCGAGCGTGTTTGGCGGCCATTTTGCCGATTCTAGCGTCGGGCTTACCGACCGGGTTCGCGCCGCCTGCCATCGCGGCGCGCATTGGAAGGAGTGCGTGAAGATGGCACAATGATGGAGCGATCACCTCGACGAGTTGTGCGCGCAGGCGAAGAAGCCCCGTTAGCGGGATTTTTCAAAAACTTTCGCTCTGCCATCGGAAAAGTCGCCGCGGTGCATCCTACTATTTAGCCGAGGCGCGAAAGGGACAGGACAGCCAAGGCGAAATCGGGGAGAGGAGGAGTATCGGCTTGGGGCAAAGCCGTGCCGAGATTATCGCGTGGGTGGCCGGCAACGTGATTCCGCACGAGGCCGCGCTGCGCGCGCGTCTGCGGCGCATGGCGGTTGCGGGTGAGGAAATCGACGACATCGTGCAGGAAACCTATTTGAACATCGCCCGGTTGAAGAGCGTCGCGCATATCCGCGACGGGCGCGGCTATCTGTTCACCGCCGCGCGGATGGTGATGCTCCAGCGCATTCGCCGCAACCGGATCGTGCGGATCGACCATCTGACCGACACGCAGGCGCTGGCGCTCGAAGACGACGCCCCCGGCCCGGAGCGGCACGTCGCCGCGCGGCGCGAACTGGCCCGCGTGCGGCGCATGATCGAGGATTTGCCGCCGCGCTGCCGCGAGATATTCGAATTGCGCCGCGTCGAAGGCTTCTCGCAGCGCGAGATCGCCGAGCGGCTCGACCTGCCCGAACACACCATCGAGCAACAGGCCATTCGCGGCCTCAAGCTCATCCTCAAGGCGATTACGACCGAAGATCGCGAAAGCGCGGACCCTTCGGAAACGCGCCACGCGACGCTCAAAGGCACATCGGGCAATGGATGACGACGGCGCGGCGCGCTGGGCCATCCGCCGCGATGCAGGCCCGCTCTCACCCGGCGAACAGCGGGAACTCGACGCCTGGCTCGCCGCCGATGAACGGCGCGAAGGCGCGTTGCTGCGGGCCGAGGCGGCGCTGGTCTATATCGCCCGCGCCCCCGCGCTGATCGACGCGGAGGACTTCCCCGCCGCACCGGAAGAGGAAGCCCCGGCGCCAGCGCGGATCGCCCGCCGTCGCTTCCTTGCCGGCGGCGCCGTCGCGGGCGCGGCGATTGCGGCCGGCGTCGCGGGCGTCCTGCTGATGCCGTCGGGCCAGGAATTTTCGACGACGGTCGGCGAGGTGCGCCGGCTGCCGCTGGCCGATGGCTCGGTCGCCACGGTCAACACCGCCAGCCGCATCGCGGTCGCGCTCGAACCGGAGCAGCGCCATATCACTCTGGAGGAAGGCGAAGCCTGGTTTCAGGTCGCGCACGACGCGCACCGGCCCTTCGTGGTCGATATCGGCAACGTCCGCGTCCGCGCCATCGGCACCGCCTTTTCCGTGCGGCGCAATCCTGAAGGCGTCGACATCCTCGTGACCGAGGGCGTGGTCGAGACATGGACCGAAGGCCAAGAGGCGACCCGCATCCGCATCGCGCAGGGCGAGCGCAGCTTCGTCGCGACGGGCACGGGGGCCATCGTGGCGGTGAAGGCCGCGGACGAGATCGAGCGCGCCCTCGCCTGGCGCGACGGCGGCCTCGCCCTCAATGGCGAGCCCCTGTCCTATGCCGTCGCGGAACTGAACCGCTACAACCACCGCAAGCTGGTGGTCGAGGACCCTGTCCTCGCCCGGATGCCGATCGTCGGCTATTTCCGCACCAACGAACCCGGCGATTTCGCCCGCGCGGTCGCGCCGCTGATCGGCGCGCGCGTGGAAATGCGGTCGGGTAACATGCACCTCGTCGCGACCGGCTCCTGATTTTTTCCGGCGCGAGCATCGGAAACGCGGCGGCGCTGCATCCTACCTTATGAAGGCGCACAACGCGCCTCTTATATGGGAGGGACAAGATGCGGGGAATTTTCGAGTTCAACGGCGCGCGCACGATGGCAAGCGTGACGGCGATCATCGCGGTGGCGGTTGCCAGCCCGGCGATGGCGCAGGAACGCAGCTTCGATGTCGCGGCGCAGGACGCCGCGCGCGCCATTCCCGAATTCGCCCGGCAGGCCGGTATCCAGATCGTTGCGAGCGGCGTTACGACGCGCGGAAAGACGACCAACGCCGTCCACGGCACGATGAGCGTCAGCGAGGGGCTACGGACGCTGCTGGCCGGCACCGGCTTGGTTGCCCGCGGCGACCCGTCCAGCGCCGCCGTCGTCACCATCGTCGCGGCGTCGGATGGACAATCGGCGGCGGCCGATGACAGCTATCGCGGCGAGGAAATCGTCGTCACGGCGCAGAAGCGCGTGGAATCGGCACAGGATGTCCCCATCGCGATTACGGCGCTGTCACAGAAAAATCTGGAAGAGCAGAAGATCGAAAGCGGCGCCGACATCATGCGCGCGGTGCCGAACCTGACGTTCAGCAAGTCGAACTTCACCAGCTACAACATCTCGATCCGTGGCATCGGCACCAAGGCCGTTTCGGCCACGTCCGACCCCGGCGTCGCGGTCAGCTTCAACAATGTCGGCATCATCCACAACCGCTTCTTCGAGCAAGAATTCTTCGACATGGAGCGGCTGGAGGTGCTGCGCGGGCCGCAGGGGACGCTCTACGGTCGCAATGCGACGGGCGGCGTCATCAACCTGATCACTGCGAAGCCGAAGCTGGGCAAGTTCGAGGGCAGCATCAAGGGCGAGGTCGGCAATTACGACAGCCGCCGTATGGTGGGAATGCTCAACATCCCGATCGTCCCCGATAGCTTCGGCCTGCGTATCGCCGGGTCGATGACCGACCGCGATGGCTATGATTATAATTCGGTGACGAAGAACCGCGTCAACGGCCGCGACCTTTATTCGCTACGCGCGACGCTCGGCTTCGAGAATGACTGGCTGCGCGGCAATTTCATCTGGGAGCGCTTTCGCGAGAGCGACAACCGCTCGCGCACCGGAAAACAGCTTTGCCATCGCGACGCCAGCCCGGAGATGGTCGGGTCCGAATCTCTTATCGCAAGGCAGGGCGGCGGTGGCTTTCCTTCGCGATTATTGGCGTTGCGCCAGGCGTTGTTTAGCACCGGCTGCAAGGCAGGCAGCCTTTATGATGACGATGCGTTCGGCACGCCCAATGGCCTCGCTACCGGCTATGTCTTTGGTCTTGGGGTGACGAACTCCATCTATCTTCAAGGATATGCACCGCCTAGTAGTTCAAACCCCAATCCCGCTCTTCGAGGAGGCGAGACACTCATCAAGCTCGTCGATCCCTATGGCGGCCTGATGCAATCGCGCGATCTTCGCGAAATCGCATCCTTCCGGGATCCGATCTATCGCGCCAAATCGGACCTGCTCGAACTCAATCTCGACGCCGATCTGGCCGATGGTCTCACCCTGTCCTCACAGACCGCGTGGAACTGGGACGGCGTTTACAGTTTTCAGGACTATAACCGCTTCAATACACAGCCGATCTTCAATGACACATCTGGTTGGGTGGATTATGCATTTGTCGACGGCAGAGATGCCTATGTTCCGAGCAGGATGCGCGGGATCGCGCCCGGCGGGATATTGTGCGATCCGCAGATCGGTTGTTCCGATACGCTCGGGGTCTTCGATATTTCGTCCGCCGATTCAAAGCAGTTCGCTCAGGAACTGCGGCTTCAGTCCGACTTCAACGGACCGTTCAATTTCAGCATCGGCGGGAATTACACGAAATTTCGGACTCAGAACGATTATTATGTGATGAGCAATTTGTTCACGGCCGTGGCGTCTATGGCGCCATTTAGCCAAGGCACGGACGGGTGCTCCAGAAATAGTATTGGATTTGGAGTTTTCGGCCTCCCTCCGGTGGAAGGGGTTGAATATTGCCCCTATGTCGATCCCAACCCGGTCGAGAATATCGACGGCGAAGGGCATAATTATTTCCGTTCCTCCAATCCCTATAAGCTGGAAAGCTGGGCGGCGTTCGGCGAGGCCTATTATGAGATCAACCCGAGCCTGAAGCTGACGGCGGGCCTGCGCTATACCCGAGATCGTAAGACCTTCACGCCGGTGCCAAGCCAATTGTTTCTGGCCCCCACCGTCGAGGCGGGCGGGTTGGTCGCTAAAGGTTATCCCGCCGGACCCGACATCAAGCTAAGTTGGGGCGAGTTCACCGGCCGCGCCGGCATCGACTGGAAACCGCAGCTCGGCTTCACCGACGATACGCTGATTTATGCCTTCTACAGTCGCGGTTACAAGGCCGGCGGTATGAATCCGCCGACTCCGGGTTTTGCGACGTCTCAGCAACTGGTAGATGCGGGTATTGTGCCGGAGGCATATCAGGCGTTGCTGGAAACACTGAACATCCTCCCTGTTCTGAAGCTTACCGCCGTCAACTATGGTCCGACATTCGAACCGGAGTTCGTCAACGCCTTGGAGATCGGCACCAAGAATGTCCTGATGGGCGGACGGCTGACGCTCAATGCCAGCGCCTTCTATTATGACTATAAAAATTATCAGGTGTCGCAGATTCGCGACCGCACCGCGATCAACGAGAATTTCGACGCCAAGGTGTGGGGCGCCGAACTGTCCGCCATGTTCGAGCCGGTCGATCGCCTGCGCTTCAATGCCAATGTCGGCTATCTACGGACTCGCATCGGCAAGGGCGAAAGATCGATCGACCCGATGAACCGAACCCTCGGCAATCCCGATTACGTCGTAGTGAAGCCGTGGCCGCAACTGCCGTCGAACTGCGTCGTGCCGCTTCACTATGCCGAATCCTGGGTGCGGACCAAGGATCAGCTTGTGGAATATTGGAAGCTGTGCGGCGGGTATGGCGGCATTTTCGGACTTAGTGGGGCTAGTTTGCCCGATCCCGCGACCGGCCAACTTTATGATCCGGTCAATTACCCGGAAATCAACGGCGGCGCTGGTTTCTACACGGACCTCGGCGGCAACGAACTGCCCAACTCGCCGCATTGGACGGTGAACGTCGGCGCGGAATATACGATCCCCTTCGATGGCGACTGGAGCGCCACGATCCGCGGCGACGGCTATTGGCAGGCCAAGAGCTGGGCGCGGGTTTACAATCTCAACCCCTACGATCGGCTGCGCGACTGGACGAACTTCAACATCTCTTTGCGCGTCGATGGTCCCGATGACCTGTCGATCGAAGCCTATGTCAAAAACGTCTTCAACTCGACGCCGATCACCGATGCCTTCCTGAACAGCGACGACAGCGGGCTGACGACCAACGTCTTCACGCTCGACCCGCGCATCATCGGGTTCAGTATCGCCAAGAAATTCTGAGTCCTCTCTCCACTGGGGGAACAACCTTGGGCCGATGCTTCGCTTGCTCCCGGGCAAGCATCGGCCCGGTTTTTTGGACCGGAAAACAGTCTCTCGCACTCCCTCTCCCCTGAGGGACAACTCGGCCGCCGTCCCGCCAGTCCCGGCATCGGGCGGCGGCCTTATTTGCCCGGCAGCGAAGGGCCCAACATGATCCTCCACCCCGACGGCAAGCCGGAGGTGAAAGGATGCAAGGCGGCGATTTTCTACCGAACCAGGGTCTGGACGCGGGCGCGCTGACCTTCGCGTCGGCCTTCCTCGCCGAAATCCAGCAGGCGGCCGGCCTTGCCGACGTCGAACGGCTGCTCGAAGCCGCGGCGCACGAAATGGGTTTTCGCCACTATGCGATGATCCATCACGACGATCACCGCGCCGCGTCGCCTGGCTTCATCAGCATGAACAACTATCCGCCCGACTATGCCGAGGCCTATTTCGGCGGCCTCTATCATCGCGACGCCCCCCAGACCCCAGCCGAACCGTTGCCCCAAGGGTCAGGACCCATCAATTCCCCGTTCGAGGTTTGAAGCGATTTTGTTCAGTGCGAGGAAGAAAGGCGAAAGAATATGTCGATATTTCGAGACTTTCTGACGAAGCAATGGACAAAATCGATCAAATCCCGAAGGGACGCCGAAATGGCTTCGATCTCGGGTCCGCGCGGCCTTGCGGGTAGCGATGCTACCCGCTGCATCCGCCCGAACCCGATATCTTCGCCATTTCGACGCCTCGAACGGGGAATTAATGGGTCCTGACCCTAGACTTTCCAGCCCGATCGATTATATACCGTTCGTTATGGAAAGCGATATCGCTACCCCGGTCAAGGGGCGCCCGCGCGAATTCTGTGTCGACAAGGCACTGGCCGAAGCCCTCCACGTCTTCTGGGCGAAGGGTTATGACGGCGCGTCGATGGCCGACCTGACCGAGGCGATGGGAATCACCAAGCCCAGCCTCTATGCCGCCTTCGGCAACAAGGAAGCGCTGTTTCACAAGGCGCTCGACCTCTACGAGACCGAGAAGCTCGAATATACGCGCGCCGCGCTCGACCAGCCGACCGCGCGCAAGGTCGCCGAATATTATCTCCACGGCGCGCTGATGACGCACGCCGGCACCACCGATCCCAAGGGGTGCATGGGGCTTTTGAGCTCGCTTGCGTGCAGCCCCGAAGCCGAATCGATCAAGGCCGACGTGCTCGGGCGCCGCGCCTCGTCGCAGCGCGCGCTGGTCGAGCGCTTCGAGCGCGCGAAGGCAGAGGGCGACCTGCCCGCCCATGTCGACGCGCAGGGGCTGACCAGCCTGCTCTATGCGCTGCTGCAGGGCATTTCGGTCCAGGCCGGCGCGGGCGCGACGATGGACGAGCTCGAGCGGCTGGTCGACACCGGGCTGGCGCTCTGGCCGAGCGCCTGACGGCGGCCCCTTGCCTCGCGTTCCCGGGTCAGATCGGGGATCGACAAGGGGCGACCGAATTTTTTCATACCGGACGGTATAAAATTCCTTGACAAGATGAACGCCGGGTTTATATACCGTGTGGTACAGATGGTCGGAATGGCCGCCGCGCCGCAAGAAGCGCGGATGCACTCCGTCCCCGCTGTGCCGGCCTGATCCCCGGGCCAACCCAGACAGACATGTTTCGCAGGATCGCGCACCGCCGTCGATGACGGGGGAACGGCTTTCTGCACCCAGACTCTCCCCTCGCCGGGCGCAAGCGTTCCGGGGCGTGCGCCCCCTTGCGCCCGGCCAATATCCACGGAGGACCGACCATGGCCTATCTTGCCCTGACCGACGGAGCCGCCGCCGCCATCGCGCCGGCTTCCGCCTTCTCCCCCGCTCCCGCAGCGCCGAAAGCCGATAGTCCCGCAGGCTTTTCGGCGCTGGAATGGTCGGTCGTGATGCTTGCCCGTCACGACCGGCCATCGAGCCTGCGCGAGCCCGGCCGGGTCGCGATATGGCTCGGCCGGATCTTTGGCGACGCGGTGAACCGCCGCCTCGCCGATCCGCGGCTCGAAGCGCTGCGCCGGATGGCGGTGCTGACCTGGCACCACAGCTATTCGGTGCCGAAGGCCGAACTCAAGGCCTTCTTCGCCGCGGGTTTCAGCACCGATCATTATGAACTGCTGGGCAAGCGCGTCGCCGAAGTCCACGTCGCCCGCCTCTTCCGAAAGTAGACCCATGAACATGCTCTCCCCGATCCGGCCCCTTTTGGAGTCCGAGGAGACGGCGGACGCCGCCCTCACCCCGGCCCGGCCCCCGCGCCGCTGGCGCCGGACCCTGCAGATCGGCCTGCCGGTCGCGCTCGTTCTCGCCGGCGGCTGGGGCCTGACCCACCGCGAGGCGCCGGCCAACGCCGCGCCGCCGATCCCGGTCGTCACCGTCGCGGCGCCGCTGGTGCGCGACATCGACGAATGGGACGATTATGTCGGCCGCTTCGAAGCGAGCCAGGCGGTCGAGGTGCGCCCGCGCGTCTCGGGCCAGCTCGTCGGCGTCCATTTCACCGACGGTCAGATCGTCCGCAAGGGACAGCTTCTCTTCACCATCGACCCGCGCCCCTTCGCCGCCGCGCTCGCCGAAGCGCGCGCCGAGGCGGCGAGCGCACGCAGCGATCTGGCGCTCGCGCAGACCAACCTCGCGCGCGCCAACCGGCTCGTCGCCGACGATGCGGTGTCGCAAAGCGACCTCGACCAGCTCGGCGCCAGGCTGCGCGCGGCGTCGGCCGCGCTTGCCGCCGCCGATGCGCGGGTGCGCTCGCGGGCGCTCGACATGGAGTTCACGCGGGTGCGCGCGCCGATCAGCGGGCGCATCTCGGACCGCCGGGTCGATGCGGGCAACCTCGTCGCCGCGGGCGAAGGCAGCACCGGCAGCCTACTGACGACGATCAACGCGCTCGATCCCATTTATTTCAGCTTCAACGGCTCGGAGGGCCTGTTCCTGAAAGCGAAACGCGCCGAGGAAGCGGGCGCCAGGGGAACCGAGGTGCAGATCAGGCTGCAGGACGAAGCGGACTACAGCCGCACCGGCCGGCTCGATTTCACCGACAACGGCATCGACCCGCGATCGGGGACGATCCGCGGCCGCGCGGTGATCGCCAATCCCGACCTGTTCCTGTCGCCGGGCATGTTCGGCAACATGCGGCTGGCGAGCGGCGCCAGCGAACGCGCGCTGCTCGTCCCCGATGCGGCGGTGCAGACCGACCAGGCGCGCAAGATTTTGCTGGTGGTCGGCAAGGATGGTCAGGTCGCGGCGCGCGAGGTCCGGCTCGGCCCGGTCGTCGACGGGCTGCGCGTCGTGCGCGGCGGCATCGCGCCGGCCGACCGCGTCGTGATCACCGGCACCCAGCTCGCGCAGCCGGGCACGAAGGTGCAGACTCGCGCGGGCAGGATTACGCCGGTCGCGGAGGCCGCCGCGCCGCCGAGTCAGGCGCTGGTCGGGGAGGCCACCTTCGCGCGGTGACCTGATTATGCCCCTCCCCTTCAGGGGAGGGGTTGGGGTGGGGATCATCGGCGCAGAACAAGGCCGATAGCCCCACCCGCTGCGACTAGGCAGCAAGCTGCCAAGTCTCGCTGCCCTCCCCTGAAGGGGAGGG
>NZ_JAOZVW010000037.1 GCF_025869345.1 Sphingopyxis sp.
CCCCCCCGCCGCCCGGCCGATCTCTGTCCCGGGGGTCCCGCTTACTGGGTCGGGGGTGGAGAGCGGGACCCCGGGTCAAGCCCGGGGTGACGGGAAGAGGAAACGGATAGGAATTGGTTGTTCCCCGCCCCCGGCCCCTGTAGGGCGCGGGCCTGCGGGGCGCGAAGTCAAGGGACGGCGTTTGATCAAATTCCTCATCGTGGCGGTGCTCCTGCTGCTTCTTTTCGGTGGCGGCGCGAAGGCGGTGGTCGCGGGCGGCGCGAAATCGCTCGACATGGCCGACAAGCTGCTCGGTTCGGGCGGCGGCGCGCGGCTGCTGCTCGCGGGGCAACCCTATGGCAACGGCCCGCGGCAGATGCTCGACATATGGGCGCCTGAAAATGTGCAGCAGGGCGACCAGCTGCCGGTGATCGTCTTCTTCTATGGCGGCGGCTGGAACAGCGGCGAGCGCGCGAGCTACGGCTTCGTCGGCCGCGCGCTCGCGCAGAAGGGTTTCGTCGTCGTCATTCCCGACTATCGCCTGACGCCCAAGGCGCATTGGCCCGATTTCCTGGAAGACAGCGCCGCCGCGGTCGCCTGGACGCATCGCTATATCGATGGCCTTGCGGGCGATCCCGACCGCATCGCGCTGATGGGCCATTCGGCGGGCGCCTATAACGCGGTGATGCTCGCGCTCGATCCGACCTGGCTGCGCGCGGCGAAGAGCGATCCGGCGATCCTGCGCGGCGTCGCGGGGCTGGCCGGTCCCTATGATTTCCTGCCGATGGAAAAGGGCGGACTTGCCGAAAAGGCGATGGGCAAGGTGAAGCCGGCGGAGAAGACGCAGCCCATCGCCTATGCGCGCGGCGATGCCCCGCCCCTGTGGCTGGCGAGCGGCGACGAAGATGCGACGGTGCGCCCGCGCAACAGCCAGAACCTCGCCGCCGCGATCGAGAAGGCGGGCGGTTCGGCGACGCTGCGCCTCTATCCCGGCATCGGGCACACCGGCATCGTCATGGCGCTGTCGGCGCCGTTCCGTTCGCGCGGGCCGGTGCTCGACGAGGCGAGCGATTTCCTGCGCGGTGTGACCGGCCGGCGGGTGGAGGCCGCGCGATGAGTGCGCCCGTTCCCGCCCCCATCCCCGCGATCGTCATGGCCGGGAGCCGCCCCGGACCCGACCCGCTGCTTTCCGGCACCGGCGCCTCGACCAAGGCGCTGCTGCCGATTGCGGGTCAGCCGATGCTCGTCCATGTCGTGCGCGCGCTCTGCGCCGCGCCGGGTGTCGGGCCGATTACCGTGCTGGCGCAGAACAGCGCCGAACTGGCCGCCGAGCCGGGGCTGGCCGGCCTCGCCGACCTCCATTTCGCGGATTCGGGGCAGGGGATCAGCGCTTCGCTCGCCGCCGCGCTTCCCGAGGGGGACGCGCCGGTGCTGGTGACGACCGCCGACAATGTCCTGCTCACCCCCGCGATGATCGCCGAATTTCTGGCGGGCGCCGAGGACAGCGATGTCGCGGTCGCGATGGTCGAGCGGCGGGTGCTGCTCGCGCGCTATCCCGAATCGAAGCGGACCTGGCTCAAGTTTCGCGGCGGCTGGTGGTCGGGCGCGAACCTGTTCCGCCTGCGCGGGCGCCGGGTGCTGCCTTTGCTCGACTTCTGGGGACGGATCGAGCGCGACCGCAAGAAGGGGCTGAAGATCATCGCGGCGTTCGGGCCATGGCTGCTGCTGGGCGCGCTGCTGCGGCTGTTCACCATCCAGCAGGGCATCGCACGCGCCGGGCTTCGCTTCGGGCTCAAAGCGAAGGTCGTGCCGATGTCCGAAGGCGAAGCGTGCATCGACGCCGACAAGCCCGCCGACGTCGTGCTGATCGAGAAGATCATGGCGGAGCGTGTTTCCACCAACTCGTCATTGCGAGCGTAGCGAAGCAATCCAGAGCCTGCGTAAACCGCTCTGGATTGCTTCGCTACGCTCGCAATGACGAAAGTGGAGAGTTCAGGCTCTCGCCAGCGCCGCGTCCACCGCCGCGATCGCCAGCGCCAGTTCTTCCTCATAGGGAATCGTCGCGTCGATATCGACGATCGGCGCGCCGCCCATCGCCAGCAGCGGCACCGTCTCGACCTTGCGCGTGATCAGCGCGCGGTCATGATCGGGTTTGCGCGCCATCACCGTGTCGACGTCGACGTGCAGCCGGATGACGAGCGTCGGGACATAGGCCGCCATGTCGGCATAGAGCGCGCGTTCCTCGGCCTGCATTGCGGCAAGGCGCGGGCCGGTCGCGCGCCCGGTGAGGATCGGGCCGTCGTGGAGGCCCGGCACGTCAATCTGCGGATAGCGGTCGGTGACGATCGTCACGCCCGCGCGGCGGCGCTCCAGAAGCTGCTCGAACTTCGCGCGGCGTTTCTTCGACTTGTTCAGCGCGTAGCGCGCTGCGAGCCTGCCGGGGATCGGCTCACCCGGCTCGCGCAGCTTGTCGGCGATGCCGTCGAGGAAGCGGTGGAGCGGTGGGCCGACGATCGGCCAGCGCCCGATGCGCCGGCCCTGCTCGCCCGAGCCGAGGCCGAGATAGCCGCTCTCAGCCGTGCGCGTCTTTTGCACATGCGCGAGCAGATCGGCCGACAGGGTCGACTTGCCCGACCCGTCGCTGCCGACGACTGCGATCAGGGGAGCGAGCCGCTCCGCGCGCTCGCCGGGGGGAGCGGCTCGCTCCCCCATCGGATCAGCTCAATTCCTTGAAGAAGCCGATCATCTTCAGCCCGCCGATGAAGAAGCGGACGACGACGAGCGCGCCGAAGGCATAGACCCAGTTCCACTGGGCCGGGGTCAGCGCGTCGAAGTTGAAGTCCATTCGCGCGAACCAGGTCAGGAATACCGTCGTCGCGAGCAGGAACAGCTTGTTCTGCTCGCGCCAGATCATCCGCTTCCACCAGAAGGGATATTTGGGCTTCACCCAGCCGGTGAGGCGGGGGAGGAGCGCGGGAACGTCCTTCGCCCATTCGGCGTGCGCCGCGCCGAACTTTTCGCGCAAGAACTCTTCCTCATAGATCGAGATGCGCTCGTAGATCAGGACGCCGAGCAGAAAGACGATCGCCCCGAACACCCAGCTTCCCGACAGCATCGCAAGGCCGGTGAAATTGAGGATGCGCCCGACATAAAGCGGGTTGCGCACCAGGCTGTAGGGGCCGGTGGTGTTGAGCTCGCTCGCCTCGGCGGCGACCTTGGCGCGGCCCGAAGTGCCGAGCGCGGCCCAGCCGCTGGTGAAGACGCGGACGATCGCGCCGGCGCTGGCGACGCCGAGCGACAGCCAGAACCAGGCGCAGTCGCCGGCCGCGCTGTTGAACGGACCCCAATCCTTGCTGCACCAGGCAATCAGCACCGAGATCGCGATGGTGATGTAGATATAGGTGCCGCGAATGAAGAAGAGGCGCTTGCCGCTGCGGGCGAGTTCTTGCTGGTACATCGAGTTCCGCCTGTTGGCCGCGGGAGGTCAAACCCATCGCGGCGAAAAATCAGTCGCCCCCTCTAGCAAATTTTGCGGCCAAAATAAGACCAGTTCCTTCTTCGTCACCCCGGACTTGATCCGGGGTCCATGCAACGATCGTAATGATGGATGCCGGATCAAGTCCGGCCTGGCGAACGGAGGAGGCTAAACCAGTCGCAGTTTCCGCGCCGTCTTCCCCAGCGAGGCCCGGTCGGCGTGGGGCAGCGCGAAGCGCAGCGATGACCAGATCGCGCCCGCCGCGATGGCGGTGATCAGCGGCAGCGCTGCCGCGTCGGGCAGGCGGCTGACGAGCAGGGCGAGCGCCCCCGCTGCGAGCGTGACCAGCAGGCCGCGAAGCGCGACCTTCGGGAAGCGCTGGTCGAAGGGATGCAGCCGCTCGCCCATCGCCAGCTGCACCATCGGAATGCCCGCCATCACGACCAGCCCGATCGACATCGCCAGCGTGACTCCGGTCAGCGCGTCGAGATGGCCGAGGATCAGCCAGCCCGACGCGAGCGCGACGGCGACGCCCAGGATCGCGGCGGTGAGCTGGTGGCGAAAGGCCGCGACGACCTGCAGCACCGGCTGCGAGATGCCGAGCACCGCCTCGAGCGCGCGGGCGAAGAGCAGGATGATCACTGCGCCCTGCGCGACATGCGCCTGATGGCCGAACAGCCCGAGCAGCGACGAGCTTCCCGCCGCGAGCACCGCTGCAAGAGGAAGGGCGATGGCGGAGATCAGCCGCGTCGCATAGGCATAGATGTCGGCGACCTGCGCGCGGTCCTCGCGCTCGGCGCTCGCCGCGAGCGGCGCCATCACATAGACGAAGGCGATGCGGACGAGCTGGACGACGCTCGACAGCTTGCGCGCGATCGTGAACAGCCCCGCCGCCGCTGCGCCCGCCGCGCCGGGCAGCAGCAGGTTGAGGATCAGCGCCGGCGCGTCGCCGAACAGCCGCGCGATGATGTTCGACGGCAGGATCGACAGGCCTGCCCAGAAGGTGTTGCGCTCGACTTCGCCGCCGCGCCCGCCGCGGAGCAGGTCGGCAAAATTATAATAGCGGGCGAGCAGGCGGACGCAGAGGATGGCGGTGATGCCGAGCGAGCAGAGATGCGCGATGAACAGCCCCTTGAGCCCCAGCCCGCCCGCGAAGAACAGCCCCGCGAACACCAGCCGCATGATCTGCTCCCAGACGATCCGCAGGCGGATTTCGGCGCCGAACACCATCCGCGCGCGCATCGCCGAGGTCGCGATCTCGACGAAGGCCCACAGCGGCAGCGCCCAGACGAAAAGCCGGATCGCGGGCACGACGAGCGGCCGGTCGTGATCGGCGACGTTGAGGAATGGCGCCAGCTCGGCGGCGAAGCCGGCGATCAGCGCGGCGACGATCAGGCAGGGACCGACCCCGAATAGCATCGCGGTGCGCAGCGCGCCCGCGGCCTCGGCATCGCTCGCCGACTGCGGCACGGTGCGCTGCATCGCGCTCGTCATCCCCATGTCGAAGATATTCTCGAGCAGGTTCACTGTCGCCCACAGCACCGCATAGAGGCCGTAACCCGCGAGCCCGAACATCAGGACGTAGAGCGGCTGCGCGACGATCTCGACCACCGCGCCGAGCCGCGCGAGCACGGTCGTGCCGAGTCCCTTCGCGACGCTGCGGCTGGTGACGGCGGGTGGCGGAGCAGCGTCTTCGGTCATCGGGTGTGGCCGTAGCGGCAAATTTTTCCTATTTCACCCCTCCTCTTCAGAGGAGGGGCAGCGAGACTTGCGGACTTGTCCGCTAGTCGCAGCGGGGTGGTGTTTCTTCACCGGCGTCCACCACCCCAACCCCTCCTCTAAAGAGGAGGGGCTTTAATCCCTTGCCTCACCCCCTTGCCGACTCCGCCCAATGGGTCTAGTCCGACCCGCGATTGCACATAGGGGAACCTGCGACATGGCCGAATTTCGCCTGCCCAAGAACAGCCGCATCCAAAAGGGCGGCACGGTCCACAAGGCCGAGGGGGCGACGAACGTCAAGACGTTCAAGGTCTATCGATACAGCCCCGACAGCGGCCAAAACCCGCATTTCGACACGTTCGAGATCGATCTGGATAAATGCGGCCCAATGGTGCTCGATGCGCTGATCAAGATGAAGGGCGAGCAGGACTCGACGCTGACCTTCCGCCGCTCGTGCCGCGAGGGCATCTGCGGCAGCTGCTCGATGAACATGAACGGCAAGAACGGCCTCGCCTGCACCACCGCGATCGAGGATCTGAAGGGCGATATCCAAATCACCCCGCTGCCGCACATGGAAGTCATCAAGGATCTGGTTCCCGACTTCACGCATTTCTATGCCCAATATGCGTCGATCGAGCCGTGGCTGAAGACCAAGACGACGACGCCGAGCGGCAAGGAGCGCCTCCAGTCGCCCGAGGAGCGCGAAAAGCTCGACGGTCTTTACGAGTGCATCCTCTGCGCCTGCTGCTCGACGAGTTGCCCCAGCTATTGGTGGAACAGCGACAAGTTCCTCGGCCCCGCGATTCTGCTTCAGGCCTATCGCTGGCTCGCCGACAGCCGCGACGAATATACCGGCGAACGCCTCGACGAGCTGGAAGACCCCTTCCGCCTCTATCGCTGCCACACGATCATGAACTGCGCCAACGCCTGCCCCAAGGGGCTGAGCCCGGCGCGCGCGATCGCCGAGATCAAGAAGCTCGAGGCCGAACGCCAGGTCTGAGCGGCCTGACCCGCATCGGCCGATATTTCCGCTTGCGTCGCCGCCCCGCACGCGCTTGAGCCGTTGCGTGCGGCAAGGGCGCGCACGGCAGGACGGATAGTGCATGGCATGAACGACGGCATCGAGGAACCGAAGCGGCGCGAGAATTTCAGCGCCGAGGAATTGACGGACGGCTGGATAAGCTGGAATCTCAAGGACAAGGACCGCTTCAACGCGTTTATCGAGCCGCTGTCGGTGCGCAGCGAAAATCCGACCGGGGACGGCCGCCCTTGCGCCCGCGTGCGGATGCACCCCGAACGCCGGCACAGCAATCTCGGCGACAATGTCCATGGCGCGGTCAGCCTGGCGCTCGTCGACGTCGCGCTGTTCGCGGCGTCGCATCAGTTCGGATCGCTCGAGGCGGGGCATTCGGTGACGCTCGACCTGTCGACGCAGTTCGTCGGCGCGGGGCGTGTCGGCGAGCCGCTCGACGCGATCGTCGAGCTGGTGCGCGAGACCGGGCGCCTGATCTTCCTGCGCGGACTGGTGGTGCAGGGCGAGGGCGACAGCCATATCGTGCTGACCTTCGCCGGGACGATCCGCAAGGCGAGCCGGAAATGACCACGGTCCTCGCCGCTTATGACGCGCTCGTCGCGGCCGACGAACTCAGGCCCGACCCCGAACAGCGCGCCGCCGCCCAGCGGTTGAACCATTTGCAAGAGGAACTCGAGGCGTCGCCGCCGCGCGGCAGCTTGCTCTGGCGCATCGCCGGCCGCAAGCCGGAGGCGCCGCGCGGCGTCTACCTTTGGGGCGCGGTCGGGCGCGGCAAGTCGATGCTGATGGACCTTTTCTACGACCAGCTCCGCATCCAGCGGAAACGGCGCGTCCATTTCCATGCCTTCATGCAGGACGTCCATGCGCGGATGCGCGAGGTGCGCAAGACCGAGAGCGGCGACCCGATCCCGCAGGTCGCCGCGGCGCTGGTCGAGGATATCCGCTGTCTCGCCTTCGACGAGATGGTGGTGAACAACAGCGCCGACGCGATGATCCTCTCGCGCCTGTTCACCGCGCTGATCGATCGCGGCGTCACCGTCGTCGCGACGTCGAACCGGCCGCCGTCCGATCTCTACAAGGACGGGCTCAACCGCGAGCATTTCCTGCCCTTCATCGCGCTCGTCGAGGCGAAGCTCGACGTGATGAGCCTCAACGGCCCGACCGATTACCGCCGCCACCGGCTCGGTGACGGCAAGCGCTGGTTCGTTCCCGCCGACGATGCGGCGAGCGCCGCGCTCTCCGCCGCCTTCTTCCGCCTCACCGACTATCCGCCCGAGGACCGCGCGCATGTTCCGACGCTCGATCTCGACGTCGGCGGCGGACGGATGCTGCACGTCCCGAAGGCGCTCAAGGGCGTCGCGGTCTTTTCGTTCAAGCGCCTGTGCGGCGAAGCGCGCGGAGCGGCGGACTATCTGGCGGTCGCGCGCCATTTTCACGCGGTGATCATCGTCGGCATTCCGCGCATGGGGCCGGAAAACCGCAACGAAGCGGCGCGCTTCGTGACGCTGATCGACGCGCTCTACGAATATAAGGTCAAGCTGCTCGCAAGCGCCGCGGCCGAACCCGATGCGCTCTATGTGGCGGGCGACGGCGCGTTCGAGTTCGAACGCACCGCGAGCCGGCTCGCCGAGATGCAATCCGACGATTATCTGGCGCTCGGCCACGGCCAGGACGATGCCGGCTGAGATAGCGCGGAAGCGGTTGTATCCGTCGGTTTCGTCATTGCGAGCGTAGCGAAGCAATCCAGAGCGTGCGATAACCGCCCTGGATTGCTTCGCTACGCTCGCAATGACGACGTCATGAGCCGTGGCCATACCACCTCGGCGCTGCATCCCGATGCCTTATTGTTATTGCGAACCATTTGCAAAAAAAGGCGGAATTTCATCCTTTTGGCGGTTGTTTCCTTAGGGGAATCAGCGTAGGGGCGTCGCCAGTCTTGGGACCGGAGCGGGGCGTCAGGCCCGTGCCCCCGCGGTCCGTGAACCTTTGCCGGGCTTGCCAGGAAGGGAGTGCCGCGCGCCATGGGACGCAAGAAGATCGCATTGATCGGAGCCGGGAATATCGGCGGAACGCTGGCGCTGCTCGCCGCGCAGAAGGAACTCGGCGATGTCGTCCTGTTCGACGTCGTCGAAGGCGTGCCGCAGGGCAAGGCGCTCGACCTGTCGCAGGTCGGCCCGATCGCAGGTTTCGACGCGAAGATCACCGGCACCAACGACTATAAGGACATCGCGGGCGCCGACGTCATCATCGTCACCGCCGGTGTCGCCCGCAAGCCGGGCATGAGCCGCGACGACCTGCTCGGCATCAACCTCAAGGTCATGAAGGCCGTCGGCGAAGGCATCAAGGCGAACGCTCCCGACGCGTTCGTCATCTGCATCACCAATCCCCTGGATGCCATGGTGTGGGCGCTGCGCGAATTTTCCGGTCTGCCGCACAACAAGGTCGTCGGCATGGCCGGCGTGCTCGATTCGGCGCGCTTCAGCCACTTCATCGCCGACGAGTTCGCGGTCTCGGTCAAGGATGTGAACACCTTCGTGCTCGGCGGCCACGGCGACACGATGGTTCCCGTCGTCCGTTATTCGACGATCAACGGCATCCCCGTTCCCGACCTCGTCAAGATGGGTCTGTCGACGCAGGAAAAGATCGACGCGATCGTCAAGCGCACCCGCGGCGGCGGCGGCGAGATCGTCGCGCTGCTCGGCACCGGCTCGGCCTTCTATGCCCCGGCCGCGAGCGGCATCGCGATGGCCGAAGCCTATCTCGGTGACCAGAAGCGCATCCTGCCCTGCGCCGCCTATGTCGACGGCGAATATGGAGTCGACGGCCTCTACGTCGGTGTGCCGGTGCAGATCGGTGCCGGCGGCGTCGAGAAGGTCGTCGAGATCGAACTGGGCGATGCCGACAAGGCGGGCCTGCAAGTGTCGGTCGACGCGGTCAAGGAACTGCTCGACGCGTGCAAGGCGCTGGATTCCAGCCTCGCCTGATCCCTATCCGGCCCGCCCTGCGCGTGGTGCCGGGCGGGCCGACTCTCCCCAGGAGACTTAAGAATATGTCTATCCTTATCGACAAGAATACCAAGGTCATCACCCAGGGGATGACCGGCGCCACCGGCACTTTCCACACCGAACAGGCGCTCGCTTACGGCACCAAGATGGTCGGCGGCGTGACGCCGGGCAAGGGCGGCACGACGCATATCGGTCTGCCGAACTTCAACACGGTCGAGGAAGCCAAGGCCGCGACCGGTGCGACCGCGAGCTGCATCTACGTCCCGCCGCCGTTCGCCGCCGACTCGATCCTCGAGGCGATCGATGCCGAGATGGAACTGATCGTCTGCATCACCGAAGGCATTCCGGTGCTCGACATGGTCAAGGTGAAGCGCGCTCTGTCGGGCTCGAAATCGCGCCTGATCGGCCCGAACTGCCCCGGCGTGCTGACCCCCGACGAATGCAAGATCGGCATCATGCCGGGCAGCATCTTCAAAAAGGGCAGCGTCGGCGTCGTCTCGCGCTCGGGCACCTTGACCTATGAGGCGGTGTTTCAGACCTCGAACGTCGGGCTGGGTCAGACGACCGCGGTCGGCATCGGCGGCGACCCCGTCAACGGCACCAACTTCATCGACGTTCTCGAACTTTTCCTCGCCGACGAGGCCACCAAGTCGATCATCATGATCGGCGAGATCGGCGGCGACGCCGAGGAGCAGGCGGCGCAGTTCCTGATCGACGAGGCGAAGCGCGGCCGCAAAAAGCCGATGGCCGGCTTCATCGCGGGCCGCACCGCCCCTCCGGGCCGCCGCATGGGCCACGCCGGCGCGATCGTCTCGGGCGGCAAAGGCGATGCCGAAAGCAAGATCGCGGCGATGGAAGCCGCCGGCATCGCCGTCTCGGCGAGCCCGTCGGAACTCGGCACGACGTTGGCGGAAGTGCTCAAGGAACGCGTCTGATCGAACGGCCCGCCGGCATCCTTCGCCGGCGGGTTTTCGTTCCTATATGCAGAATACCCATTCCTTCCTCCCCGTGGAAAAGCAGATGAACCTCGAACGACAAAGCTTCGACATCGACGAACCGCAGGCCGGCCCGAGCTGGGCGCCGAAGAACTGGCCGCCGATCGACAGCGACGACCTGACCGCCGCGCTCGATCCGCAGCAGATGCAGGTCGCGGTGAAGGCGGCCGCCGCCAAGGCCGGCGTGCCGCTGTCGAATGCCGAGGTCGAGCGCGCGGCCGACGATTCGATCCGCGCGATGATGCTGATCCGCACCTATCGTGTCCGCGGCCACCTTGCCGCCAAGCTCGATCCGCTCGGGCTCAGCACGCGCGAGCTTCCCGGCGACCTCACCCCCGAATATCACGGCTTCACTGGTGCGGCGCTCGACCGGCCGGTCTGGCTCGGCGGCACGCTCGGCCTCGAAAAGGCGACGGTGCGCGAGATCGTGGCGATCCTCCAGGCCAATTATTGCGGCGCGGTCGGCCTCGAATATATGCACATCGCCGACATCGTCGAACGCCAGTTCCTGCAGGAACGGATGGAAGGCGCCGACAAGATCATCGAATTTTCGGTCGAGGGCAAACGCGCCATCCTGAACAAGGTGATCGAGGCCGAGGAGTGGGAGAAATTCCTCGCGCGCAAATATGTCGGCACCAAGCGTTTCGGCCTCGACGGCGGCGAATCGATGATCCCGGCGATGGAATCGATCATCAAATATGGCGGCCAATATGGCGTGAAGGAAATCATCTACGGCATGGCGCACCGCGGGCGCCTCAACATGCTCGCGAACGTCATGGCGAAGCCGTACAAGGTGATCTTCCACGAATTTTCGGGCGGCAGCGCCAACCCCGACGACGTCGGCGGTTCGGGCGACGTCAAATATCACCTCGGCACTTCGACCGATCGCGAGTTCGACGGCATTTCGGTCCATATGTCGCTCGTTCCCAACCCCTCGCACCTCGAGGCGGTCGATCCGGTCGTGCTCGGCAAGGCGCGCGCGCAGCAGGTGGTGCGCGACGATCTCGGCAAGCATGAGCAGGTGCTGCCGGTGCTGATCCACGGCGACGCGGCGTTCGCGGGGCAGGGGATCGTCTGGGAATGCCTCGGCTTCTCGGGGATTCGCGGCTATAATACCGGCGGCTGCATCCACTTCATCGTCAACAACCAGATCGGCTTCACGACCAGCCCGCAGTTCGCGCGCTCGTCGCCCTATCCGTCGGACGTCGCGAAGGGGGTGATGGCACCGATCCTGCACGTCAACGGCGACGATCCCGAGGCGGTGACCTTTGCCTGCAAGCTGGCGATCGATTTTCGCCAGCGCTTCAAGCGCGATGTCGTGATCGACATGTGGTGCTATCGCCGCTTCGGCCACAACGAAGGCGACGAGCCCTCGTTCACCCAGCCCTTGATGTATGCCAGCATCCGCCAGCATCCGCCGGTGTCGCAGCTCTGCGCCGCGAAGCTGGAGGCCGAGGGTGTGATCGACGCCGGCTGGGCCGATACGCACCGCAGCGAGTTCGTCGCGCACCTCGAGGAGGAATTCGAGGGCGCGAAAAGCTATAAGCCGAACAAGGCCGACTGGTTCGCGGGCCGCTGGTCGGGGCTGCATGCCCCCGCCGATCATGAAAATGCGCGCCGCAACATCGCGACCGGCGTTTCGGATAAATTGTTCGACGCGATCGGCCGCGCGATGACGACGATCCCCGGCGACCTCGAAGTCCACAAGACGCTGCGCCGCGTCATCGACGCGCGCGCCGCGATGTTCGCCAACAAGAAGGACGACGAGGTATTCGACTGGGCGACCGCCGAACAGCTCGCCTTCGGCACCTTGCTCAGCGAAGGCTATCAGGTGCGCCTGTCGGGGCAGGATTCGGGGCGCGGCACCTTCAGTCAGCGCCATGCCGTCTGGGTCGACCAGAAGGACGAGCATAAATATATCCCGCTGACGACCGTCCCGCACGGCCGCTTCGAGGTGCTCGACAGCCCCTTGAGCGAATATGGCGTGCTTGGCTTCGAATATGGCTATGCGATGGCCGATCCGAAGAGCCTCGTGCTCTGGGAGGCGCAGTTCGGCGATTTCGCCAACGGCGCGCAGATCATGATCGACCAGTTCATCGCCGCGGGCGAAGCGAAATGGCTGCGCGCCAACGGCCTCGTCCTGCTGCTCCCGCACGGCTACGAAGGACAGGGGCCCGAGCATAGCTCGGCGCGCCTCGAACGCTTCCTCCAGCTTTGCGCGGGCGACAATATCCAGGTGTGCAATATTTCGACCCCGTCGAACTATTTCCACGTCCTGCGCCGCCAGATGCTGCGCCCGTTCCGCAAGCCGCTGATCATCATGACGCCCAAGTCGCTGCTTCGCCACAAGCTGGCGGTATCGCAGCGCTCGGACTTCATCGGCGACGCGCATTTCCGCCGCATCATGTCGGATCGCACCCCGCCCGAGGACGCGAAGGTCAAGCGCGTCGTCCTCTGTTCGGGCAAGGTCGGCTATGATCTGATGGAAGCGCGCGACGCGGCGGGGCTGACCGACACGACGGTGGTCCGCATCGAGCAGATCTATCCGTTCCCCGGCGAGGCGCTCGCCGTCCGCCTGAAGCGGATGAAGAATCTCGAAGAGGTCGTCTGGGCGCAGGAGGAGCCGCGCAACAACGGCGCCTGGTTCTTCGTCGAGCCGCTGATCGAGGAGTCGCTGAAGGAGGCGGGGCACAAGGGGATGCGCGCACGCTATGCCGGCCGCGCCGCCGCCGCCTCGCCCGCGACTGGCCTGATGAGCCGCCACCAGACCGAGCAGGCGGCGCTCGTCGCCGACGCGCTCGGCCTGTCGGTCCGCGCCGAAATCCGCCGCGCCAAGGCCAAGTCATAAGTCAGGGTGTTCCCCCGCGAAGGCGGGGGGCCATCTTCCGAACGTCAGATGATGGACCCCGGCCTTCGCGGGGGAACAGAGAGAGAAGAGACGATGAGCACCGAAGTCAAAGTCCCCACGCTGGGCGAAAGCGTCACCGAAGCGACGATCGGCGAATGGCTGAAACAGCCGGGCGATGCCGTCGCGGTCGACGAGCCGATTGCCAGCCTCGAAACCGACAAGGTCGCGGTCGAAGTGCCGTCGCCGGTTGCCGGGGTGATGGGCCAGCAGGTCGTCGCGGTCGGCGAAACCGTCAATGTCGGCGCGGTGATCGCGACGATCGAAGCGGGTGACGGAAAGGGCGCGGCGCCCACGCCCGCCGCCAAGGAAGCCGCCGCCCCGGCCCCCGCCGCCGCGACCGCTCCGGCACCGGCCGAGGAGAGCGGCGACGGCGTTCCGACGCTGTCGCCCGCAGTGCGCCGTCTCGTGCTCGAGCACGGCGTCGACCCGACCAAGATCAAGGGCAGCGGCAAGGACGGCCGCCTGACCAAGGAAGATGTGCTCGCCGCCGCCAATGCGGCGCCCGAGGCGGCGCCCGCGCCCGCCGCGGCGCCGGCGGC
>NZ_JAOZVW010000038.1 GCF_025869345.1 Sphingopyxis sp.
CCGGGATCCATTCATCCGGCGCTGAAAGAATGGATCCCGGATCAAGTCCGGGATGACGATGCAAGATAGGTCGTCTTCCAGTCGAAACCCGCCGTGACGACGTTCACCCCCGTCCAGCGTCGTTCAATGCGGAAAGCTGCTCGGCAGTCAGCACCAGCGCCTCGCTGGCCAATATCTCGTCGAGTTGCGCCACACTCGTCGCGCTCGCAATCGGCGCGGTGACGCCGGGCTGCGCCGCGACCCAGGCGAGCGCGATCTGCGACAGCGTCGCGCCGGTCTCGTCTGCAATGCGGTCCATCACCGCCAGCACCGCAGGCCCCTTGCCCTCCAGATAGGCCTTGGCGCGCGCCCCGCGCGGGCTTTTGCCGAGATCGTCGGCGCTCCGGTATTTCCCCGACAAATAGCCCGAGGCGAGGCTGAAATAGGTGATGACGCCCAGGCCCTCGTCGATGCAGAGCGTCTGGAGCGCCCCTTCATATTGCGCGCGGTCGAGCAGGTTGAGCTCGGGCTGCACGACGGTGAACCGCGGCAGGCCCAGTTCGTCGGCGGTGCGCAGCGCCTCGCCCAGCCGCCCGGCGCTATAGTTGGAGGCGCCGATCGCGCGCACCGTCCCCGCGTCGACCAGTTCGGCGAAGGCGCCGAGCACCTCGCCCAGCGGCACGTCGGGATCGTCCTTGTGCGCGAAATAGAGGTCGATGACGTCGACACCGAGCCGGTCGAGCGAGCCCTGCACGGCCTCGCGGATGCGGTCGGGTTTCAGGCCCCCGGGCATCATACCGACCTTGGTCGCAACCAGCACCTTGTCGCGCGCGCCGCTCGCCTTCAGCCAATGGCCCATCATGGTTTCGGACTCGCCGCCCTTGTGCCCGGGCATCCATGCCGAATAGACGTCTGCGGTATCGATCATCCCGCCGCCGCGCTCGACGAAGCGGTCGAGGATCGCGAAGCTCGCCTTTTGATCGGCGGTCATGCCGAAGACATTGCCGCCGAGCACGAAAGGCCGGATCGACAGGCCGCTTTTGCCGAGCGCGCGTTCGGTCATCGGGATGCTCCTTCCTTCACCGCCGGCACCGCTTCGCGCGGGTTGTCGCTGAACAGCCCGTCGATGCCGGTCCTCAGATAGGTTTTGATCTCGGCCGCGAGATCGCCGTGCCCCGCCGGATTGAGCCCGCCCTTGTCGGCGAGCGGCAGGAAATAATTCTCGCGGCGAAAGGTCCAGGGATGGACCTTGAGCCCCGCGGCATGGGCATCGCGCACCAGCGAGGTCGGATCGCCGAGCGTTCCGATCGCGCCGCGCGGGATGATCATCTCCTTGTTCGGCCCGATGCCGTCGGCATAGGCGGCGACCGCCTTCAGTCCCGCGGGGTTCGCCATCGCCGCATAGGTCGCTTTCGGATCGTCGGCGGGGCCGCCCGCGCCGTCCATGAGCTGGATCAGCGGCAGGTCGCTCTTCGCCCGGATCGCCTTGAGATTGCCGACCTCGAAGCTCTGGATGAACACCGGCGCGGTGCGGCCGCGATAGCCGTATTTTTCGAGGATCGCGAGCAGGGGCGCCTCGTGCGGCAGGCCGATCGCCGCGAAATAGCTCGGGTGCTTGGTCTCGGGATAGACGCCGACCGGGTGATCGCGGCCCTTGTTCGCCGCGACCAGCAGATCGAGGATTTCGGCGAAGGTCGGGATCTCGTACTGGCCGTCATGCGCCGTTCCGCGCAGCCGCGGGATGCGTTCCTTCGCGCGCAATGTCTTCAATTCGGCGAGGGTGAAATCCTCTGTGAACCAGCCGGTCACCGCCTTGCCGTCGATCGTTTTGGTCGCGTGTCGCGCCGCGAACTCGGGATGATCGGCGACGTCGGTCGTCTCCGAAATCTCATTCTCGTGCCGCGCAACGAGCACGCCGTCCTTCGTCAGCACCAGGTCGGGCTCGATGAAATCGGCGCCCTGCTCGATCGCGAGGCGGTAGCTTGCGAGCGTATGCTCCGGCCGCTCGCCCGACGCGCCGCGATGCGCGATGACGATCGGCGGCTTGCCGTCGAGCGTAGACTGCGCGGCCATCGGCTCAGCCCCGCAGCCCGAAAGCGCCAGCAGCATCAGCGCGGCGCGCCAGCGCGTCATGCCGCAAAGCGCTGCTGCCAGTCATCGGCCGAAAACCCCACGCTGAGCGCGCCGTCGGCATCGACGAGCGGGCGGCGGATCATCGCCGGCTGGTCGAGCATCAGCGCCTTGGCCTTCGCGGCGTCGAGTCCCTCTTTCTCCGCATCGGGCAATTTGCGAAAGGTGGTGCCGCTTTTGTTGAGCAGCTTTTCCCAGCCGAGCTTATCGATCCAGCCCTGAAGCTGCGCGGCATCGAGACCGTCCTTGCGATAATCGTGAAAGCGATGGGCGAGGCCATGCTCGTCGAGCCAGCGCCGCGCCTTTTTCACCGTATCGCAGTTGGGAATGCCGTAAAGGGTCAGGGTCATGAATCTGGATCGCTCTGCCGATTGGGAGGAAAGGCGGCGACCCTAAGGCAGCGGCGGCCGGTCGGCAATGCGGGCGTTGGCGCTCGCCAGTTTTCCGCGCAGCGCGCGCGCGAAGCCTTCGTGGAGTGCGGCGGCGACGTCGGGTTGGGCGGCGAGATAGGCGCGCAGCCCCGCGGCCGGGATGAACCACAGCCGCGAAGCGCTGGTCAGCACGACCGTGCCGGTCGCGTGGGCGCCGTCGAGCACCGTCGCCTCGCCGATCAGCGCGCCGTCGGCGACCGCGCCGACGTCCTGTCCGTCGCGGCGGACCGCCGCCGCGCCTTCAGCGAGGTAGAAGAGGCAGGGCGCCGCCTCATTCTCGCGGATCAGCACCTCGCCGCGCCGCGCCGAAATCCAGTGGCCCTGATCGATCAGCGCGCGGGCCGCCGCGGGGCCCAGCCCCTCGAAATGCCGGTCGCGCAACAGCTGCTCCTCGGCCGAGAAACGGACCCGGCTCGCGCGCAGCCACAATCGCGCGATGAGGCCGAGATTGACGAGCAGGATGGCGAGGATGAGCAGCGTATAGCCGGTCCCGTGCCAGCCGAAGACGGCGACGGGCAGCGCGAGCAGCGCCGCGACCGCGAGCCCGAGCCGGACGTGATCGACGCGCGCGACGAGGCTCACCCCAAGCAGCACGAGAAGCGCCCCATAACCGAACCAGGCCGGATCGAAATTGGCCATATGCAGCCTCTTTGCGTCGAAGCCCAAGCCGGGCCACCAGCATCTTGGCGTTGCCGCCATCCCGATAACGGTATCGAATGTCCAACGCCTTGGCCGCAACGACCCATGCAGCCCGATTGTTGCAATAATTTATCAGTTTTTACCGATCAGGGAAAGCATAGGTGCGTAAAAGCCATTAAAATGCTAATTTTACCTTTCCAAAGAATCGCATCCATTGCTTCGGCGGCGCATTCGCGCCATGGCGACCCGCGATTCGACGCAGAATGCAGAATGAAGACAGAAGATATGACGCAATCATGGCAACCGCAGAGCTGGCGCACGCACGAAGCGCGGCAGCTCCCCACCTATCAGGACGCCGCCGCGCTGGCGGCTGCCGAAAAGGAGCTGTCGAGCTATCCGCCGCTGGTCTTTGCCGGCGAGGCGCGTGACCTGACCGCCGAACTCGGCCGCGTGGCGGAAGGCAAGGCCTTCCTGCTTCAGGGTGGCGACTGCGCCGAAAGCTTTGCTGAATTCCATCCGAACAATATCCGCGACACCTTCCGCGTCCTGCTTCAGATGGCGGTCGTGCTGACCTTTGCGTCGAAAATGCCGGTGGTGAAGCTCGGCCGCATGGCGGGCCAGTTCGCCAAGCCGCGCTCGGCCGACATGGAAGACATCGATGGCGTGTCGCTGCCGAGCTATCGCGGCGACATCATCAACGACATCGGTTTCGAGGCGGCGGGGCGCGAGCCCGACCCGGCGCGGATGATCAAGGCGTATAACCAGTCGGCGGCGACGCTCAACCTGCTGCGCGCCTTTGCCAACGGCGGCTATGCGAACCTGCACCAGGTCAACGCCTGGACACATGATTTCATGGACCGCAGCCCGTGGGCGAAGAAATATCAGGAAACCGCGGGGCGGATTTCCGAAGCGCTCGCCTTCATGGAAGCGTGCGGGGTGACGCCGGAGACGGTGCCGCAGATCAAGGGCACCAGCTTCTACACCAGTCACGAGGCGCTGCTGCTCCCCTATGAGCAGGCGCTGACGCGGCAGGACAGCCTGACCGGCGGCTGGTACGACACCTCGGGCCATATGCTGTGGGTCGGCGACCGCACCCGCTTCGAGGGGTCGGCGCATATCGAGTATCTGCGCGGTATCGGCAATCCGGTCGGCATGAAGTGCGGGCCGAGCCTGGAGCCCGACGTGCTGCTGCGCCTGCTCGACACGCTGAACCCCGGCCATGTGCCGGGGCGCATGACGCTGATCACCCGCTACGGCCACGACAAGATCGAAGCGCATCTGCCGAAGCTGGTGCGCGCGGTGAAGGAATCGGGTCATCCGGTCGTCTGGTCGTGCGACCCGATGCACGGCAACGTCATCAAGACCTCGACCGGATACAAGACGCGTCCGTTCGAGCGCATCCTCGCCGAGGTGCGCGGCTTCTTCGCCGTGCACCGCGCCGAGGGCACGCATGGCGGCGGCATCCATATCGAGATGACCGGCCAGAACGTCACCGAATGCACCGGCGGCGCGATGGACGTGACCCAGATGGACCTCGCCGACCGCTATCACACGCACTGCGACCCGCGGCTCAATGCGGGGCAGAGCCTCGAACTGGCGTTCCTGCTGGCGGAAATGCTCAATCAGGAAATATCGGACCGCGCGAAGCAGGCGGCGTAGGCAGCCTCTCCCATCGTCATTACGAGCGCAGCGAAGCAATCCAGAGTGGCGTAAACCGCTCTGGATTGCTTCGCTGCGCTCGCAATGACGAAGATATTATTTCCCCGGCCACCGCTTCACATCGGCGAACGCCCGGCCCAGCGCGACGTGCAGGTCGGCGTCCTCGGCCGCGCCGCCGAGCGGCACCTTGTCCGAAAATTCGTCGGCGGGCTCGTGATAGTCGCTGCCGAGGAATTTTTCGAGCAGCGCCATGTCCGAAAAGCTGCCGCCGACCATTAGCGAGGTCACGCCCTTGGCGCCGAGCGCCCAGCCGTCCTGGCGCTGGATGAAGGGATCGGCCTCGCCATCGTCGTCGATCGTGCGGCCGAGCCCCTCCGCGACCGCGCGCACCACCGCGTCATAGGCGGGCTTGCCGCGGCCGATCGTCGCGACGGGGGTGCCGCGCGGCGAGATGGCGATGGTATCGATGTTGAGCGCGACGGTAATGTCCGAGAGCGGCACGACCGGATGGTCGGCGAACCAGCGGGCGCCAAGCAGCCCCTTTTCCTCCGCTGTCGTCGCCATGAAGTAGATATCGCGATCGGGCCGCGCGCCGCCGGCGAGCCGCTTTGCGACCGCGATCAGCACCGCGATCCCGCTCGCATTGTCGACCGCGCCGTTGCAGATGCGATCTTTCGGATCGTCGGGCGCGCAGATGCCGAGATGGTCCCAGTGACCGAGGAACAGCACCGCCTTGCCGTCGGGCTTCGCGCCGGGCAGCTTGGCGATGATATTGTTGCTTTCATAAGCGCGCACGGTCGAGGTGGCGGCGATCGTCACGGTCGCGGGCAGCACGGCGCCCTTGTAGCCGGGCGCCTTCGCCGCCGCGCCGAGCGCGGCGCCGTCCTGCCCCGCCCGCTTGAACAGGGCGGCGGCAGCCTCGGGCGACAGGAAGCCGGTGACCGGCGCGCCCGGCTTCGCCGACGCCAGCCGCGTCGTCTTGCCGCCCACCGCCTCGCGTAGCTGCCCCCACGGCACGGCGTCGGTCGCGATGACGAGCACCCCCGCCGCGCCCGCATCGGCGAGCATCTGCCGCCGTTCACGATAGCGCGGCAAATCCTTGCCGAAGGGCGCGGCGTCGAAGAGCATGATCGCGAGCTTGCCCGCAACGTCGGCATTGACCTTGCCCGCGCCGTCGATGCCATAGCCGACGAAGACGACCGGCACGTCCGCGAGCGACAGCGACGTATCGCGGCCGGTCAGGACGAGGCCGTCGTCGCCGAACGCCAGATCGCCGCCGCCGACCTTGAACGCCGCGCTTCCCTCCGTTGCCTGCGTCTCGACCAGCGGCACGCCCTGGAGCCACGGCGTCGCGCTGCCCGGAACGGGTTCGAGCCCCGCCTTCGCCCATTCGCCGACGATATAGGCGATGGTGCGATCCTCCCCCTCGGTGCCGGGCCCGCGCCCCTCGAAGGCATCGCTGGAAAGAGTGCGGATATGGTCTGCAAGCTCGGCCTCGGTCACCGGCGTATCAATATCCTTCGCGTAACTTGCGGGCGCGATGGCGATCAGGGCGGCGGCCGCGATAGCGGCCCGGAATGTGAGGATTTTCATGGGCTCGCCGCATGGCATGGCCGGATTGAGCAGGCAAGGCGCGTTCGTCGAATGATGGGCGGTGGTGCTGGATTGGATTCGCGCAGAGGAATCGAAACTTTTTGTTCACGCGGAGACGCGGAGGCGCGGAGATGATTGGGCCGACAGGCCCCTCGCTTTCTTGAACTTTCGTTTGTAACGCGAGACCGCGGAAAAAGGCCGCTTTGCGGCAATCGCCATTTCTCCGCGCCTCCGCGCCTCCGCGCCTCCGCGTCTCCGCGTGAACAGAAGTCTTTACGCTCTCTGCGCTTCCGCGCGAATTGATTTACCGGCGCTCCAGCAGCGCGCGGGCGGCGGCGACGTGCATGTCCTCGATCATCCGGCCCTCGTGCCGCTGCGCGCCGCCCGTCGCCGCCGCGACCAGCGCCTCGGCCGCGGCGATCTCACGCGGCGAGGGCGCGAAGGCGGTGTTGCACGGATCGACCTGCGACGGGTGGATCAGCGTCTTGCCGTCGAAGCCGAGTCGCCGTCCCTCGGCCGCTTCCGCCGCGAAACCGGTGGCATCGTCGATCGCGTTATAAACGCCGTCGAAACACCAGACCCCGCCCGCGCGCGCCGCGAGGACGATCGCCTGGATCGCATGGCTCATCGCGCCGCGGTCCATCCCGTCCGGCAATTTGAGTTCGTGCGCGAGGTCGTTGAGTCCCGCGATCAGCCCGCGCGTCGCCGGATCGGCAGCGATGGCGCGCGCCGCGTAGATGGCGGCCGGCGTCTCGATCATCGCCAGCAGCGGCACGCCGAGCGAGCGCGCCGGGTCGAGGTCCGACGGCGCGTCGACCTTGGGCAGCACCACGGCATCCAGCGCCAGCCCGGCGACCGCGGCGAGGTCGTCGGCCTGATGCTCGCTGCCCGTCCCGTTGATCCGCACCGCGACGCGCTTGCCCGGAAAGCCCGCCGTGACCGCCGCCCGCATCGCGCCCCGCGCCTCGGCCTTGCGGTCGGCCGGGACCGCATCCTCGAGGTCGATGATCAGCATGTCGGCGGCGAGCCCCCGCGCCTTTTCGAGCGCGCGGGCGTTCGAGCCGGGAACATAGAGCAGCGAGCGGGGGGCAAAGTCGGTCATGCGCTTTTCTGTGGCGCAGCCGCCGCATTGCCGCAATAAGGAGATGAGGCTTTTGTGAGAGAGGGGACGATCGATGGAATTCGCGCTCGCGCTGGTGGTGCTGGCCCTGGTGTTCCTGGTCTGGGCGCTGACGCCGGTCCGGCAGGGCTATGCCTATACGATCGAACGCTTCGGCCGCTACACCCACACCGCGCAGCCGGGGCTCAACTTCATCATGCCGATCTTCGACCGCGTCGGGCGCAAGGTGAACATGATGGAGCAGGTGCTCGACATTCCGGGGCAGGAGATCATCACCAAGGACAATGCGATGGTCGCGGTCGATGGCGTCGTCTTCTTCCAGGTGCTCGACGCCGCCAAGGCGGCCTATGAGGTCAGCGACCTCTATCTGGCGATCATGAACCTGACGACCACCAATCTGCGCACGGTGATGGGGTCGATGGACCTCGACGAGACGCTGTCGAAGCGCGACGAGATCAACACCCGCCTGCTGCACGTCGTCGACGATGCGACGACGCCGTGGGGGGTCAAGATCACCCGCGTCGAGATCAAGGACATCCGCCCGCCCGCCGATATTTCGAACGCGATGGCGCGGCAGATGAAGGCCGAGCGTGAGAAGCGCGCCAACATCCTCGAAGCCGAGGGGATGCGCGCCTCCGAAATTCTGCGCGCCGAGGGCGAGAAGCAGGGCCAGATATTGCAGGCCGAGGGCCGGCGCGAGGCCGCGTTCCGTGACGCCGAGGCGCGTGAGCGCGAAGCCGAAGCCGAGGCCAAGGCGACGCAGATGGTGTCCGACGCGATCGCCGGCGGCAATGCGCAGGCGATCAACTATTTCATCGCGCAGAAATATGTCGAGGCGGTGAGCCAGTTCGCGACGAGCCCCAACGCCAAGACGATCCTGTTCCCGGTCGAGGCGACGCAGCTCATCGGCACGCTCGGCGGCATCGGCGAGCTCGCCAAGGACGCGCTCGAACGCAAGGGGGCTTGAGATGGCGGACTGGCTGGCGAACATGGAACCGCATTGGGCGTGGCTCTCGCTCGGCGTGCTGCTCGCCGCGGCGGAGATCGTCGCGCCCGGCTTCTTCCTGATCTGGCTCGGCGCCGCAGCGATCGTTACCGGCGTCTTCGCGTGGATCGTCCCCGGCGTCGCCGACAGCGTCCCGGCGCAACTCGGCATCTTCGCCCTGCTGTCGTTCATCGCCCTCTACAGCGCGCGGCGCTGGCTGAAGGCGAACCCGATCACCACCGCCGACCCCAACCTCAACCAGCGCGCGGTGCGGCTGGTCGGCGAGGTGCTGACGGTGACCCGCGCGATCGAGGACGGCCGCGGCCGCGCCAGGGTCGGCGACGGCGAATGGCCGGTCCACGGCCCCGACGCCGCCGAGGGCAGCAAGGTCCGCGTCGTCAGCGCCGACGGCGGCGTGCTGGTGGTCGAGGCGGCTTAGAATATCGCAACTATAATCTGTTCCGCATCCCCGAGCGAAGCCGAGGGGCTCTGCCGAGCGAAGTCGAGGCTGCGACGGTGCGGTTCTCGCTCCGCTCGAACGAGCCCCTCGGCTTCGCTCGGGGATGCGGATGCTTCAGATTTCATGCAATTTGCTCTGACCCTAATTCTGTCGTTGTGAGCGGAGCAAAGCAATGGCATCTCATCCCCCCTTGGGCCGCGAATAGATCGCCACCGCATGGCCCAGCGCATCGCTCTCGCCGATGCGGCGGAAGCCCAGCTTCGCCGCCACCCGCTCCGATGCGACATGCCCGGGGTCGATGATGCAGCGCACTTCCTTTGCGTCGAGGGTCGCGTCGGCCCAGCCGAGCGCCGCGGTCATCGCCTCGGTCGCATAGCCCGCGCCCCAATGGTCGGCGTCGAACGCCCAGCCCGCCTCCGGGAAACCTTCCAGCTCGGGAATGCCGCGGCAGAAATAGGACAGGCCGCCCATGCCGACCAGCGCGTCGCTCGCCTTGTCGGCGAACACCCAATAGCCGAAGCCCATCACCGGCCACAGCCCCGCCGAGCTCAGAAACTTGCCCCAGCTCACGTCGGGCGTGCGCGGTTCGCCGCCGATGAAGCGGGTGACGCGGGCGTCGGCCCACATCGCGATATGGACGTCCTTGTCGGCAAAGCGCGTCGGGCGGAGGCGGAGGCGGCCGGTTTCGATGAGCGGGGGCGATGTGATCATCGCGCCGACATGCCGCAGCGGGCGGAGCGGCGTCAATCGGGAACGAGGAAATGGTCGAACAGGTCGTGCAGCACCGCAGTGCCGTCGACCTGCCGCTTGGCGCGCAGCACCGCGAGCGTATCGACGCGCGCCAGCATGTCGGCGTGCTTCAGCACCAGCTGATAATCCGGCCGGTCGGTGAAGCCGTGGAACAGCATCAGGCAGTCGGGCTTGCTATGGACGATCGCCTGCAACAGGCAGGCGACGCGAAAGCGGCCGTCGATCAGCACCGCATCGGGGCTGGCCGAAAGCTGGCGCCACACCTGCACATGATAGCGCGGCCAGTCCTGCATCCGGCCGCGGTCGGCGGGATAGCCCCGGTCGCCGATCGGCCCGATGTCGGCATGGACAGGCGTGAAATCGATCGCCCCGCGCGCGAGATTGGCGCCGACCTCGGCCAGCCAGCCGGCATCGCCGTCGACGCAGACGATTGTCTGCGCCTGCCTAGCGGCGACGAGCGTGCTGTTGCCGCAGCCGAACTGGAGCAGCGAGGCGCGGCCCGCGAGTTGCAGTTCGAGTTGCATGATTTCCGCCGCCGTCATCGGTCGCATGACGCCCCCCTTCCCCACGCGCCAAGGGATATGGGAGAGCGGCGAGCGCGTCTAGGTCCGTGCTGCCCCTTCCTCGTCATTCCCGCGAAAGCGGGAATCCAGCTTTTCCTTCTTCGCGCCTTTGCGTGAGTCTTTTGGAAATCTCACGCAAAGGCGCAAAGGCGCGAAGAATTAAGAGAGAAGGAAGCTGGATTCCCGCTTCCGCGGGAATGACGGGGGAATTTGATGCGCCCCGCAAAGGCAGGCTCGGAGGGGAGAGAGAAACCGGTCCGGGCGCCCGCCTTTGCGGAACCTCTGGTCAGGCCGCGGCCAGTTCGGGCGCCGAGGAATGCGCGGGCATCAGCGCGTCGGCGTAATCGCCCTCATATTTCTCGATCAGCGCGCGGTCGTCGTGGTTCCACGGGTGGAAGCCGGGCATGAAATAGGCGAGCCACGGCACGAAGCTGCGACGCAAGATGCCGGGCGAGCCGAGCAGATACCACCAGATGCGCGCCGTCACGCGCCAGCCGGTGAGCCCGTCCTGCTTCAGCAGCGCCTTCATCCCCTTGACGCGGCGCGGCCAGAAGCGGCTGGTGACGAGCAGCATCATCAGCGACTTCGCCTTCCACCGCTTCCAGCGGCTCCAGTCCTTCGTCGCGTGGAGCCAGGTGTCGTAGGCGACACCCTTATGCTCGATCTCCTCGATCGCGTGCCATTTCCACAGGGCGCCCCATTCGGGCTCGGCGCCCGCATACATTTTCGGGTCCTTGAGCATCACCGCCGCCATCATCGCGGTATAATGTTCGAGCGCGATCGTCGCCATCAGGTTGACGATCGGCGGGCGCGTCCTGATGAGGTCGAGGACGTGGCTGACGTCGGCGTCGAGCTCGCTGAGGTCGTAGCCCGCCTCCGCCGCCTTTTTGTTGAAGACGACATGCTCGCGGCTGTGGATGACTTCCTGCTGCGTGAAAGCGCGGATTTCGCGTGCGAGTTTGTCGGGGACGCCCTCGCGGTGCGCCTTCACCGCCTCGATGAACATCGCCTCGCCGCGCGGAAAGGTGACCGACAGCGCGGTGTGGAAGGCCGACGCGATCGGATCGCCGTTCAGCCACCAGCGCCCCTGCCGGTCGTCGCGGCCGAAGCGCTTGTCGCGCGGCGTAATCGACAGATCGTCGGGAGTGGGAGAGCGGGAAAGGCTGGACATATGGTCTTCACCGTCGAAAAGGGGTTGCGGGACGTGGGGACGTCCCGTGGGGTATGGCGTTAAAGGTTACTTACAGTGGTGTCAATATCAAGAAAGCGGCTGAGCCCGGAGGAGAGCCGGGCGGCCGCGCTGGAAGCGGCCCGCGAAATCCTGATCGAAAGCGGTCCGCAGGCGGTGACGCTGAAGGCCGTCGCGGCGCGCGTCGACCGCACCCACGCGAACCTGCTCCACCATTTCGGTAGCGCCGCGGGACTGCAGCAGGCGCTGATCGGGAAGATGGCGGCGTTCATCACCACGACGATCCGCGAGGCGGTGTTCCGCCAGCGCGCGAGCGAGCAGAACCCGCGCGAGGTCGTCGACCTGGCCTTCGATGCGTTCGACACCGGCGGCGCGGGGGCGCTGGCGAGCTGGATGATCCTGTCGGGCAATGAAAATGCGCTCGACCCGATCCTGAAGGCGATCCACGACCTGGTCGAGGAACTGCGCGAGGATCATGGCGAAGAAGAAGCGCCGATCGAGGACGAGACGATGCAGCTCGTGCTGATGGCGCTCGGCGACGCATTGTTTGGCGGCCCGCTGTCGCGCGCCCTCGGCGTCCCGCGCAGCCGCGCGCGCGAGATCGCGCTCGAATCGATGCTGTCGCACGGGATCGGGCGGCGGGGGTGACGCCGCTATCAAACGAAGCACCGCAGCGGTAATATTCATCGTCATCCCGGACTTGATCCGGGATCCATTCTCCGGCGCTGCGTGAATGGATCCCGGATCAAGTCCGGGATGACGAAGGCGGGAGATCGGCGGCCCCCTTCGCGAAGGCGACGAGCGCTGGCCAAATCGCGCCTTTCCCCCTAAAGGCGCCCGATGCATTTCCTCGACCAAGCCAAGATTTTCATCAAGTCGGGCGACGGCGGCCCCGGCGCCGTGTCGTTCCGGCGCGAGAAATATATCGAATATGGCGGACCCGACGGCGGCAACGGCGGCAAGGGCGGCGACGTGGTGTTCGAGGCGGTCGCGGGCCTCAACACGCTGATCGATTTCCGTTACACCCAGCATTTCAAGGCAAAGCGCGGCACCCCCGGCGCCGGGCGCGACCGCACCGGCGCGGGCGGCCCCGACCTCGTCATCCAGGTGCCGGTCGGCACCCAGATCCTCACCGACGACGACGAGCGCAGCCTGCTCGCCGATTTGACCAAAGAGGGCGAGCGCATCCATTTCCTGCGCGGCGGCGACGGCGGGCGCGGCAATGCGAGCTACAAGACCTCGACCAACCGCGCCCCGCGCCAGCACGGCCCCGGCTGGCCGGGCGAGGAGATGTGGGTGTGGCTGCGGCTGAAGCTGCTCGCCGACGCGGGTCTCGTCGGTCTGCCCAACGCCGGCAAGTCGACCTTCATCAACGCGGTGACCAACGCGCAGGCCAAGGTCGGCGCCTATGCCTTCACGACGCTGCGCCCGCAGCTCGGCGTCGTCAGCCACAAGGGGCAGGAATTCGTCGTCGCCGACATCCCCGGCCTGATCGAGGGCGCCGCCGAGGGCGCCGGGGTCGGCGACCGCTTCCTGGGGCATATCGAGCGCTGCCGCGTGCTGCTGCACCTCGTCGATGCGAACGACGCGGACGTCGCGACCAGCTATCGCATCGTCCGCGACGAGCTGGAGGCCTATGGCGCCGACCTGATCGACAAGCCGGTGATCGTCGCGCTCAACAAGATCGACACGCTCGACGACGAGCTGATCGCCGCGCTCTCGGCCGAACTCGAAGAAGCAAGCGGCCATAAGGTGATGGCGCTGTCGGGCGCCAGCGGCGCGGGCGTCGGCGCGGTGCTCGACACATTGCTCGAGGCGATCGGCCACCCTGAGCCGGGCGAGGACGAGAGCGAGGATGCAGGCGGCGACTGGTCGCCGATCTGAGTTCGGGAACGGCCGGAAGCCGACCCATCTTACATCGTCATCCCGGACTTGATCCGGGATCCATTCATCCGGCGCTGAGAGAATGG
>NZ_JAOZVW010000039.1 GCF_025869345.1 Sphingopyxis sp.
AATCCAGAGTGGCGTAAACCGCCCTGGATTGCTTCGCTTCGCTCGCAATGACGATTCCGGTTGGCATCGTTCGGCTTCGGGATGCGCCCCGGCGCATTCACGCCACCGCATCCTCCGGCAGCAGATCGCGGCATCCGGTGAAGATCGCGCCCAGCCGTTCGCGAATCTTCCCCCACACTTGCCGTTCGCCAGTCGCATCCGCGGGCACCGTCCCGGCGATCACGTCGATCGCGGCATCGACCAGCCCCTGATACCAGCCGAGCGGCACCTCGAGGGTGAAATGATGGTGCGGCACCGAATTTTCGAGCAAGATTTCGATCTCGGCCGGGCGTTCGAGACAATACATCAGGCAATAGAGGCAATTCTCGATCATCTCGCCTTCGAGCGCGGCGGTCTTGCCGAGGCCGTGATGCTCGAAACTCGCCGCGGCGCTCGGATGCCGCGCATAATATAGCTTCATCACATGCGGCGTGACGTCGCCCAGCACCTCCGCCGCGCGCGTCAGACTCGCTTCGAGCAGCGCGAGCTTTTCGGCACGATCCATCATCCGCTCTCCCTTCGCGGAAAAGAGTATTTCATATACTCCTTTTAGGGCAAGCGATTTTGAGGAGGGGTTACAGCCGCGCCGAAAGCTGCGCGAGCATCGCCTGCACCGGGGTCGCCGCGCCGGGCGCGTCCCAGCCGGCCTCGATCGTCGCGATGCGTTCGAACAATCGCTCGCTCGCCGCGACGATGCGGCGAAGCGGCTCGTCGAACCGCGCGCATATGTCCCAGTCGGCAACCACCGGCGCGCCGATGCGCGCCGCGCTGTCGTTCGGGCCGGCGCCGGGATCGCCCGCGATCATCGCGCGGCGGTGGAGCAGCCAGGCGATGACGTGCATCAGCCGCGTCGTCGTCTTGAGCGATTCGCAGGCGAGCCCGATCCGCAGCAGGCCGTCGTCCTCCGCGCGGCCGAGGTCGCGCTGCGCGGCAAAGGCGGCGTGCGCCTCGTCGGCGAGCAGCATCGCATCGACATAGAGATTTTCGACCTGCGCGCGCTGCACCGGAAGGCCGGTTGCGCTCGCATCTGTCCGTCCCGTCACCATGATGCAGGGGATGGCATGGCGCGGGCAGGGCCCGCAACGGCGCTAACCATGAAATTCGCAGGCGTCCCGTTTTGAATCAGGTGGCAGGAAGGACAAGGCGGCTTCGTATTATCCCACTCCGTCATTGCGAGCGAAGCGAAGCAATCCAGAGCGGTTTACGCTCTCTGGATTGCTTCGCTTCGCTCGCAATGACGATATATGCGCGATATGCGCGCGCCGTCCGGCCTTCACGCGATGATATCGGGAAGAAGCTGATCCTCGCACCAGCTGATTTCGTCGCGCAGGCGGAGCTTGCGCTTCTTCATGCGCGCGAGCTGGAGCTGGTCGGGAACCGCCGCCTCGCCGAGCGCGATGATCGCGGCGTCGAGGTCGCGATGCTCGAGGCGAAGCAGTTCCAGGCGCTGGGTGATGTCCTCGGGGTTCACGCCCCGCCTCCTGCCACGATCGCGGCCCATCCGCAACGGGCTGTCCTTGGGGGGGACCGACTGGCCGAATCGCGACGACAAGGACCGCGATTCGTGATTTACTCGGCCCCGCCAACACGAGTCGAAAAGGAGAATGGCCCATGAGCTTGTCGCACCTTTCCGCCCTGAAGTCCCGCCACGCGGACCTCGACGCGAAAATTGCGAATGAAGAGCGCCGACCGAGCCCCGATACGGCATTATTGGCGCAGATGAAGAAACAGAAGCTGAGGCTGAAGGAAGAAATGGCCGCGACCGCCTGACCGTCGCCTGACCGCTACCGCCCCGCTGACGCCTTCCCTCTACGGAACGCCTCAGCGCCGGCGGTAGGAAGGTCGATTGAGCGCCGAGATATGCGGCGGCACTTCCATCTTTTGAATCACCTGACGGCGCACCGCCTGCGGATCGACGGCACGGTCGAAGGCGATGCCGAACTTGCCCTCCCCGACCCAGACGACACGGCCCGGCACAAAACCGACATTGCGCAATTCGACCTCGACCGCCGCGCCCTCTGCGACGCCGCGCACCGGCGCTTCGGCCAGCATGCCGCCCGCTGACAGATTGCGCACGCGCACGACGAGCGGCGCGGGCTGGCCCGGCAGCACCAGATTGGCCTGCATGAACAGGCTGTCCCGATCGGCGCCGCGCGACAGCGCCGCCACTTCTTCATCGACCGAAAGCGATTCCCGCGATTCCATTGCGACCTCTTCCCCGCGCTGAATGTCAGGCGGCGAGTCTAGATCGCAGCAATTGCGGAAACGTAAATAGGCCGGGACTTGTCCCGGGGCGGATCAATCCTCGCGCGAGATGCGCTCGTTGCGCTCATGGCGCTCCTGCGCCTCGAGCGTCATCGTCGCGATCGGGCGCGCCTGAAGCCGGGCGAGCGAGATGGGTTCGCCGGTGACGGCGCAATAGCCATATTCGCCCTCGTCGATCCGCCGCATCGCGGAATCGATCTTCGCGATCAGCTTGCGCTGGCGGTCGCGGGTGCGAAGCTCGATCGCCCAGTCGGTCTCGCTCGACGCGCGGTCGGCGAGGTCGGGCTCGCGCAGCGGGCCGTCCTGCAGATGCGCGAGCGTCGATTCGGCTTCGGTGAGGATCGATTTCTTCCACGCGAGCAGCAGGTTGCGGAAATAGTCCTGCTGCCGCTCGTTCATAAACTCTTCGTCGTCGCTGGGGACATAGTCCGAATCGAGATTGGACTTGGCTTCCAGGAGCGCGTCGGCGCCAACATCGGCGATCTGGGTTGGCATAAAGGGCTTCTCGCGTCCTTTCCTGTCTCCTCAGCCGCCCGGGACGGACGGCCAGGGGAATGCGCCGCGCCTATAACCACCCCCAAGGGACGACACAAGCACCGAAGCCTCGACTAGCGACGAAGCGCTGAAGCCAGGGTGAACCGGGCCGGCATTCGCGACCTCCCGTCTTTCGACAAATTAACCGATGGGACCGAATCGAAGGGATTTCCGTTCTGATTTGGGACAGTTATGTGTATTTTCCTTGATTCCGGGGGCGGTTTCCCGCTCACGGACAGGTAAACGCAGTTAACGCCATGGACGCGTTCACAAAGCTTTGTCCTTTTGGCTTTAGCGGGAGGTGCAACAGGAAACTCCTGTCGCGCCTGCAACGGGAAAGAGAGAACGGGAATATGTCTGTCCGAATGGCCCTCGCCAAGCTTTGTGCCTGCACCTGCGGCGGCGCCCTCATCGGGGGCGGCGCGATGCAGATCGCCGACGTGCCGAAGGCGCGGGCATCGACCGTGCAGTCCTGCACGCCTTGCGGCGCGAAGAAGGTGGTGCGCAAGCGGCACGCCGCGCGCAAGCCGGTGAAGCGGGTCCGCCGCGTCGTCACGACGAAGCGGATCATCCGCACCGTCACCCCGCAGCAGCAGGTCGTGACGCAGACGATCCCCCTGCCCCCGATTCCCTACGCCCCCTTCCCGCAGCGGAGCTGGGAAGGCGGCGGCAGCAGCGGCAGCGGCGTCACCGTGATCGGCGGCGGCTTCGGCGGGGGATTCGGCGGCGGCTTTTTCGGGGGGTTCTTCGGCGGCAGCTCGGGCGGCAGCAGCGGCAGCATCGTCGTCACCTCGACCACCACCGGCGGCGTGTCGACCTCGACCAGCTCGACCTCGGGCGGCGTGTCGACCTCGACGGGCAGCGTTTCCACCTCGACCGGGGGCGTTTCGACCTCGACGGGCGGTGTCAGCACCTCGACCGGCGGCGTAAGCACGTCTTCGGGCAACGTCTCGACCTCGTCGGGCAACGTCAGCACGTCGTCGGGCAATGTGTCGACCTCGACCGGGGGCGTCAGCACCTCGTCGTCGAGCAGCAGCTCGTCGTCGAGTTCGTCCTCCTCCTCTTCCTCCTCGTCGTCGAGCTCGTCCTCGTCGGGCGGCGGCAGTTCGCACGGCCACGGCAGTTCGGGCTGGGGCAGCTCATCGAAGGGCAGCTCGGGCTGGGGGAGCTCGTCGCATGGCGGCAGTTCATCCCACGGCGGCAGCTCGTCCTCCTCGTCGAGCAGCAGCTCCTCTTCGTCGTCGAGCAGTTCGTCGAGCAGCGGCGCCACCTCGTCGGGCGCGACCGGCGGCAGCAGCAGCTTCGGCAGCACAAGCAGCTCTTCGTCGTCGAGCAGCTCGTCCTCGTCGAGTTCGTCTTCCTCTTCGTCGTCCAGCTCGGGCGGCAGCACCAGCAGCGGTTCGTCGGGCGATCCGACCCCGGTGCCGGCGCCGCCGATGATGCTGTTGTTCGGGGCCGCCGCCGCCGCGCTCGTCGCGCGCCGCCGCGCCGCGAACCGCAACGACGACGACGCGGACGCAGCATAGATCCACTGGCGGTTGCGGGCGACCGAAGCCCGCGCCACCCGACTGAGGGCCGTCCCGCGGGGCGGCCCTCTCTTCATGCTCGGCACGATATAGTTTGCCAATCGGCAAACTATTATCTATGGTTCACCATATGGCGAACCAACAAACCGCTCTCGACACCGTCTTTCACGCACTCGCCGACCCGACGCGGCGCGCGGTGATCGGCCGCCTGCTGCAAGGCGCGGCGCCGGTGACGCGGCTCGCCGAACCGTTCACCATGGGGCTCCCCGCCTTTCTCAAGCATCTCGCAGTGCTCGAAACATCGGGGCTGATCCGGTCGGAGAAGCGGGGCCGCGTGCGGACCTGCCGAATCGATGCCGATCGGCTCGCCGCCGCCGAAGGCTGGCTCGCCGAACAGCGCGCCATCTGGCAGGGCCGCACCGACCGCCTCGCCGCTTTCGTCGAATCGCAGAATTCACAGGAGAAAGCATCGTGACGAACGACACCGAACTGACCATCTCACGCCTGATCAAGGCGCCGCCATCGGCAGTATGGGACGCGTGGAGCGACCCGGCCAAGCTCGCCTCATGGTGGATTCCTGCCCCGATTCTGTGCCGCGTCGATACGCTCGACCTCCGCCCCGGCGGCGGCTTCGTGACCCGGATGCGCGAAGGCGACGGCGACTGGCAACCGCATGTCGACGGCTGCTTCCTCGAAGTCCTTCCCGAACAGCGGCTCGTCTTCACCACCGTGATGACCGAAGGCTGGCAGCCCGCCGAGCCGTGGCTCGCGATCACCGCGATCCTGACCTTCGCGGCGCAGGACGGCGGCACCCTCTATTCGGCGCGCGTGCTCCACAAGAGCCCCGAGGACAGCCGCAAGCATGAGGAAATGGGCTTTCAGGACGGCTGGGGCACGACGCTGGGGCAATTGGCGGAGATGCTGGAGAAATAGCCCTCTCCCCTTCAGGGGAGAGGTTAGCGCAGCTCGCTCCGGCGGGAGCTAGCGAAGCTTGGAGAGGGGAAACGCTCCCTCTCCAATTCCGGCTAGGCAGCAAGCTGCCAAGCCTCCATATCCTCTCCCCTGAAGGGGAGAGGGAAACACCCTTGCACCGCCCGCGCTGCCCCGCCATAGCGCGCCCATGCACGATATCCGCCTGATCCGGGAGAATCCCGCCGCGTTCGACGCCGGCCTCGCGCGGCGCGGCCTCGAACCCCTGTCCGCCGAAATCCTCGGCCTCGACGCGTCGCTGCGCGCCTTGCAAACCGACATCCAGGCCGCGCTCGCGCGCCGCAACGAAGCGTCGAAGGCGATCGGCCAGGCGATGGCCACGGGCGACAAGGAGAAGGCCGAGGCGCTGAAGGCCGAGGTCGCCGCCCTCAAGGCCACCCTCCCCGCGAAGGAAGAGACCGAGCGCGAACAGCTGGCCGCGCTGCACGACAGGCTGGCCGCGCTGCCGAACATTCCCGCCGCCGACGTGCCGGACGGTGCGGACGAGGCGGACAACGTCGAGATCGCGCGCTGGGGCACGCCGCGAACCTTCGACTTCACGCCGCAGGAACATGCCGATTTCGCGCCCGCATTGGGGCTCGATTTCGAGACCGCAGCGAAGATGTCGGGCGCGCGCTTCGCTTTCCTGCGCGGCCAGATGGCGCGGCTCGAACGCGCGCTCGGCCAGTTCATGCTCGACAGGCAGACCGGCGAGCCCGGCTATGTCGAATGCGCGACGCCGCTGATGGTGCGCGACGAGGCCGCGTTCGGCACGACCCAGCTCCCCAAGTTCCGCGAGGATCTGTTCCAGACCACCGACGGCCGCTGGCTGATCTCGACCTCCGAGATGAGCCTGACCAACGCGGTGCGCGAGGAGATTTTGCCCGAGGCCGAGCTGCCGATTCGCATGACCGCGCTCACCCCCTGCTTCCGCTCTGAGGCTGGCGCGGCGGGGCGCGACACGCGCGGTTATATCCGCCAGCACCAGTTCTGGAAGGTCGAGCTCGTCTCGATCGTCCGGCCTGAGGACAGCGACGCCGAACTCGAACGCAAGACAAGGGCGGCCGAGAAGATATTGGAAGAATTGGAGCTTCCTTATCGCAAGATGCTGCTGTGCAGCGGCGACATGGGCTTTTCGGCGCGCAAGACCTATGACCTCGAAGTCTGGTTGCCCGGCCAGGGCGCCTATCGCGAGATTTCGAGCTGCTCGAACTGCGGCGACTTTCAGGCGCGGCGCATGAACACCCGCTTCCGCCGCGAGGACGCGCCCGCCGAGGGCTCGACGGGCTCCGGCCAGAAAAAGGGAGGCAACGAATTCGTCCACACGCTCAACGGCTCGGGACTAGCGGTGGGCCGCACGCTGGTGGCGATCCTGGAGAATTATCAGCAGGCCGACGGCAGCGTCGATATTCCGGCGGCGCTGCTGCCCTATATGGGCGGAATCACGAAGCTGACGCCCGCCACCTGACCATCCCGTCACCCCGGACTTGATCCGGGGTCCCGCTTTTCCGGCGTCGCTTAGCGGGACCCCGGATCAAGTCCGGGGTGACGAAGAAGGAAGATATAAATCATGCGCATCCTCCTCACCAACGACGACGGCTATCACGCCCCCGGCATGGCCGTCCTCGAAGCGATCGCGCGCGAGCTTTCGGACGACATCTGGGTCTGCGCGCCGTCGGAGGAACAGTCGGGCGCCGGCCACTCGCTCACCTTGTCGCGCCCGGTGCGCATCCGCCAGCATGGCGAGCGGCGCTGGTCGTGCACCGGCACCCCGACCGATTCGGTGATGATGGCGGTCGGCAAGCTGATGCCCGAGGCGCCCGACCTGATCCTGTCGGGGGTCAATCGCGGCGCCAATCTGGGCGACGACATCACCTATTCGGGCACGGTGTCGGCGGCGATCGAGGGCGCGCTCGCGGGCATCCGCTCGATCGCGCTCTCCCAGGTCTATGCGCGCGAAGGCATGGGCGACAGCGTGCCGTTCGAGGCGGCCGAGGCGTGGGGCGCAAAGGTGCTGCGCCCGCTGCTCGCGCTCGACATGCCGCCGCGCACGCTGATCAACGTCAATTTCCCCGCGATCCCCGCCGCCCAGGTCAAGGGCATCCGCGTCACGCGGCAAGGCTTTCACGACTACGGCCGTGGCTCGATCGTCGAGGGCACCGATCCGCGCGGCTATCCCTATTACTGGTTCGGCCTGCACGGCATCGAGCACAGCCTGGGGCACGACAGCGACCTCGAGGCGATCGACGATCAGCATATCTCGGTCACCCCGCTCCAGCTCGACCTGACCCACGACGCCTCGCTGGCGACGCTGCGCGGGGTCTATGCGGCGGAGTTTGCGGGCTAGCCTTCGTTGCAAGCCTTTGGCACAAGGGCCGCAATGAGCCGGCGGCCCAATCCGAAGCTGAAACTGCAACAGGGTTTCCAGACGCTGCGCCGCGCGGCCAAATGGCCGGTCTGGGCGGACCTCGGCGCGCGGCTCGGTCTCGCCTTCGCGCTGATCGCGATCGTCATCCTCGTCCACTGGATCGACCGCGCGGGGCTGCACGACAGCCACGACGGGCAGATCAGCTTTCTCGACGTCGTCTATTTCACGATGATCTCTGTCACGACGACGGGCTTCGGCGACATCGCCCCGGTATCCGACCGCTCGCGGCTGATCGAGGCAGTGATCGTGACGCCGATCCGCATCGCGATCCTCTTCATCTTCCTCGGCACCGCCTATAGTTTCGTCATCAAGCGCACATGGGATAAATGGCGTATGGCCCGCATTCAGGCAAAACTCACCGACCATATCGTCGTCCTCGGCTTCGGCGTCAGCGGCAGCGAGGCGGTCAAGGAACTGATCGCGCGCGGCACCGACCCCGCGTGCATCGTCGTGATCGATCCCTCGCGCGGCCGCGTCAACGCCGCAGAGGCGATGGGCTGCAACGTGATGGAAGGCGACGCGTCGAGCGACGAGACGCTGCTCGACGTGCGGATCGCCGAGGCGCAGTCGGTGCTGGTGTCGGCGGGGCGCGACGACACCTCGATCCTGATCGTGCTGACCGTCCGCCACCTCGCGCCCGAGGTTCCGATCAGCGTCGTCATCCGCACCCAGGACAATGAACTGCTGGCACGGCAGGCGGGGGCGAGCAACGTCATCAATCCGGTCAGCTTCACCGGCCTGCTCCTCGCGGGATCGGCGCAGGGCGAGCATATGGCCGATTATATGGCCGACCTCGCCGGGACCGGCGGGCGCGTGCAGCTTCGCGAGCGGCCGATCAGTTCCGAGGAGATCGGGCGCGGCCTCGACCAGCTCGCGAGCGGCGGCCGCGGCCTGCGCGTCTATCGCAGCGGCAAGCCCTATGGCTTCTGGGAGCCGGAGGCGCAGCGACTCGAAGCCGGCGACACGATCCTGGAAGTCGTCAATTGCGAGGATTGCGAGGCGAAGCCTAGCCCCGCCAGTAAATCCACCCCGCCCAAAGCCAGCCGATGATCAGCAAAGTCCCGCCGATCGGCGTCACCGCGCCGAGCCATTTCGGCGCGCCGAGCGCCATCGCATAGAGAGTCGCGGCAAAGATCGCCGCTCCGACCAGCAAGGTGATCGCCGGCCCCCGCGCGCTCCCCATGATCGCGAGCGCCGCGACCGCATGGACAAGCTGATATAGGCCACCCGTGCGCAGCCATTCGGCCTGCTGCGGCCCCGCCGCGCCGTGCGCGCCGAATGCTCCCGCCGCCACCGCGATCGCCGCCGAAATCGCCGCCAGCACCCCGATCATCCGCGCATCCTCCCAATCCGCTTGCAAAGCCGCGCAAGCGCGCCGAGCTATAGGACCGAGAGAGGGAGAAAGCGATGCCCCGCGACATTCCGCTGCCCCGCGGCCTGAAACCGCCGAGCCGGCTCGCGACGCTCGGCGAGCTGGCGCTGCCGCTCGACATGCTGCGCTATGGCCTCGGCGGCTGGCAGCTGATCGGCGCGCCGCGCGGCGACGGGCGGCCGGTCGTGCTGCTCCCCGGCTATGGCGCGAGCGAAGTGTCGATGCGCCCGCTCGAAGCGTGGCTCCGTCACCTCGGCTACCATGTCCGCGACTGGGGCCTCGGCCGCAATCAGGGCCGCGTCGCCGCCGACGTCCGGCGCTTCGCCGCGCAGGCGGCCGCGTGGGCCGACGGCGCGCCGCTGACGCTGATCGGCTGGAGCCTCGGCGGGGTGATCGCGCGCGAAACGGCGCGCGAATATCCGCATCTGGTGCGCGAGATCGTCACCATGGGCACGCCGATCATCGGCGGCCCCAAATATACCGCGCTCGCCGAACGCTTCGCGGGGCGCGATTTCGACGCCTATGAGCGCGAGATCCACGCGCGCAACCTTCGGGGGCTGACCCAGCCGCTGACGGTGATCTATTCGGATCGCGACGGCATCGTCGGGCCCGACATCGCAGTCGACATCTATAATCCGCAGGCTCGGAATCTGAAGGTCGATGCGACGCATCTGGGGCTGGGCATCAGTCCGCGTGTCTGGCGGATCATCGCCGATACGCTGGCGGGGAAAATGGACTGAGCGTGTCCCCGCGAAGGCGGGGGCCGAGGGGAGCGTAGGGCAACGTCGATGTTATGACGCTCTGGGTCCCCGCCTTCGCGGGGACACCGTTTTGGACAAATGGTGACAAGCCGCACAAAATAAGCTAACGGCGCCGCCGATCATGACAGTCAAAACCCTCCCCTCCCAGCCGAAGGTCGGCATGGTGTCGCTCGGCTGCCCGAAGGCGCTCGTCGACAGCGAACGGATTCTCACCAAGCTCCGCGCCGACGGCTATGGCCTGTCGCCCGATTACGCCGGCGCCGACGTGGTGCTCGTCAACACCTGCGGCTTCCTCGATTCGGCGAAGGAGGAAAGCCTCGACGCAATCGGCGAGGCGATGGCCGAGAACGGCCGCGTCATCGTCACCGGCTGCATGGGCAGCGAGGCCGACGTCATCCGCGCGCGCTTTCCGAAGGTGCTCGCGGTCACCGGCGCGCATCAATATGAGCAGGTCGTCGATGCCGTCCACGACGCCGCGCCGCCGACGCAGGGACCGTTCGTCGATCTCGTCCCCGAAGGCGGACTGAAACTGACGCCGCGCCATTACAGCTATCTGAAGATCAGCGAAGGCTGCAACCATAGCTGTTCCTTCTGCATCATCCCCGACCTGCGCGGAAAGCTGGTCAGCCGCCGCATCGACGCGGTGCTGCGCGAGGCGGAAAAGCTCGTCGCGGCGGGGACGAAGGAATTGCTCGTCATCAGCCAGGATACGTCGGCCTATGGCGTCGACATCCGCCACGACCCGCGGACATGGAAAGGCCGCGAGGTGCGCGCGCACATGACCGATCTTGCGCGCGAGCTCGGCCAGCTTCGCACGAGCGAGGGCTGCGCGCCGTGGGTGCGCCTCCATTACGTCTACCCCTATCCGCACGTCGATGCGGTGATCCCGCTGATGGCCGAGGGGTTGCTGACGCCGTATCTGGACATCCCCTTCCAGCACGCGAGCCCGAACGTCCTCAAGCGGATGAAGCGCCCCGCGAACGAAGCGAAGGTGCTCGAACGGCTGAAGGCGTGGCGCGCGATCGCTCCCGACATCGCGATCCGGTCGAGCTTCGTCGTCGGCTTCCCCGGCGAGACCGAAGAGGATTTCCAATATCTGCTCGACTGGCTCGACGAAGCGCAGCTCGACCGCGTCGGCGCCTTCCGCTTCGAGCCGGTCGCGGGCGCGCAGGCGAATGCCCTGCCCGACCCCGTGCCCGAAGCGGTCAAGGAAGAGCGCTATCAGCGGATCATGGCCAAGACCGCCGCGATCAGCGCCGCCAAGCTGGAGGCCAGGATCGGCCGCACGCTCCCCGTCATCATCGACGAGGTCGGCGAGGCCGACGAAGAGGGCAGCATCGGCGCCACCGGCCGCAGCCAGGCCGACGCGCCCGAGATCGACGGTCACGTCTACCTCCGCGACGTCGCGGCGACGCTGAAGCCCGGCGATATCGTCGATGTCGTCGTCGAGGACGCCGACGAGCATGACCTGTTCGGAGTGGTCAGCGCCTGACACCGTCTCCAATCAAAAAGCCGACGCGCCCCCGCGAAGGCGGGGGCCCATCTCCGATCGATGCTATCTGGAACCGGCGGGAGATGGGTCCCCGCCTTCGCGGGGACACGGTAATTTTATAAATTGGCGCGGCTCCGCGCCGCATCATTTCCGCTTTCACGCTGTCCGTGAAGCCTATAGGCTCCGATACCGGTCGGAGCCGTCAGGGGCGGAATCATGCATACAATCAAAGGATTGGCTGCCGCGCTTTTGCTGACGGCGCTGCTGTCCGGCTGCGATCCCGCCAAGGGCGGTGCCAAGGCTCCGCCCCATGCGACCGATACGGCGCCAACGCCCAGCCAGACATCGCTGATCGCGGTGCCGATCGACGCGAACATCGCGTCGCTGGGGCAGGAACTCGAACGCGCGGTGCCGCGGACATTGTGGTCGATCGACCAGCGCGAGAAGGCGTGCGTGCCGCCGCAGCGCGTCAAGGTCTTCGGGCGCAAGGTCAAGGTCACTCCCGCCATCCCCTGCACGATCGTCGGACAGGTCACGCGCGGCGCGCTGCGGCTGCGCGGCGAAGGCAATGAGATCGTCGTCGACGTGCCGCTGAACGCGACGGTCGCGGCGCGCGACGTCGGCGGGGTGCTGAAGGGCGAGACCGCGACCGGATCGGCGCTCGCCCACGCACGCATCCGCATCGACCTGACCTCCGACTGGCAGATGCAGGGCAAGGCGCGGATCCGCTATGGCTGGACCAGGGCGCCGGGGATCGATTTCCTCGGCAAGCGGATCACCTTCACCGATCAGGCCGACGCCAAGCTCGCCCCCGTCGTTCGCGACGTCGAGCGCGAAGTGAATCGCGAGATCGCGAAGATCGACATTCGCTCGCAGGCCGCCGACATCTGGCGGCAGAGCTTCACCGCGCTCGAACTCAACCGCGAGAATCCGCCGGTCTGGATGCGCGTGACGCCGCAGCGCATCCTCTATGGCGGCTTCCGGCTCGACGGGCTGCGGCTGAAGCTCAACCTCGGCATCGAAGGCGTGACCGAAACCTTCGTCTCGGCGCGCCCCGACGACCCGAAGCCGACACCGCTGCCGAAGCTGGTGCGCGAGACGCCGCGCCCGCGCCTCGACATCCGCGTTCCGGTGATCGCCGACTATGCGCAGCTCCAGCCGGTGATCGACCGCGCGCTGGCGAAGCGCGCGACGCGGCCCTTCGTGCTGCCGAAGCTGGGGCCGATGATGGTCCAATTCGGCAAGTCGACCGTCTATGGCGCGCCGGGCGGCCGGATCGCGGTGGGCACCGACGTCGAGGCGCGGCTGGAGGCCCGGACCGGAAAGCCGACGCGCGGGCGCATCTGGATGACCGCGGTGCCGGCGAACGCGCCGGGATCGGCGCAGCTCCGCTTCACCGATCTCGTCGTCAACGGCGATACCGACGGCGTCGGCGGCGACCTGCTGATCCTGATCGGCCGCAGTCCGGATTTCGCGCCGCTGATCGCGGACGCGCTCACCCAGAATTTCACCCGCGATCTCGAAGAGCTAGAAGGCAAGATACGGCGCGCGGTCGATCAGCGGCGCGAAGGCGCTTTCGTGATCCGCACCCGCATCGACGGCTTCGAGACGGGCGAGATCAAGGCCTATGGCAACGGGCTCTATCTGCCGGTGCGGATGACCGGCGGCGCCAGCGTCGCCTATCGCCCGGCGAGTTGATACCCTTATCCCCCGCTTCCCCGAGCGAAGCCGAGGGGCATGGCCGAGCGAAGTCGAGGCTGCGACGGTGCGGGTTCTCGCTTCGCTCGAACGGGCCCCTCGGCTTCGCTCGGGGAAGCGGGTGTGATTTAAGATAAGAAGGACA
>NZ_JAOZVW010000040.1 GCF_025869345.1 Sphingopyxis sp.
CGTCATTCCCGCGAAAGCGGGAACCCAGAGCGGGCGTCGGCTGACCCCACCCTAGGTTCCCGCTTTCGCGGGAATGACGAAAATAGGAGATGAAAACTGTCACTTACCTGCCGCCTATGAGCTCTCGTCATCCCGGACTTGATCCGGGATGACGATGGAGGATAGGTCAGCTTCCGATCGAAAACGATCCCCGCCGACCCGATCAGCGCGGCCCCTGCATATTGCGGCTCTCCGCCGGGATATGCACCGTCAGCCCATCGAGATCGCCGGTCAGGACGATCTGGCAGGCAAGCCGGCTGGTGCGCCGGGCCCCGGCGGCCAGGTCGAGCATATCTTCCTCCTCCTCGCTCGCGGGCGGCAGGCGGTCGAAATCCGCTTTCGCGACGATGACGTGGCAGGTCGAGCAGGCCATCTGCCCCTCGCACGTCCCTTCGAGCGGCATCAGATGCGCCTGCGCGACGTCGAGCAGGACGTCGCCCGCATTTGCTTCGGTCTCGGTGCGCCCCTTGCCGTCGGCGTGGATGAAGGTCACGCGCACTCAATTCACTCCCTGAAGCCGCGCCGCATCCTTGATCGCGGTCAGCCCGGCGCGCAATTCCGCTTCGCTGGTATAGCGTCCCCAGCCGAGCCGGATCGAGGCGCGGGCGTCGGCTTCACTCACCCCCATCGCGCGCAGCACATGGCTGACCTTGCCCGATCCGCTGCCGCACGCGCTGCCGAGCGAGAAAGCGACGTTCCGGGCGTCGGACATCAGCCGCAGCCCGTTCACCCCATCGCGCCGGACATTGAGATTGCCGTGATAGCGCGGGGCCGCGGCGCCGCCCAGCGTCCATTCGGGCAGCATGTCCATCGCCAGCGACCAGAGCCGCTCGACATGCGCGGCGTCCGCATCGAAGCGCTCGGCCGCGAGCGCCGCCGCCGCGCCGAATCCGGCGCACAGAGCCGGGGAGACGGTGCCCGAGCGCATCCCCTGCTCCTGCGCGCCGCCGAGCATCAGCGGTTCGAGGTCGACGCCGTCGCGCACCCACAGCGCGCCGATCCCCTTCGGCCCATGAATCTTGTGCGCCGAAAGCGCGATCAGGTCCGCGCCATCGGGAATCGCGACCCGGCCGTAACCCTGCACCGCGTCGCAGAGCAGCAAGCTGTTCTTCGCGTGCGCGGCGGCGGCGAAATCGGCGACCGGCTGGATCGTTCCGACCTCATTGTTCACCAGCATCGCCGCGACGAGGCCGTTTTCGGGGATCAGCGCGTCATCGGGCGGCAGCGCCAGCCCCGCACCATCGACCGGCAGAATGTTCGCATTCAGCCGTTCGAGACATTGCAACGACGCGGCATGTTCGATGCTCAGCCCCGCAACGCCGCCGGGTTTCGCCTCCGCGCCGCGAAACAGGGCCCAGTTGAGCGCCTCGGTCGCGCCCGAAGTGAAGAAGACGCGTCCGCCCCGCGGCAGCAGCGCCGCGACCTGATCGCGCGCGACCTCGACCGCCGCCGCCGCGGCGCGGCCCGCCTTGTGCGTGCTGGAGGGATTCGCAAAGGTGTCGCCTTCGTCGCCCAGCCAGCGCAGCATCGCCTCCCGCGCCTCGGGTGCGAGCGGCGTCGTGGCCTGGTAATCGAGGTAGATCATCTTGCGAGCCTCTGCCCCCTAATCCCGTTCGTGTCGAGTAACGCATGAAATCCTCGTCACCCCGGACTTGATCCGGGGTCCCGCTTATCACCGCCGCTGAGCGGGACCCCGGATCAAGTCCGGGGTGACGAAACGAAGGATGGCAAGGCCTCTTATTGCGAACGATTCGCAAAAGTTGCAACTTGCCACCTATTTTCTATATAGGCGCCGCTTTCGCTCCGCCACCCCGTCTCCCGGCGAATCACTGGCAAGCCCAAGAACCATAGAAGGTGCGCCCATGCCCGACGTTATTTTTCCCGGCCCCGAGGGCCGCATCGAAGGCCGCTTCTCGCCTCCGCCACGCCCGCGCGCGCCGGTCGCGCTGATCCTGCACCCGCACCCGCAGGGCGGCGGCACGATGAACGACCGCATCACCCAGGCGATGTACAAGAGCTTCGTCGCGCGCGGCTTCGCGGTGCTGCGCTTCAATTTTCGCGGCGTCGGCCGCAGCCAGGGGACGTTCGACAACGGCATCGGCGAGCTCAGCGACGCCGCCTCGGCGCTCGACTGGGTGCAGTCGATCCATCCCGAGGCGCAGACGACCTGGGTCGCGGGCTTCAGCTTCGGCGCCTGGATCGGCATGCAGCTTCTGATGCGCCGCCCCGAGATCCGCGGCTTCCTGTCGGTCGCGCCGCCCGCCAATATGTATGACTTCAGCTTCCTCGCCCCCTGCCCCTCGTCGGGGATCATCGTCGCGGGCGGGCAGGACGAGATCGTGCCGCCGCCCGCGATCCAGAAGCTGGTCGACAAGCTGCGCACGCAGAAGGGGATCACCATCCACCACGACGAAATCCCGCGCGCGAACCATTTCTTCGAGCACGAGCTCGACCAGCTCATGAAGTCGCTCGATAATTATCTGGATATGCGCCTCGCGCCCGATTCGCCGATTCGGTGACGAATCAAACCTAGTCATTGCGAGCGGCGAAGCCGCGCGGCAATCTAGAGCCTGCGTAAACCGCCCTGGATTGCTTCGCTCCGCTCGCAATGACGAAGGTTTTTGTCGGATCTATTTCGCCGGCACCAGCCAGATCGCGATATTCGCGAACATCACCAGCGCCGCGACGAACATCAGCAGCGCGCGCTTGCGGTCGCCGGTGCGGAAAATATAGACGGCGCCGCCGGTCAGCGCGACCCCGGCGAGCATCAGCAGGGACATGATGGTGTCGGACATGGGGCGGCTTTATCGCCCGCGTCACAAATTTGCCACCTGGCTTATGGTCAATCCGGGCGGCTTCGCCTAAAGCGCGCTCATCGATTCCCTGTCACCCCTGCGGGAGCCGCCCCGATGCGCATCGCGATAGCCTCTGACCACGCCGCCTACGAGCTGAAAGCCGTGCTCGCGGCTTGGCTGCGAGACCTCGATCACGAGGTGCTGGACCTCGGTCCAGCGACGGCGGACCGGGTGGATTATCCCGACTTCGGCTACAAGCTCGCCGAGGCCATCGCCGATGGCCGCGCCGAACGCGGTATCGCGCTCTGCGGTTCGGGGATCGGCATTTCGATCGCGGTCAACCGCCATCCCGCCGCCCGCTGCGCGTTGGTGAGTGACCCCTATTCGGCGGCGCTCTCCCGGGAGCATAATGACGCCAATGTGCTCGCAATGGGCGCGCGGCTGATCGGCGAGGATATGGCAAAGGCCTGCGTCGCATCCTTTCTCGTCGGTGATTTTGCCGGCGGCCGCCATGGCCCGCGCGTCGACAAGCTTTCCCACCCGCCCCAACTGGAGACCAGCCGATGACCACCGAAACGCTCGACAAGCCCATCAAATCGGCCGGCTATTTCACCGACGGTGTCGCCGCGACCGACCCTGCGGTCGCGGCGGCGATGAAGCATGAACTCGACCGCGAACAGCATCAGATCGAACTGATCGCGTCGGAAAATATCGTCTCCAAGGCGGTTCTCGAGGCGCAGGGCAGCGTCTTCACCAACAAATATGCCGAAGGCTATCCGGGCAAGCGCTATTATCAGGGCTGCGGCCCGTCCGACGAGGTCGAGACGCTGGCGATCGATCGCGCGAAACAGCTTTTCGACTGCAATTTCGCCAACGTCCAGCCGCACTCGGGCGCGCAAGCGAACGGCGCAGTCATGCTCGCGCTGACCAAGCCCGGCGCGACGATCATGGGCATGAGCCTCGACGCAGGCGGCCACCTGACCCACGGCGCGGCGCCCGCGATGTCGGGAAAATGGTATGATGCCGTTCAGTACGGCGTGCGCGCCGACGACCATCTCGTCGACTTCGATCAGGTCGAGCGCCTTGCGAAGGAACATCGCCCCTCGCTGATCATCGCGGGCGGCTCGGCCTATCCGCGCACCCTCGACTTCGCGCGATTCCGCGCCATCGCCGACGATGTCGGCGCGCTGCTGATGGTCGACATGGCGCATTTCGCGGGGCTCGTCGCCGGCGGCGTGCATCCCTCGCCGATGGAGCATGCGCATGTCGTCACCACGACGACGCACAAGACGCTGCGCGGCCCGCGCGGCGGCATGATTCTGACCAATGATGAGGCGATCGCGAAGCGCATCAACTCGGCGGTATTCCCCGGCCTCCAGGGCGGCCCGCTGGTCCACGTCATCGCCGCGAAGGCGGTTGCCTTCGGCGAAGCGCTGCGCCCCGAGTTCAAGGCCTATGCCAAAGCGACGATCGCCAATGCGCAGGCGCTCGCGAACCGGCTGAAGGCGCGCGGCGCCGACGTCGTCGCAGGCGGCACCGACACCCACCTCGCGCTGATCGATCTCCGCCCGCTCGGCATCACCGGCCGCGACGCCGACGAAGCGCTCGAACGCAGCGCGATCACCTGCAACAAGAACGGCGTTCCCTTCGATCCGCTGCCGCCGGTCAAGACCAGCGGCATCCGCGTCGGCTCGCCGGCGGGCACGACGCGCGGCTTCGGCATCGCGGAATTCGAGGAGATCGGCGACATGGTCGCGGACGTGCTCGAAGCGCTGCGCGACAAGGGCGAGCATGGCGACGCCGATGTCGAAGCCGACGTCCGCAGCCGCGTCCGCGCGCTCTGCGAGCGCTTCCCCATCTATCAGGGCTAAGCGCGATGGCGCGGCAGCACCCCGAGGAGCCGACGCTGGCCGAGCGGACGATCGAAGAGGTCAAGGCGATGGGCAGGCAGGGGATCGACCATCCCTCGACGCGCCCCGTCCTGACCGGCGGAGTCGTCGGCGCGATCGCGGGCGCGGTGCTGCCGGTCGTCACCTGGCCGGTGGGCCTGTTCGCGGGCGCCGCCATCGTGCTCTATTCGCGGGTGAAACGCTGACCGATGCGCTGCCCCTATTGTGGACATGAAGACAGTCAGGTGAAGGACAGCCGTCCGACCGAGGACGGCGCCGCGATCCGCCGCCGCCGCCAGTGCGAGGATTGCGGCGCGCGCTTCACGACCTTCGAACGCATCCAGCTTCGTGAGGTCGCGGTGCTCAAGGCGGGCGGCACCCGCGAGCCCTTCGACCGCGAGAAACTGATGCGCAGCGTCCAGATCGCCTGCCGCAAGCGCCCGATCGACGGCGCGCGGATCGAGCGGCTCGTCTCGGGCATCCAGCGCCAGCTCGAAACCTCGGGCGACAACGAGGTGCAGGCGTCGCAGATCGGCGCAATGGTGATGGAAGCGCTGAAGGGCTTCGACAATGTCGCCTATATCCGCTTCGCCAGCGTCTATCGCGATTTCACCGAAGCCAGGGATTTCGAGGAATTCGCCTCGTCGATCACCGAGGCGGCGCATAAGAGCTAAATCCCGCCCCACCCCGATTCCCCGAGCGAAGCCGAGGGGCATTTTCGAGCGAAGCGAGAACGCGGCAACGGACAATATATGAGCTTCTGGACATACCTCCTCCATTGCGCCGACCGCACCTATTATACCGGCCACACCGATGACCTCGACAGGCGTCTCTATCAGCATCAGGAGGGCATTCTCGGCGGATACACCTCGACCCGTCGACCCGTCGAATTGGTCTGGGCGGAAGCCTTCGCAACCCGCGAGGAAGCCAAGGCGGCGGAGCTCAAGATCAAGAACTGGTCGCGTGCGAAGAAGGAAGCATTGATTGCGCGGGATTGGGATCGCCTGCAGCGCGCGTCGATTCCACCGGCCGAACGCCGCGCCCGCCTAATCGGTGTCCCCGAGCAAAGCCGAGGGGCCATGCCGAGCGAAGTCGAGGCTGCGACGGTGCGGGTTCTCGCTTCGCTCGAACGAACCCCTCGGCTTCGCTCGGGGAATCGGGGAGAGGATGGCTCCGTTTCGGCTCCCCCTCCCGTCATCGTTCTCGTCCACCCCCAGCTCGGCGAAAATATCGGCAAGGCGGCGCGGGCGATGCTCAATTTCGGGCTCACCGAACTCCGCCTCGTCGCCCCGCGCGACGGCTGGCCGAACCCCGATGCGGGCCCGGCGGCATCGGGCGCCGATGTCGTGCTGGCCGAGGCCACAGTTTACGACAGTCTCGCCGCGGCGGTCGCCGACTGCACCACCGTCTATGCCACCACCGTGCGCAAGCGCGGCGTGACCAAGCCGGTGCTGACGCCCGAAGCCGCCGCGAAGCAGGTCCATGCGAGCGCGGGCCGCTCGGCCTATGTTTTCGGGCCCGAACGATCGGGACTCGAAACCGACGACGTCGCCTTGGCGCACAGCATCGTCACCGTGCCGATCAATCCGGAGTTCGGCTCGCTCAACCTTGCGCAGGCGGTAATTCTGCTCGCCTATGAATGGTCGAAGGGCGTCGCGCTGGCGAGTCCGCCCGATGTTCCGCTCGATCCGCCCGCACCGCAGGGCGAACTCGAACAATTGGTCGAGCATCTGAGCCGCGACCTCGACGCCGCCGGCTATTTCTTCCCGCCCGAGCGAACCGACGCGACGCTGCGCACCTTGCGCACCGCGCTCACCAAGACCGGATGGTCCCATAACGACATCAGGATGATGCACGGCATCATAACGGCGCTTGGCCGGACGAAAAAACCGTCCTAGGGACGCGCATTCTTTCAAAAGCGAGTAATATATGATCTCCACGATATTGTCCCTGGCCCTGGCCGCGACCTCCGCCAACGCGGCCGGAGACGTTCCTGTGAAACCCGCCAAACCCAGGAAGATTTGCGAGAAGGTAGAGATTACCGGCAGCCGGGTGTCGAAACGCATATGCCGGACGGTCGAAGCCCCGAAGCCGAAGGATGAAGCGGTGCAGACCAGCACCGAAAAGACGGCGGCCGCCGAAACCAATTAGGATTCTGGCGCGAACCGGCGATCAGGCGCGCAGCCGATCCCACTTGACCGCTTCATAAGCGATCGACTGTTCGACCAGTTCGTTCCACACCGCGCGAAGCCGCTCGGGCTCGAGACCGGCGGCGGCGGCGGCGCGCGCGACATTGTCGAGCACCTCAGCCTTGCGCGCTTCGTCGCGAACGGTGCCGCGGTCGTTCTTGATGCGCGCGGCGGCATCCATGTACCCGAAACGGCGGACGAGCAGCGCGACCAGCGCGCGATCGACCTCGTCGACTCCGATCCGGACTTCGGTCATCGTTTCGCACTGCTCGGGAAGTTTGGCGGAGGTCATAGGCGCTGCCTTTAGCGGCTTTTTCCGCGCTGTCGAGGCATCGCGCCGATGCGCGCGCCGCGCTTGACTTTCCGCGCTTCCCCGTCTAACCGCGCGCCTTCGCAATGGACCCCGCACCCCGGTGAAGCGGCGGTCGCATAGGACATATGCCCTATGGTGCGACCCGGGAACCGCCGAAATCCTTCGGCACACAGCATATTGGAGACGACAATGTCGAAGCGCCAGAGCGCCAAGTATAAACTCGACCGCCGCATGGGCGAGAATATCTGGGGCCGCCCGAAGAGCCCGGTCAACCGCCGCGAATATGGCCCCGGCCAGCACGGTCAGCGCCGCAAGGGCAAGATGTCGGACTTCGGCATCCAGCTCCGCGCGAAGCAGAAGCTGAAGGGCTATTACGGCGACATCACCGAAAAGCAGTTCAAGAAGAACTATTTCGAGGCGTCGCGCATGAAGGGCGACACCGGCCAGAACCTGATCGGCCTGCTCGAACGCCGCCTCGATGCGGTCGTCTATCGCTCGAAGTTCACGCCGACCATCTTCTCGGCGCGCCAGCTCGTCAGCCATGGTCACGTCTATGTGAACGGCGTGAAGTGCAACGTCGCCAGCCGTCTCGTGAAGCCGGGCGACGAAATCACCCTCGGCAAGAAGGCGCAGGAAATGGCGCTGGTCGCCGAAGCGCAGAGCCTGCCCGAGCGCGACCTGCCCGAATATCTGTCGGTCGACGGCACCAAGACGACCTACGTCCGCGTTCCGACCCTCGACGAAGTGCCCTATCCGGTGAAGATGGAACCGAATCTGGTCGTCGAATTCTATTCGCGCTGATCGGCTCGATTGCGAAATTACGAGGGGCGGCCCGGAAACGGGCCGCCCCTTTTTCGTTCAGTGCGGCAGGAATCCGGTGATCCGCGCAAGCATCGCAGTCCGCGTGTCGCTGTCGCCCAGGTTATGCGCCAGCCCTGGATATTCGATCAGTTCGACCTTCTTTCCTGCCGAGAGCAGCGCCCCGCGCATGATCCGCGCCTGGTCGATATCGACATTCTGGTCCAGCGTGCCGTGGAACATCAGCACAGGTGCCGCGATCCGGCCGGCATTGCGCGCCGGCGATCCCTCGATGATATGCGGACCCGAACCGATGAAATCGCGAATGATCGCGCCGCTGGTATAGCGCGCACTTTCGGTCTTCAGCTTGCCGAGATCGGTCACCGGCGCGATCGCAACGATGGCGCGAAACAGGTCGGGCGCGACGACGCCCGACTGCAACGCGGCATAGCCGCCATAGGACCAGCCCACGATCGACAATTTGGCGGGGTCGGCCCCCTGCGCCAATATCCAGCGGCCGGCGTCGTTCACGTCTCCGATCGCGACCTTCCACGACTGGAAACCATTGTTCTGATACCATTGATCGCCATAGCCCGACGAACCGCGGTAATTGGGCTGGACGACCGCAAAACCCGCCTGGGCGAAATATTGCGCGAGCCAGTCGAACCCCCATTCGTCGCGCGAAGAGGGGCCACCATGCGGCATCACGATCGCCGGCACCCCCTTGGCATCGCTGCGCCCCGGCGGAAGGGTCAGATAACCGGGGATCATCGTGCCGTCGGACGCGGGATAGCGTATTGCCTTGACTGGCGAGAGCGTCAGTTCCGACAGCAAAGGCCGGTCCTCGAGCAACGGCCGGAGTTGCTTCGCCGCAGGCGTATAGCGATAATAGCGCCCCGGATCGACATCCGATCCGGCCCATAACAGCCACTGAGACTCGTCGGCCGACGCATCGATAAAATAGACTTGCCGGCCGCCGAGCGCCTGCGACAGCGAACTGGCCATTGCCGCGACATGCGTGTCGGTCGTCACCATCTGGCGGCGGTCGGTGGCATAGGTCGCGCCCACGACGCGCTGATCGCGGCCGACGCGAACCAGTCCGTCGACATCGACCTCGGGATGGCGATAGAGTGTTTCGCCCCTCCCCGTTCCGTCGAGCTTGACCGCCATGACGGCGAGACGCCCGTCGATCTTGCCGAAACCGATCGCACGGTTGGTTGCGGCATCGACCACCCAGGGCTCGAATCCTTCACGCGACAGCGTATCGAGCGATGACAATGGTTGCCAGTCGCCGCCATCCGCGGACTTATAGAAGTAACGCACGACGGGACTGAGATTGTCCGTCCGTCCTGTCATCGGCTGGGTGCCCATGATACGCACCTTGCCCTTGCCGTCGGTGATATATTCGATGGTGTCGCGTCTGGGTTTCTCGACGACCTTCACCGACCCTTCGACCACATTCACGAGATCGACGCCCATTCCCTCCTCGTCCTTGGTGATCAGCGAGGCGGTATGGCGGTTCGCTTCGGGAACGTGGCTGCGCATCATCAACACGCTGGCGGGCGGTCCCGGCTGCCAGTCGATGATACTGCCACCACGAAAATCGAAGCCCAGCGCATTGTCGCCCCGCCGCGTACTCAGCGTCTTGACGTTGCCGCCCGCCGCATCGACGGCGAGCAGGGAAGAAAAGCCATAGATGAACTCGCCTACCTTTTGCCGGCCGCCGATCTGACAGATCAGCCGTGCGTCGGTCGCCCATCTGCACCATCGCAGGATTTCGGGATCGCCGCTGGCGCGCAGGATGCGGCGGGGAGAGGCGCCATCGGCAATATCGACCACGAACAGGTCATTTGCCTGCCCCTTGTTCGGCGCGAGAAAGGCCAGACTCTGCCCGTCGGGGGACAGGCTAACCTGCGTGACGCCGTCGAGCGTGCCGAAGCGGCGCGCGATGTCGCCTTCCTGCGCCTGCGCAGTCCCCGCCACGATCCCCAAACCCAGCAAATATAGCCGGTGCCCCCGCATCTCTATCCCCCTGTTATTCAATTCCCTTTCTCTTCCCTAAAGCCCGGCGTCCGCTTTTCCAAGCGCCGGGAAGGGCGCAAGCGGCGCTTGCGCCTTCAACGCCGGGCTGGCACAAGTCCGCGATCGAATACAAAAGCCTGAGGAATTTCCATGCTTCGCTTCCCCCGTACCGCCGCGGCTTTCGCGGTTCTTTTGTCCGTTGCTGCGTGCAGCGGCTCCGACAAGGCGGCCGGCCCCGATGCGGCCTCGCTTCCCGACGTCCAGTTTCCCGAGCTGTCGCTGCAGACGCTGCAGGACGTGACCAAGGAATTGTCGTCGGACGCCTATGAGGGCCGCGCGCCGGGCACCGCGGGCGAGGAAAAGACCCTCGCCTATCTGATCAAGCAGTTCGAGGAAGCGGGGCTCAAGCCCGGCAACAACGGCAAGTGGACGCAGGACGTGCCGCTGGTCGAGATCACCGCGCAGAATGCGACGCCGCTCAGCTTCACCGGCGGCAAGGCGCCGGTCACGCTGAACTATGGCAACGACTATGTCGCCTTCAGCTATCGCGTCCAGCCGAAGACCGAGGTCAAGGACAGCGACGTCGTCTTCGTCGGTTACGGCATCAACGCCCCCGAAAAGGGCTGGAACGATTATGCCGGGCTCGACGTCAAGGGCAAGACCGTCATCATTCTCGTCAACGACCCCGACTGGCAGACGCCCGAAGCCAAGGGCGAGTTCGGCGGCCGCGCGATGACCTATTATGGCCGCTGGACCTATAAATATGAGGAAGCGGCGCGCCAGGGCGCCGCCGCGGCGCTGATCGTCCACGACACCGAACCCGCCGCCTATGGCTGGAACGTCGTGGAATCGAGCAACACCGGCACCCAATATCTCGCCGAGACCAAGAACGGCGGCGCCGACCAGACCGTGGCAAACGGCTGGATCCAGCTTGCGAAGGCGAAGGAACTGCTCGCGAGCGCCGGACAGGATTTCGACAAGCTGCGCGCCGCGGCGGGCAAGAAGGGCTTCAAGGCCGTCCCGCTGACCGGGGTGAAAGCTTCGTTCGGCTTCGACAACCAGATCGCGAAGAAGATGTCGCATAACGTCGTCGGCGTGCTGCCGGGGACGAAGCGCCCCGACGAATATGTGCTCTATACCGCGCACTGGGACCATCTTGGCCGCTGCACGCCGGTGAACGGCGACGATATCTGCAACGGCGCGGTCGACAATGCGACCGGAACCGCCGCGCTCGTGACGCTGGCGCAGGCCTATCAAAAGGCCGGTGCGCCCGATCGCAGCGTCGTCTTCCTGGCCGTGACGGCCGAGGAATCCGGCCTGCTCGGCTCCGAATATTATGCCGCCAATCCGATCTTCCCGCTCGCGCAGACGGTCGGCGGGGTCAATATGGACGCGCTCAACCCGAACGGTCCGGCGAAGGACATCGTCGTCGTCGGCCGCGGCAAGTCCGATCTCGACACCTATCTGGAAAAGATCGCCCAGGCGGCAAAGGTCACGATCGTCGATGAGCCGACCCCCGAAAAGGGCTTCTATTACCGCTCCGACCATTTCAGCTTTGCGAAGCGCGGCGTGCCCTTCTTCAACTTCGGCGCCGGCGAAGACCTGGTCGATGGCGGCAAGGAAGCCGGCAAGAAGGCGGCCGAGGATTATGAGAAGAATCGCTATCACGCCCCCGGCGACGAATATGCGGCGATCAAGAATTGGGACGGCATGATCGCCGATCTCAAGCTCTTCTATGCCGCCGGGCGGATGCTCGCCTCGACCGACGCCTGGCCGAACTGGGTGAAGGGCGACGAGTTCCGCGCCGCGCGCGACAAGTCGCGCCCCGCGAAATAATCGGACGGCGCCCATGACGCTGCGCATGGTTGCCGAATGGGCGCCGCACGAAGCGGTATGGATCGGCTTTCCCCACCTCGACGAGGAGTGGGCGGGCCGGATCGACGCGGCACGTGCCGATGTCGCCGCTTTCGCGAACGCCGTCCATGACGGCGGCCGCGGCGAGGAGGTGCGGCTGGTCGTCAACGATGCGCGCCAGGCGGACATCGCCGCCGGGCTCGTCGAGGCGGGCGTGCGCATTCTCGTCCAGCCGCTCGGCGACATCTGGCTGCGCGATACCGGGCCGATCGTCGCGGGCACCGGCGCGACGCGGCGCGCGCGCAATTTCGAATTCAACTGGTGGGGCGAGAAATTCGTCATGCCCGGTGACCGGGAAGTCGGCGCCGCGCTCGCGCAAGCTGGCGGGCTGCCGGTCGACGACCAGGACTGGGTGCTCGAAGGCGGCGCGATCGACGTCGACGGCACCGGGCTCTGCGTCACCACCGAGGAATGCCTGCTCAACTCGAACCGCAATCCGACGCTGACGCGCGAGGACATCGCGGTCAGGCTGCACCAGTCGCTCGGCATCGAGCGGCTGCTGTGGCTCGGCAAGGGGCTGATCGGCGATCATACCGACGGCCATGTCGACAATCTGGCGCGCTTCGTCGGCGAAGGCCGGCTCGCGACCCCCGTCGCGGCGGGCGGTGACGACCCCAATGCCGAAATCTACGCCGATGCGCGCGCCCGCGCGGCGGCGTTCGGGGATATCGAAATCGTCGACCTCCCCTCACCCGGCCGTGTCGAGATCGATGGCGATCTCGCGGCAGCGAGTTATATGAACTTCTACATCGGCAACAGCACCGTAGTCGCGCCGACCTATGGCGTGCCGAACGATCAAGCGGCGGTCGATGCACTTGCCGCGCTCTTCCCCGACCGCCGCACCGTGGGCGTTCCCGCACGCGGTATCCTCGTCGGCGGCGGCAGCTTCCACTGTTCGAGCCAGCAGCTTCCCCGGTAGATTCAAGGCAGATTCGCGCTGGCAAGATGCGCCGCCTCCCCTATATCCGCTCCATGACCCGCACCATCTCCGTCGCCGCGCTGCAGCTTGCCCTGCCCGGCCCCGTCCAGCCGAATATCGACGCGGTCGCCGCGCTCGTCGAGGAGGCGGCCGCGAAGGGCGCGCAGATCGTTCTGCCGCCCGAACTCTTCGAAGGCCCCTATTTCTGCCAGGTCGAGGAGGAAGAGCTCTTCGCCAATGCGCGGCCGACCGCCGAGCATCCGAGCGTCATCGCGATGCGGGCGCTGGCGGAAAAGCTGAAGGTCGCGATCCCGACGAGCTTTTTCGAAAAGGACGGCCCGCATTATTACAATACGCTCGCGATGATCGGACCCGACGGCGCGATCATGGGCACCTATCGCAAGAGCCACATTCCCGATGGTCCCGGCTATGAGGAAAAATATTATTTCCGCCCCGGCAATACGGGATTCAAGGTCTGGGACGTGTTCGGGACGCGGGTCGGTGTCGGCGTGTGCTGGGACCAATGGTATCCCGAATGCGCGCGCGCGATGGCGCTGATGGGGGCCGAACTGCTTTTCTATCCGACCGCGATCGGATCGGAACCCTATGACGCCGACCTCGACACCAGCCGCATGTGGCGCCGCGCGATGCAGGGCCATGCGGTATCGAACTGTATGCCGGTGATCGCCGCGAACCGCATCGGCGCCGAGGGCGAGGCGAACTTCTATGGCCACAGCTTCATCACCGACGAATGGGGCGACCTGACGCAATCATTCGGCGCGAGCGAGACCGGCGTTCTTATCCAGACGATCGACCTCGATCGCGCGGCGAAGCATCGCGCCGGCATGGGCTTTTTCCGCGACCGCCGGCCGCAGCTCTATGCACGGTTGGCCGAAGACATCTGACAGACCCAAAAGGGGGCAGCATGGACATACCCAAGGACATCTTCACCGAGCCCGAGGACGTCGATCCCGATACGCTCGCCAATCTCGGCCCGCTGCGACGGCTTGCGGGCGTCTGGGAAGGGACGCGCGGCGTCGACGTGAATCCCAAGGCCGACGGTCCCGAGACGCGCAAATATTACGAGCGGATCGAGATGCATCCGATCGACCCGCAGGCGAACGGGCCGCAGCTCTTTTATGGCCTGCGCTATCACGTCCATATCAACACGCCCGAGGAGGACATCGCCTTCCACGACCAGGTCGGCTATTGGCTCTATGAAGCGGCGACGGGCCTGATCATTCAGACGCTCGCTATCCCGCGCGGCCAGATCGCGATCGCGGCGGGGAATGCCAAGCCCGATGCGAAGCAGTTAATCGTCAAGGCGACACGCGGACAAAGTGAATATGGCATCTGCTCGACAACCTTCCTCGAACAGGCCTTTCGCACCGACAGCTATGAACTGACCGTCGATTTCCACGACGACGGGACGTGGAGCTATGTCTCCGACACGATGCTGATGGTGAAGGATCAGGGGCTGTTCCGGCACCGCGACCACAACCGGCTGAGCAAGATCGCCGAGCCCGACCTCAACCCGTGGGCCAAGATCGTGAAGGGCGCGGCCTGAACGGTCAGTTCTGAAAGCGGCGGATGCTTTCGAGGTCGGCGCGGTCGAGCGGCTGGGTCAGCCACAAACCGCCGCGCGTTCCGCGCGACCAGCGCACGATCGCCTTGCGGCGGATTCCGCTCGCGAGCACGAGGTCGAGCTCCTTGCCGACTTCCAGATGCCCATCGTGGACGAAACCCGCGCCGCTCTGCGACAGGTCGACGAGTTCGATCTCGCTCGTGCCTTCGTCGGTCACCACCTGCGCGCTGCTGTGGACGGGAAGCCGCGGCTGGCGATAGCCGCTCGCGCGCTGTTCGGCGGCTAGCTGCTTGAGCACGTCGGCGACGTCGACCTCCTCGTCGAACGCGACGCCGCAACGGCCGCCTTCGGACCACACCACCTTGCCGCGCACGGTCACCGCATCCGAAAGCGCGATTTCGAGCCGTTCGCCGACCGTGATGGGCACATCGGCGGCGAGCATCATGCCGTTGTCGGACATGTTGCGCACACGCCACAGGCCGACGTCGCCATCGCGCGTCACCTTCGCGATGCGCCACACGGTGCGATAGCGGTCGGCGCCGCGGCGATCGACTTCGCCGGGCGATAGCGGCTCGGGCGTTGCGTTGGAGAGGAGCGGTTTCTTCATGCCATCCTCGTTGAAAGCAGCACCGGAAGAAGGAGAATATGTCATACGATACTCAAAACATCTCGATGCCGGTGCCGAATATTAGCGAAATTCTGCATAATATTCAATGGCACTAGAAATCGCAGTTAATATAAATTCAACGAACTGGCCTTCGCTCGAACAACCATGGCGGGCGATTATGAATAAAATCCCCAATTTGCAGAATTTAACGGCACCATAGTGGCAGCATTAAGCGATCACAGTCGCGGCCCGTCGAAAAGCGCCGAGGCGGATCGGCCGAGCCCGAAACGCCCTCAGTTCCGATAGATTTTCGGATCGATGCCGTGGCGCGCGATCTTGTCGTAGAGCGTCTTGCGCGGGATGCGCAGGAACGCCAGCGTCGCCGCGATATCGCCGCCCGCACTCGCCAGCGCGTCGCGAATGGCGTGCGCCTCGAACTGCGCCACTCGCTCGGGCAGCGCCGGCGGTATCGCGCCATCTTCCGGGACCGGCGCCTCCAGTCCCAGCACCTCGCTATAGGCGAAATTGCGAAGCTCGCGGACATTGCCCGGCCAGTCATGTTCGATCAGGTGCCGGCGCGCGGCATCGCCCAGGGTGAAATCCCGCGCGCCCATGCGGCCGGTCGCTTCCTCGACGAACGACGCAAAAAGCTGCGGGATGTCGGCCCTGCGCTCGCGAAGCGGCGGCATCCGCAGCCGCACGACGTTGAGGCGATAGAAAAGGTCTTCGCGAAACTCGCCGGCGCGGACCGCCTGCTGCAGGTCGCGACGCGACGATGCGATGATGCGCAGGTCGACCCCGCGCGGCTCGCTCGCGCCGATCGGCCGGATCTTGCGCTCCTCGACGACGCGCAGCAGCATCGACTGGATCGCGAGCGGCATATTGTCGATGCCGTCGAGGAACAAAGTGCCGCGATGGCTCTGTTCGATCCACCCTTCGCGGGCGATCGGGCCATAGCCAGGGGCGCCGCGATCGTGGCCGAACAGTTCAACCTCGGCGAGCCCTTCGGGAAGCGCACCGCAATCGACCGCGACGAACGGGCGGCCCGAGCGTGGCCCCTTGCGGTGGAGGAGCAGCGCCGCAAGCTCCTTGCCCGTCCCCGTCTCGCCCTCGACGAGCACGTCGATGTCGGCGCGCGCGATCTGGACGATCGTCGCGCGAAGCTGCGCCATGACCGGACTGTCGCCGATCAGCGGGCTGTCGACGCTGGTTTCGGCCGCTGCGCGCAGCATCCGGTTGTCGAGAATCAGACGCCGGGAGGTGAGCGCCTTGCGCACGGCGGCGATCAGATGATCGGTCGCATAGGGCTTGGCGAGGAAGTCGAATGCCCCGCCCTTCAGCGCCCCGATCGCCATCGGCACGTCGGCGTGCCCGGTGATCAGGATGACGGGGATTTCGGGGTCGATCGCCCGGATGCGCGCAAAGAATTCGAGCCCGTCGAGGCGCGGCATGCGGATATCGGTGACCACCGCGCCGCTGAACGCGTCGTCGATCGCCGCGAGCGCCGTCTCGGCATCGGCGAAGGCCCGGACCTCGATATCGGCGAGTTCGAGCGACTGCACCGTCGCCGCGCGCAAGGCGTCGTCGTCGTCGACGAAAATGACCTGCTGGCGAGTCACGAATTCGCTCATGCGCGGCGAACCTCCAGCCGAAAGGCCGCGCCGCCCAGCGGCGACGCGATGCTGTCGAGTGCGCCGCCGAATTCGCGCGCGATATCGCGCGCGATGCCCAGCCCCAGCCCGAGCCCATCGGCCTTTCCGGTGACGAAGGGCGTGAAGAGATTGTCGGCGACGTCGGACGCGATCCCCGGCCCGTTGTCGGCGACGGTGATCGCGATATCGCCCTCCGCTCGCGTTTCGATACGGATGCGCGGATCGGGCCGGCCGGTCAGTGCATCGAGCGCGTTCTGGAGCAGATTGACGAGAATCTGTTCGAGCCGCACGCGGTCGGCGATGCAGCGCATTCCCGGCGCCTCGCCGACGCGCTCGACCGTGACGCCATGTTCGCGGATACGATCGCCGACGAGCAGCAGCGCACCGTCGATCACCCGCGCGACCTCGACTGGGCCGGGCGCGGGCGTGCTGCGCCGCGCGAAGCTACGCAATTCGGCGATGATCGCCGCGATCCGCTCGGTCAGCGCAACGATCGTCCCGATATTGTCGCGCGCCTTGCCCGGATCGCCGCGGTCGAGAAACGTGCCGGCGTTTTCGGCGAAACCGCGGATCGCCGCGACCGGCTGATTGATCTCGTGCGCAACGCCCGCGGTGATCTGTCCGATCGTGCCGAGGCGGCTCGCCTGCGACAATTCCTCGCGCGCAGCGCGGAACCGCCGGTTCGCCTCGACCAGATCGGCGGTGCGCGCCGCAACTTCGATCTCGAGCATGTGGCGCGCCTCCACCTGCAATCGCTGCTTCTCGCGCGCGCGGAACACCCAGGTCAGTAGCGCGGCGAGCAGGATGAAGGCGATCAGGATCGCGGTGCGCGCGGTCGCGTTGGCGCTCGCCTCGGCGGGCGCGAGCGGCTGGAAGGCGTGCAGCCGCGCGCCCGCCATCGGCACCGGAACCGCCGCTTCGCGATAGCGCGCGTCGCCGTTCGCCCAGGTCGCGCCGTCCTTCGCGAGAGGCAGCGGCGTAAGCGGCAGATCGCCGAATTGCAGCACCGCGCGGATCGCCGCGCGCGTCCGCTCGTCGATGGGCGCGAGGGTGCGAAAGCGCCAGTCGGGGCGGCTGGTGATGATGACGACGCCATGATCGTCGGTGACGAAGGTCGCGAGCGGCTGGCGCGCCCATTCGGCTTCGAGACCGCCGAACTCGACCTTGACGACGATCACGCCGAGCGCCCGGCCGCCCTCCTCGACGCGGCGCGCGATGAACAGGCCGGGCCGGCCGCTGACGGTGCCGAGCGCGAACAATTCGGCGCTGCCCCGGGCCATGGCGTCGCGGAAATAGGGACGAAAGCCGTAGTTCTGGCCGACGAAGCTCTGCGGGCGGCGCCAGTTGCTCGCGGCGATCGTCCGGCCGTCGCGCGCGATCAGATAGATGACCGCGGCGTCGGTGCGGTCGGCGAGCAGTTCGAGCTTGTCGTTCATCCGCCGCGCCGCCGCGGCATCGCCGCTGCCCAGCACGGTGCGGACATCAGGATATTCGGTGAGCACCAGCGGCAGCAGGCGGAATTTCTGAAGCTCGCCCGCCAGGCGGCGCGACGCGCTGCGTGCCTGCTGCTCGGCGGCGGCGTCGGAGGCGACGCGCGCATGGCCCGCCGCCCAGCCGAAGGCGGCGACCGCGATCATCGCCAGCAGCAGCAGGGCGAGCAAAGCGGCCCAAATCAGGCGCCGCCCCGTGCCCGGCGCGCGCGAATCATCGAGGAGAGCCGGAGTCGCCATATGTGCGGATTATCGCACATATTGGCTCATGGTAAGCGGAAAATCGCACAGTCAAAGCGGGGAAATATCGCAGCCCCCTCCGCAATGACCTTATTTTCAGCCATTTTTCGGATAATGCGAAGTTCGTGGACCGGCGATGGGGCCGGCCATAATTTTGAGGAAGCAACGGCGAAAGGCCGTGCTCGGGAGGATGTACGTGGCAGCCATCATATTCGACGAGACCGGACAGGCGCCGGCGGGAGCGACGCCGCTCTACCGCCACCTCTATGTCCAGGTGCTCGCCGCCATTCTTCTGGGCGTGATCATCGGCCATCTCTGGCCCGCGACGGGCGAGGCGCTGCGACCGCTCGGCGACGGCTTCATCAAGCTCGTCAAGATGATCATCGCCCCGGTGATCTTCGTCACGCTCGTCACCGGCATCGCGGGGATGACCGAATTGCGCTCGGTCGGCCGCGTCGCGGGCAAGGCCTTCGCCTATTTCCTCTTCTTCTCGACGCTGGCGCTGGTCGTCGGCCTGATCGTCGCCAACACGGTGCAGCCCGGCGCGGGCATGAACATCGACCCGGCGACGCTCGATACCGGCGCGGTGACCGGCTATGTCGAAAAGGCGAAGCACAGCGGACTGGTCGATTTCGTGATGTCGGCGATTCCGACCACTTTGGTCTCGGCGCTCACCGGGGATTCGCTGCTCCAGGTGCTGCTGGTATCGATCCTGTTCGGGATTGCGCTGTCGATGGTTGGCGAGCCCGCCGCGCCGGTGCGCGATCTGTTCGAACGCGTCGGGCTCGTCATCTTCCGGCTCGTCGCGATCCTGATGCGCGCCGCGCCGATCGGGGCGTTCGGCGCGATGGCGTTCACGATCGGCAAATATGGGGTCGGGTCGCTCGCGAACCTCGCCGGGCTGCTCGCGACCTTCTACCTCACCTCGGCGATCTTCGTGGTCGTCGTGCTCGGCATTACGGCGCGGCTCGCGGGCTTTTCGATCTTCAAGCTGATTCGCTATCTGCGCGCCGAGCTGCTACTCGTGCTCGGCACCTCCTCATCCGAAAGCGCGCTGCCCAGCCTGATGGAGAAGATGGAGCGCGCCGGCTGCGCCAAGTCGGTCGTCGGGCTGGTGGTGCCGACGGGCTACAGCTTCAACCTCGACGGCACCAACATCTATATGACGCTCGCCGCGCTGTTCATCGCGCAGGCCTGTAACGTCGACCTGTCGCTCGGCCAGCAGGTCGCGCTGCTGCTCGTCGCGATGATCAGCTCGAAGGGGGCCGCGGGCGTCACCGGCGCGGGGTTCGTCACGCTCGCTGCGACGCTGTCGATCGTGCCGTCGGTTCCGGTCGCAGGCATGGCGCTAATCCTCGGCATCGACCGCTTCATGTCGGAATGCCGCAGCCTCACCAATTTCATCGGCAACGCAGTCGCGACGGTCGTCGTCGCCCGCTGGGACAATGCGCTCGATCGCGATCAGCTGCGACTGGCGCTGGACGGCGGCGCACCGTCTCCACTGGCCGCGCCGCCCGTCGAACAGGACATGGATTGAAAGCAAAGGGAGAAGGATAATGAGGGGTTCGACATCGGCATTGCTGCTCGCGAGCACGGCGATCTGCCTGTTCGCTTGCACTCCCGCCCGGGCGCAGGATAACGCACCCGCCGCGCAGGACGACGCGGCCGATGGCGAGAGCCAGGGCGGCGACGGCTCCGACATCGTCGTCGTCGGCTCGCGGATCGAGGGCGCGCGCGTCACCGAAGCGCTGCCGGTGGTGGTCTTTGATCAGGATCGGATCGACGCCGCCGGTGTGGTCAGCGGCGACGAACTGATCCGCAGCATTCCGCAGATGGGCGACGTCAGCTTCAACCCCGGCAACAATGCGCAGACGAGCAATGCGGCGCGCGGCGACGTCGGTTCGGTCAATCTCCGCTCGCTCGGCGTCGGCAACACGCTGGTGCTGCTCAACGGTCGCCGTATCGTTACCCATCCCGCGAGCCAGGGGCTGTCGGACACGGGCACCGTGCCGGTGCTGAGCTATAACTCCAACGCGATCCCGACGACCGGGCTCCAGCGGTTCGAGGTGCTGCTCGACGGCGCCGCGGCGCTTTATGGCTCGGATGCGGTCGCGGGCGTCGTCAACACGGTGCTCAAGGACAATTACGACGGCCTGAGGCTACAGGCGCAATATGGCGGCGCCGAGGGCACCCATCTGCGCGAGTTTCAGGGCAATATCCTGGCGGGCAAGAGCTTCGATCGCGGTAACATCACCGTCTCGTTCGAATTTACCGATCGCTCGGCCCTGCGCGCCGAGGATCAGGATTTCACCGCGTCGGCCGACCTGCGTCCGCTGTTCGCCGATTATCCCGATTTCGCCGATTCGACGACGCCCGACGGACGCGCGACGCGCGGTCCGTGGCCCGCGTTGCAGGTTCAGATCGCCGGCGGACGGCCGCGCCTCGGCTCGACCAACATGACCACGGCGGCAGGCTCCTTCACCGTCCGCCCGCCGAGCTTCGGCGGCTGCACCTATCAGCTTTCGCCCGACCTCTGCCTGGTGAACACCTCGCTCGCGACGAACAATACGTTCCGCAACCTGCGTTACGACACCGCGATCGGCACCACCGTCATGCCGCGCGTCAAGCGCTACAACGGCTTCGCCAACGGGCATTACGACCTGACCGACACGCTGACTTTGTTCGGCGAGTTCGGCTATTATTATTCGGACACGCTGCGGGGCCAGCCGGCAGTGATCAACCTCAACCAGATCTGGATCCCGGCGACCAACTATTACAATCCCTTCGGGCCGGTTGGCAGCCCCAACCGCATCCCCGGGCTGACCAACGTCCCCGACGAGGGCCTGCCGGTGCTGCTCACCAATTACCGCTATGTCGATGCGGGGCCGCAGACGGTGCATGTCACCGGCGAACAGCTTCGCGCCCTCCTCGGCATCCGGGGCGAGACCGCGGGTTTCAAATGGGACAGCGCCTTCACCTATTCGGAGGCGAGCGCGCACGACAGCAGCTTCGCGGTGCGCAGTTCGGCGCTGCAACAGAGCCTCGCGCTGTCGACGCCCGACGCCTATAATCCGTTCAACGGCGGCTGCGCGACGGCGACCACCTATGGCGACTGCACGCCCAGTTCGCAGGTCGCGCTCGACGCGATCGGTTTCCAGCTCCAGCGCCGGTCGAAGACGACGCTGACGATGGGCGATTTCCGCGCCTCGCGCCCCGACCTCTTCAAGCTGCCCGGCGGCGACGTCGGCATGGCGTTCGGCGTCGAAGTCCGGCGCGAGACCCAGCGCGACGACCGCGACGCCGCGGTCGACGGCTCCGATCCCTTCGTCGACATGGTGTCGGGCGCGATCACGATCAGCGACGCCGCCGCGGTCAGCGACAATCCCGACACCTATGGCAAGCGCACCGTCGCCGCGGCCTATGCCGAGCTGGCGGTGCCTTTGGTGTCGGAGGATATGAACATCCCGCTGATGCGGCGTTTCGACCTCCAGCTCGCCGGACGCTATGAGCATTACAGCGACTTCGGCAGCGTCGCGCGGCCGAAGATCGCGGCGGCGTGGGACGTGGTCGACGGCCTCCGCTTCCGCGGCTCCTTCTCGCAAGGCTTCCGCGCGCCGAACCTCGAACAGGTCAATGCGGTCGAATATGCCCGCCTCGCGACCAGCCAGGATTTCCTGCGCTGCGAGGTCGATCTGCGCGCCGGGCGGATCGACAGCTTCACCGCCTGCGGCAACAATGTTGGCTATTCGCGCCGCGTGTCGGGCAACCCCGACCTCAAGCCCGAAAAGAGCACCAACTATAATCTCGGCGCGGTGTTCGAACCGGCCTTCCTCCCCGCCGATCTCGGCCGGGTGACCTTCACGGTCGACTATTGGTCGATCCGGCAAAAGGGCATCGTCGGCATCCTCGGCAACAATACCGCCGTCGCGCTCGACTATCTGCTGCGCCTGCAGGGGTCGTCTAATCCCAACGTCATCCGCGACGCCGCCAACGCCGACGATGTCGAAGCCTTTGCGGGAACCGGCATCGCACCCGTGGGCCGCATCCTGACGGTGCGCGACCAGTTCATCAACCTTCAGCCGCAGACGGTGCGCGGGCTCGATTTCGCTTTCTATTGGCAGTCGCCGAAGACGAGCATCGGCAAGTTCAACCTGGCCGTGAACGCGACCCGGCTGCTCAAATTCTCCCGCGCGCCGGGCGATGCGGTCGACATGCTCGTCGCCGCGCGCGAGGCGGGCGACATCAACGCCGCGACCCCGCTGCCCGAGACCGAGGATCTGATCGAGGCGAACGGCCGCCCGAAATGGCGCGGTTCGGCATCGCTGACCTGGTCGCTCGGCCAGTTCCAGCTCGGCGCCTTTGCGCGCTATACCGGCGCGGTCGACGAAACCGGCTTCGTCGACGCCGACGGCAATCCGTGGCGGGTCAAGTCGCAGCTCACCGCGAACCTCTATGCCCAGGTCCGCATCCGCGACCGGGGCGGGATCGGCGGCGACATGCGCTGGCGCGTCGGCGTCCGCAACATCGCCGACAAAAAGCCGCCGCTGTCGTCGGAAGGCTATCTGGGGTCGCTCTACAGCCCCTATGGCCGCTATTGGTACAGCTCGGTAACCACGGAGTTCTGACGATGAAATACGGGTCCGGTATCTGGCTCCTGATCGGCTGCGCCGGGCTCGCCGTCGCGCCGGCGGCAGCGGCAAAGGAGAGCGCGCCCGCGCCGACCGCCGCCGGCGCGGCTTCCGCTTCCCTCGCTCCGAAAGCGGCGCCGCGAACGATCCTGTTCATCGGCAACAGCTTCACCCAGGGCGCGCATTCGGCGGCGCGCAACTGGCACGCGAGCACCGTCACCGATCTCAACGGCGCCGGCTATGGCGGGGTTCCGGCGCTGTTCAAGGCCTTTTGCGAGCAGATGGGACTCGATTACACCGTCAGCCTCGAGACGCAGGGCGGCAAATCGCTCGGCTTTCATTATGACGAGCGGCGCGCGCTGTTCGACAAGCCGTGGGACGTCGTCGTCCTCCAGGAATATAGCGTTCTCGACCGCGCCCGGCCCGGCGATCCGGCGGCCTATATCCGCGATGTCGGCCGAATGGCCGCGCTATTCCGCAAGCGCAATCCGGCGGTCGATATCCGGCTCGCCGCGACGTGGACGCGCGCCGACCAGACCTATACGCCCAAGGGGCATTGGTACGGCAAGCCGGTGAGCGCGATGGCCGACGACCTGCGCGCCGCCGCCGAACAGGCCCGCGCCGCCAACCCCGCCGTCCGGGGCATTTTGCCCGTGGGCGAGGCGTGGAACCGGGCGATGACGACCGGCGTCGCCGACCCCGATCCCTATGACGGCATCGCCTATGGCCAGCTCGACCTTTGGACCTACGACCATTATCATGCGAGCGTCGCGGGCTATTATCTGTCGGCGCTCGTCACCTTCGGCGCGATCACCGGCGTCGATCCGGTCAGCCTTGGCGCACACGAAAAGAGCGCCGATGCGCTCGGCCTGTCCGACGCGCAGGCGGCCGCGTTGCAGGCAGTCGCGCGCGACGAGCTGGCACGATCGAATGCCGCGCGCTAATCGCTACGCACGCCGCGCCGCTTCCAGTTCCGCCGCCAACGCCGCGACAAGGTCGGCCGCCGGCATCGCGCGCGCCAGCGGCGCGCCCTGCCCCGCCCATTGCGCCCCGAATCCATACTCGCCCCGCGCCTTGGCGGCGGCGTGCAGCGCTTTGCCCAGATCATAAGTGATCGGATAGGCGGGGATTTCGGCCGGGTCGATCGCGGTATCCTGCGCCGCGAAGCGATTGGACAGGATACGCGCCGGCCGGCCCGATACGGCGCGCACCATCGCGGTATGACGCGCGGCGTCGCCGCGCAGCGCGGCGCGGTAGGCGGCATCGGCCAAACTCTCGTCACAGGCGACGAAAGCCGTGCCGAGCTGCGCGGCAGCGGCGCCAAGGTCCAGCGCCGCCGCGATGCCCGCGCCGTCCATGATCCCGCCCGCCGCGATCACCGGCCGGCCGAGCGACCGTGCGAGCAGGCGGGTGAGCGCCATCGTCCCGAGCCGGTCGTCGCGCGCGTCGGGATCGAACATCCCCCGATGACCGCCCGCCTCCCATCCCTGCGCGACGACGGCGTCGATTCCGGCCGCCGTCACGGCCTCCGCCTCGGCGAGGCTGGTCGCGGTGGCGAGCAGGACGATCCCGGCGGCACGCAGCGCCGCGATCGCCTCGTCCGTGGGCAAGCCGAAATGGAAGCTGACGACCGCGGGGCGCTCTGCGACCAGCATATCCAGCATCGCGTCATGGCCGACAAAGCTGCGATAGATTTCGCCGAGAGCCTCCGGCGGTTCGGCACCGAACTCGGCGAACAGCGGGCGGAAGCGTTCGATCCACCGGCGTTCCCGATCGGCATCCGCAATCGCGGGCCGGTGGCAGAATAGATTAACCTGAAACGGCCGCGCCGTGCGTGCACGCACCTGGGCGATCATCCGCCGCGCCCCATCGACATCGGTCGCGCCGACCCCGATCGACCCTAAGGCCCCCGCCTCGCTGACTGCCGCCGCCATGTCGGGCGACGACACCCCCGCCATCGGCGCCTGGACGATCGGCAGATCGATGCCGAGAAGCGAGAGGAGATCGTGGCGGGCCATGGGCGAGCCCTATGACCGTTTTGGCCGGACTTCAAAAGCAAAGGTGTTGGGAAGGGTGGCGGAGACGGAGGGATTCGAACCCTCGGTACCGGATTTACCAGTACGACGGTTTAGCAAACCGTTGGTTTCAGCCACTCACCCACGTCTCCGCATGGTCTGCCGCGCTAACGGCAGGCTGGCTTAGGCGGGTCGCTATAGCCATGCGCTTCGCGCCCCGCAACGCCTAACATTGGTCCCTTTCGACCTTATTTTGACGGCTTCACGGCAAAAAGGATTCGGTCCAACGCAAAATCGACTCAAGTCATCGCCCGTTCATTGCCCGCGATTCACAGTCGGAGTCATGGTAAACCCGTCCGGCGCATCAGGCGCCGACCGATTTGGGGGACATATGCGTAAGACGCTCGCCACTTTTGCCGCCACCACCCTGGCATCGATCGGGCTTATGCTCGCGCCGGTCGCGGCGAATGGCCAAATGACCTCGGTCGACCCCAACACCGCGATCGATTCCGATCTCGACAATCCCCAGCCCGTGACTCCGGCGCCTTCCGTGAACGATCCAGCACCTGCCGATCCGACCCTGAACAGCGACCTTGCCACCGGCGACGAACAATATTCGACGACACCCGACACCGGCGTCGCGACCACCACCGCCGATAGCGCGACGGCGGCCGCTTCCGATGGTTCGACCTACAAGAAAGACGACCTGATCGGCGCCGCCGAGGGCGTGTTCGGCAAGGGCGCGCAGGGCCTGGCGGGACTGATCGAGGACATCCTCAAGAAGCAGGGCGAGCCCAACGCCTATATCGTCGGGCGCGAGGCCGGCGGCGCGCTGGGCATCGGCGTCCGCTATGGCTCGGGCACGCTGCACCACAAGATCGAGGGCGAACGGCCGGTTTACTGGACCGGCCCGTCGATCGGCTTCGACGCGGGCGCCAACGCGGGCAGCACCTTCGTCCTCGTCTACAATCTCTTCGACACCGAGGATATCTACAAGCGCTATCCGGCGGGCGAAGGGGCAGCCTATCTCGTCGGCGGCTTCAACGCGAGCTATCTGCGCCGCGGCGATGTCGTGTTGATCCCGATCCGGGTCGGCGTCGGCGCGCGGCTGGGGATCAATGTCGGCTATATGAAGATCCGCAAGAAGCAGAATTGGGTGCCCTTCTAAGGCGCCGAGAGCTTGCCAAGGGGGCGAGCATAGCCCGCGCTTCGGCGCGGGCTTTTTCTTTGGAAGCCCACGGGACGAACCTGATTGCCCACGGTCGGCTGCCGTGCAAATATGTGGTATGGCGTCCTTGCTGTCCTCGCTCCTCACCGCCGTGTCGGCGCTGGCGCTCGGCTCAACCGGGAGTTGGGACTTGAGGGCCGGCGATCAGACGTTCTTCCGCATCGAAATCAGGGAGACGCCGGACGGCGCGACCGCGACGTGGGAGCGACCCGAGCATTTCCAAACCGATGGTGAGAATTTTTCGCGTGTCAGCGGCCCGGTGATCCGGCGCCAGACACGCAGCGTTCGCTCGGTGGGCGCCGATATCGAAATCGTCTTCGATGATCCGACGCCCGGATCCGCACCGGACATTCTGCGCCTGCACCCGGTCGATACGGATCATATGGAGATGACGATCGCAGGCGCTCCTTTCGAACCCTTCCCCCTGATCAGGACGCGCGCGGATGCGGCTTCGCTGGGGCCATGGGATTCGGGGCGCAGCTATGCCATCACCTTCGTTCGTCCGAGCAACGCGGAAATGAGCGCGATTTTCGATGCCGATCAGGCCGATCGCGAAAGCGCCGACATCGATTGGTCCATCGTCGGCCCCGCCGACGACGAGCGGCGCGGCAGAGCCAGGCGATTGCTGGATTCGGGCGCGCTGCAAAGCGGCGACGATTATTATCACGCCGCCTTCGTTTTCCAGCACGGCAGCGACGCCAATGATTATCTGATGGCGCACCTGCTCGCGACGATCGCCATCGCAAGGGGGAGGTCCGATGCCGTCTGGATCGCCTCGGCGACACTCGACAGATATTTGCAGGCTATCGGCAAGCCGCAAATTCTAGGCACGCAATACACCATTTCCGCTGGCGCTCCGGCGACACAGGAGCCCTACGATCGCGCCCTGATATCGGATGCGATGCGCAAGGCACTCCATGTTCCGTCGATCAAGGAACAGGAGGAGCGGCGACGGCAATACGGGGAAGCGGCCCCAGCGCCCCAAAAGAATTAGAGGCGGCGGGTCTGGCTGTCTTCGGGCCGCGAAGCGATCGCAGACCTGATTGAACAAGCGACCGTGTCGTCGATCAAGCCCCGGCAATATCGAGAAATTTCAGGTCCGGGCTACGGAAGCCTCGGATGATGCGGATCGACGCCGCATGACCGACGACCCCGCCGAGGACGGGAGGACGACCCCATGTGGAGTCGCCCTCCCCTCGTTTATCAATGCTTCTTGTCGGCCCAGATGTTCCGGTACGACATATAGGTCAGGCCGGTGAAGATGAGCAGAAAGATGAAGGCTGCCCAGCCCACCTGATGGCGCTTCACCAGCTTCGGCTCGGCGGTCCACACCAGGAAGGCGGCGACGTCGCTGGCCATCGCCTTCACATCGTTCGGCGAACCGTCGGCGAAGGTCACCTGGCCGTCGTGCAGCGGCGGCGCCATCGCGAGGTTGAGGTTCGCGAAATAGGGGTTGAAGTGCAGGCCCGTCGGCGGCTGCAGTTCCTTCGGCAGGTTCGCCGGGGGATTCTGGAAGCCGGTCAGCAGCGAATAGACATAGTTCTTGCCGCCTTCGCGCGCCTTGGTGATCAGCGACAGGTCGGGCGGCAGCGCATTGTTGTTCGCCGCGCGCGCCGCGGTTTCATTGGCATAGGGCGCCGGGAAATGATCCGACGGCAGGCCGGTGCGCGTCGACGGTTCGCCGGTGTCGGGGTTGATCGACGGGATCGTGTCATAGCTCTTGGCAAAGCTCTTGATCTGCCCCTCGCTATAGCCGAGATCCGCGATGTCGCGGAAGGCGACGAGGTTCAGGCTGTGGCACGCCGAACAGACTTCCTTATACACCTGCATCCCGCGCTGCAGCTTGGCCTTGTCCCAATGCGGGAGCAGGCCGTCGCTGGACAGCGCCAGATGCTTCGGCTCCTTGTGGAACGCGTGCGAGGCGTTGGGTTCATTGGTGAGCGGTGTCGTGAAGATCGCGCACAGCAGGGCTGCAATGAAACCCAGACCGACGAGAAAACCGAGCGGACGAACCATGGCTGTATCAGCTCCTATTAAAGTCCGGCGCTCAGGCCGTGGCCGCCGACTTGTCGTCGGCATGCTTTGCGAGGACCGCTTCGGTGATCGAGTTCGGCATCGGCAACGGCCGTTCGATCCGCGAAATGATCGGCAGGATGATCAGGAAGTGGGCGAAATAATACGCCGCGCAGAACTGGCTGAGGAACACATAGGGTTGTTCAGCCGGGCTCTTGCCACACCATCCGAGGACGAACACATCGAGGACGAGCAACCAGAAGAAGATGCGGTTGAGCGGACGATAGTTCGACGATTTCACCGGCGAGCTGTCGAGCCACGGCAGGAAGAACAGCAGCGCGATCGCCGCGAACATCGCGATGACGCCCCACAGCTTCGCGTCGATCCACAGGAAGTTGAAGGTGAAGGCGCGCAGGATCGCGTAGAAGGGCCAGAAATACCATTCGGGCACGATATGCGCGGGGGTCGAGAGCGGATTCGCGGGGATATAGTTATCCGCGTGACCGAGCAGGTTCGGGCTGAAGAAGGTCAGCGCGACGAAGACGAGCAGGAACACGCCGACGCCGAAGCCGTCTTTCGCGGTGTAATAGGGGTGGAACGGGACGGTGTCCTGTTCGTCCTTCACCTCGATGCCCGTCGGGTTCGACGACCCCGGAATATGCAGCGCCCAGATGTGCAGGATGATGACCCCCGCGATCACGAAGGGCAGCAGATAGTGCAGCGAGAAGAAGCGGTTGAGCGCGGCATTGTCGGGCGCGAAGCCGCCGAGCAGCCAGACGCGGATCGGATCGCCGACGACCGGAATCGCCGAGAAGAAGCCGGTGATCACCTGCGCGCCCCAGAAGCTCATCTGGCCCCAGGGAAGGACATAGCCCATGAAGGCGGTCGCCATCATCAGGAGGAAGATCACGACGCCGAGCAGCCACACCATTTCGCGCGGCGCCTTGTACGATCCGTAATAGAGGCCGCGGAAGATGTGCAGATAGACGACGATGAAGAACATGCTCGCGCCGTTCATATGCGCGTAGCGGATGAACCAGCCGGCGTTCACGTCGCGCATGATATGCTCGACCGAGTTGAAGGCGACGCCCGCATTGGCGGCATAATGCATCGCCAGCACGATGCCGGTGACGATCTGGATGACCAGCGCGGCACCCGCGAGGACGCCGAAGTTCCAGAAATAGTTGAGGTTGCGCGGAACCGGATAGCCGGGACCAGTGGCATTATAGACGAGCCGCGGAATCGGCAGCTTCTCGTCCATCCACTTCATCAGCGGATGCTGGGGTTCATATGGTTTGGCCCAGGGAAAGCTCATCTTATCTCGCTCCTCAGCCGATCGTCACGACGGTGTCGCTGTTGAATTCATAGGGCGGCACAGCCAGATTCTTGGGTGCCGGGCCCTTACGGATGCGCGCCGCGGTGTCGTAGTGCGACCCGTGGCACGGGCAGAAATAACCGCCGTAATCGCCGCGATTCTCACCCTCGGCGGCGCCGAGCGGCACGCAGCCGAGATGGGTGCAGACGCCCAGCGTGATCAGCCAGTTTTCCTTGCCGGGCTTGGTGCGCTCGTCGATCGTCTGCGGGTCGCGCAGTTCGCTCAAGGGAACCTTCTTCGCTTCCGCGATCTCGACCGGGGTCAGGTTGCGGACGAACACCGGCTGTTTGCGCCAGCTCGTCTTGATCGCCTGCCCCGGCTGGATCGCCGAAATGTCGATTTCGGTCGACGACAGCGCGAGCACGTCGGCGGAAGGATTCATCTGGTTGACCAGGGGAAGCACCACCGCCGCCGCACCGACACCGGCGAAACTGACCGCCGCGATATTGATGAAGTCCCGGCGCCGCACGCCATCTTCGATGCCGGCGGTAGTTTCGGTTTCACTGGCCATTCGACTGCCCTTGCATGGGTGAACTGACAAAGTCCCCGAAGAAGGATGGCCCGCCCCGTTGCGCGCGCACAAAACGGCGCAGCCCGGCGGCCCCTCCGGGAATTGCGGGCCTGATAGCCGCACAGTCCGGGCTTGCCAACAGGCAATTTCCCCTTCGTCTCATCGATCGGCCCTTCGGACCCTAAGCTCTCGATTCCTTCGCCCGCCGGGACTATGGCGACGGCATGGAAATCGCCCTGTTTCAGCCCGATATCGCGGGCAATGTCGGCACGATCCTGCGCACCGCCGCCTGTTTCGGGGCGCCCGCGCATATCATCGAGCCGTGCGGTTTCCCCTTCGGCGACGCGGCGCTGAAGCGCGCCGGAATGGATTATGCGGTGCGCGCCAATGTCCGGCGGCACCCCGGCTGGGATGCATTCCGCCAATGGGCGCAGATCGGCGGCCAGCGCCTCGTCCTGCTTTCGACTGCGGGCGCGACTCCGCTGCCCGGCTTTGATTTCGATCAAGGCGATGTGCTGCTGTTCGGATCAGAGAGCGCCGGCGTTCCGCACCATGTCCACGAGGCCGTCGCCGCGCGGGTCGCGATTCCGATGCAGCCCGGCTTTCGCTCCTTGAATGTCGCGGTCGCGGCTGGCATCGCGCTCGCCGAGGCGCTCCGCCAAACGAAAGGCTTTTCCGCATGATTTCGCTCGATCCCCAGCAACAGGCGGCGCGAAGCTGGTTCGAGTCGCTGCGCGACCGCATCTGCGCCGCGTTCGAAGCGATCGAGCGCGAGGCCGGCAGCGACGCGAGCTTCGCCTATACCCCATGGGACCGCGAGGCCGAAGGGATCGCGCCCGGCGCGGGCGGCGGCGGCGTGCGCGCGGTGATGACGGGGCAGGTCTTCGAAAAGGTCGGGGTCAACGTCTCGACCGTCGGCGGCGAATTCGCACCCGATTTCGCGGCGTCGATCCACGGCGCGGGCGAAGACCCCAGTTTTTTCGCGACCGGAATCAGCCTGGTGGCGCATATGGCGAACCCGCATGTGCCCGCGGTGCATATGAACACGCGCTTCCTCGCGACGACGAAGCGCTGGTTCGGCGGCGGCGCCGACCTCAATCCGCCGATTCCCTATGCGGAAGACACCGACGCCTTTCACGCGCGCTTTCGCGCCGCCTGCGCGCCCTATGGCCCCGACGTCTACGAACGCTACGCCAAATGGGCCGACGATTATTTCTATATCCCGCATCGCGGCGTGCATCGCGGCGTCGGCGGCATCTTCTACGACCATCTCGAATGCGGCGACGATGCCGAGTTCGACCGCAATTTCGCCTTCACCCAAGGCGTCGGCGAAGCTTTCCTCGATATCTTCCCGCAGATCGTGCGGCGCCGCATGACCCTGCCCTTCACCGACGCCGATCGCGAGGAACAGCTCGTCTGGCGCGGGCGCTATGCCGAATTCAACCTCGTCTACGATCGCGGAACGCTGTTCGGGCTCAAGACCGGCGGCAATATCGACGCGATCCTGATGAGCCTGCCGCCGCTCGCCAAATGGAGCTGACGCGAAAAAGGGCGCCCCGCCTGCGGAGCGCCCTCATTTCGGATCAGCCTCCGGTCAGGCGAAAACGCCGGCGTTGCTGTCGGTGTTGACGCAGCGATAGATCGCCGCCGGCGTCGCGACCGACAGCAGGATCAGCGGAACATAGATCAGCAGGCCGAAAATAACGGCGAACAGGATCGTGCCCGCGCCCGCGCCGGGGCTTCCCATCGCGCCGAAGATGCCCCCCGCCGCTCCGGCGATACCGCCGAAGATCAGGTTGGCGACCATCAGGAAAACGAACGACAGGATCGCGATGATCAGGTTGAAGCCGACGATCGTCCACTGCGACGCGCCGGTCAATTTCCAGGACGCGCCCAAGGCGGCGAACGGGTTCGACCGGCGGTGCGCCGCCATCCACGGTCCCGCGACCCCCAGCCGCCCGAACAGCCACAGGAAAAAGACGAGGATCGCGATATAGACGATGATCCCAAAGACGATCAGTCCGCCCGAAACGCCGCCGTTCATGAAGATTTCGGGCGACAGGCCGCTCACCCCGAACAGTGCGACCGCGAACAGCCCGACGATCAGGAGAATGATATACATCGCGATGACCATCCCGATGTAGAGGATGAACAGCGCCCCGACATAGGCAGCGCCGGCGCCGAGCGACCAGCCGATGTCCGCGGCCGGATCGCCCCCGACCAGACCGCTGCGCCAGATGAGAAGGCTCGCCGCGAACATCACCGTCCCCGCGATGATCGCAAAGAAGAAGATTTTGCCGAAGATACCCAGCACGATGGAGGGATCGTTGGGCGACGCCATCATCGACGCGAAGGTACTGCCGAGCAGCAGCCAGCCCAGCAACGCGATCGCCACCAGCGCCCCGCCCAGATACAGCAACATCCGCGCCCAATTGGCGCCCAGAAAGGCGAACGTCTCCGAAAAGGCCGCCCCTATGCTCATTTTGGCCATGTCTCTTCCCCTGTTGTTAACCCCGACTGTCCTTCACATATTTCGTCCTGATGGGATGGATTACTGGAAAATATCCCCCGCGCCCCGCGCCGCCAGTTGCCGATAGACCGATGCGAGCACCGCCGTGTTGAGCAGGCCGAAGCCCGCGGACACGGCCGAATTGATTACGCTGCCGATCAGATAGCCGAAAGAGCCGCGGACGCCGAAGATGCCGGTCACCTGCTGAACGATCAGCGAAATGACGATCAGGACGATCAGGAACAGGAAAACGAAGAAGGCGACCCGCCAGCCGTTGCCGCTCGTCAATTGCCAGCTGCCCATCAGGGCGGCGAACGGATTCTTGATATTGCGATCCGCCAGCAAGGGATAGGCGGCGGCGAGCCGGCCAAAGAGATAGATCGCCGGCACGATCAGCAGCAGGAACGCAATCCCCATCAACAGCGATTGCACCACGAACATCGCGATCATCGTCGGGATCATCGCCAGCGTAAAGAGCAGCGCCTCGCCGACGCTGGTGCCCGCCCGGGCAAGCCACAGCCGCAGAATCGCGAGCGATCCCAGCGTCGATGCCATGGTGATCGCCAGAAGCCACGGGAATTGCTGCTTCAAATCCGCGATGAGCATCGCATTGAGCTGTTCCGGGGTGATATTGCCGGGCGGCGAAAGCGGCACGGGGCCGAGCAGCGCCATCATCATGCCGGGCAGGAAAAAGAACAGCCCGGCCAGCACGCCGGTCAGCGGCAAGTGCGCGCGAACCAGCATCGTCGCATCGTCCCACGCCGCGCCCATGTCGAATTTTGTCATTGATACCCCATCATTTTCTTTTCCCGGTTGCGGTCGAAACTGACGGCCTTCGCCCCCAATGTCCAGCCTCTTGCATCTGCGCCCGCGAAGCGGCACTTACCCCTCGCAATGACCCGGCTTTCCACCCCCGAATGGACCGTCGCACCCGGCCGGACCGATTATGCCGCCGCGCTCGCCGACATGGAGGCGCGCGCGGCGGCGATCCAGGCGGGCACGGGGCGCGAGCGCGTCTGGCTGATCGAGCACCCGCCGCTCTATACCGCCGGGACCAGCGCCGATCCCGCCGAATTGCTCGACCCGCGCTTTCCGGTGTTCGATGCCGGGCGCGGCGGGCGCTATACCTATCATGGTCCCGGCCAGCGCGTCGGCTATGTCCAGCTCGACCTCGCGAAACGCGGGCGCGACGTGCGCGCCTATGTCTCGGCGCTCGAGGGCTGGGTGATCGATGCGCTCGCGCTGCTCGGCGTCGCCGCGCGCCGCGCCGAGGGGCGCATCGGCATCTGGACCGACGATCCGGACGGGCGCGAAGCCAAGATCGGCGCGATCGGCGTCCGGGTGAAGCGCTGGGTCACGCTCCACGGCTTTTCGCTCAACGTCGATCCCGACATGACGCATTTCTCGGGGATCGTGCCGTGCGGGATCGCCGAGTTTCCGGTCACCAGCCTCGCGATGCTGGGGAAGCAGGCGTCGTTCGCCGAGGTCGATCGCGCGCTGGCCGGCGCCTTCCCCGCCTTTCTCGACAAGCTGCGGGCGAGCGACTAGGAACGGCGCCATGACGCGGATCATCCTCAGCTCGCTCCTCCTGCTTTCGCTCGCGGCCTGCGGCAGCGAACCATCGGGCAAATCGACGGCCAAGCTCGATGCGGTGGAGGTTCAGCCCGGCTCGATCAGCGATTCGATGATCATCCTCGACAATGCGGCGGGCGACGGGACCGCGGTCGACAACAGCGTCCCCGACGATGGCGCCAAGAAGGACAGCGCCAAGCCCGCGACCGACACGGCGGAGGGCGACGAGGTCGCATCGGACAATCCCGATGCCGTGGAGGCGCCGTTGGCGCAGAAGGCGGTGACCGCCGACAGCGCGGCGAAGAAGGCCGAATAGCCCGAGTCCGCTCGTCATTGCGAGCGGAGCGAAGCAATCCAGAGCGGTTTACGCCTGCCCCGGATTGCCGCGCGGCTTCGCCGCTCGCAATGACGGTGGATGTAATCTCTCTATCGCAGCCCCAGCGATTTGTGCGTCTGCAGCGACAGCCGCCAGCGCGGATCGGCCATCACCAGATCGATGCAGGCCTGCACATTGGCCGCCGCGTTGGGATCGTCGAGCGGCTGAATCAGCCGGTGCGCGAAATCGAGCTCCGCGAGCGCCGCGACGTCGCTGCCCGGCTGCGGCCAGACGAGTTTCAGTTCGTCGCCGCTGCGCTGGACCAGCTCGCTGCCCGCCTTGGGGCTGACGCAGATCCAGTCGATGGTGCGCGGCACCGCGTGGGTGCCGTTGGTTTCGATCGCGATCGTGAAACCCCGTGCGTGCAAGGCGTCGATCAGCGGCGCATCGACCTGGAGCATCGGCTCGCCGCCGGTCAGCACGACATAGCGGTCGCCCGCCCCTTCGCCCCAGCTTTCGCCGATCACCCGCGCCAGCGCCGCCGCATCGGCATATTTCGCACCGAGCGTGCCGTCGGTGCCGACGAAATCGGTATCGCAGAATTTGCAGACCGCCTTCGCGCGATCCCGCTCGCGCCCGGTCCACAGGTTGCAGCCCGCGAAGCGGCAGAAGACCGCGCGGCGCCCCGCCTGCGCGCCCTCGCCCTGCAGGGTCAGGAATATCTCTTTGACGGCATAGGCCATGGGATCAGGCGTAGCGCGTCGGGTCGGCGAGCCCGGCCTCGGCGAAGCCCTTGCTGCGCAGCCGGCAACTGTCGCACGCGCCGCAATGCAGGCCGTCCGGGGTCGGGTCGTAGCACGACCAGCTCATCCCCGCGTCCATGCCGAGCCGCGCCGCCTCGGCCGCGATATCGGCCTTGGTCATATATTGGAGCGGGGCCTGGATGCGAAAGGCGACGCCCTTGTCGCCGTCGCGCGTCGCCAGCGCCGCCAGTTTCTCGAAGCCCGCGATGAAATCGGGGCGGCAGTCGGGATAGCCCGAATAGTCGAGCGCGTTGACGCCGATCATGATGTCCTGCGCCTGCCGCGCCTCGGCCAGCCCGAGCGTCAGCGACAGGAAGATGAGGTTGCGCGCGGGCACGTAAGTGACCGGAACCTCGTCCCCCACCCCGTCCTTGGGCACGTCGATGTCGGCGGTCAGCGCCGAGCCGCCGAAACGGCGAAGGTCGAGCGGCAGCACGATATGCTCGGCCGCGCCGACCTCGGCCGCGATGCGCGCCGCCGATTCGAGCTCGACGCGGTGGCGCTGGTTATAGTCGACCGTGAGCGCGACGATCCGCGCCCCGGCTTCGCGCGCCAGCCCCGCGCAGACCATCGAGTCGAGCCCGCCCGACAGGAGGACGATCACCGTCTTTCCGGAAAGATTTTGCATCGGCGCCAGATAGGCCCCTGCCTTCGCGGGTGCAAGTGTTGCAGCGCACCAAAGAAATGGGCCGCGCGGCGGTTGCGGCACGGCCCAGTTCGGCATGAAGCCGTTAGGGAGAAGGACACACATCGGTGCGTCGCCTGTCCCGTTTAGCAGGGCGTGGTTAACAGGCCGTTACCGGCGCGGATCAGCAGCCGCCGGTGCGCCGCGCCTCGATCGCCTGCGAGAAGGGGCGGCCTTCGGCGATCCCCTGGGTGTCGATCTGGACCAGCCGGTTCGTTTCGCTGCGGATCGTCGTGCGGCCGTGCCCGGCGCCCGGACAGGTGTAATGGACCGTCACCGAATTCGGCGTATCCTCGATGATATAGCGCGAGCAGTTCGCGCGCGGATGCTCGATCTGGATCATCCGGCGCGCGTCGCCGAGGCACATCGTCTGCAACACCGCATCCTTGCCGCGCTCGCGGAGTTGCCAACTGCCCTTTTCGAGCCGGTCGAGCATTGCGAGCGACGGCGTCTGCGCCGGAACCGCGGTCGCTACGGCAAGGCCGAGCGCCGCAACGGACGTTCTGAAAAGCGGGAAAAAGATCGCCATATTTCCTTCCATCTGGTCGTCCTTCATGGACGGAAATGCGACCCCATCAAGCAAGAGGTAGCAAGCCAGATGGTGGATTTCAACCGCTTGGCGCTGATTTGCCCCGTTTCACCGTCGGGATGACCCAAATGGTGGTGCTAAGCCGCCGAACCATGCGCGGCGATCTCGTCGAGCGAGATGGGGAAGATGCGCGAGCAGAAGGCGCAGTCGACATTGACCAGCCCCGCCGCGTCGGCCATTTCGCCGCGCTCGGCTTCGGGAAATTTCGACAGCACGCCGGCGAAATAATCGACGCTGCACCGGCAGCCGCGCGAGACGAAGCGGCCGGCCTCGACGCGCACTTCGTCCTCGTGGAACAGCCGCCACGCCAGCGTCTCGAGCGAGGTCGCAGGGTCGGTCAGTTCCTCGCCCTTCAACGTCTCGGCGATCGTGCGCGCATGGTCCCACTCGGGATGGTCGTGGCGGACGTGCAGGCGATCGCGCCCGACCTCACCCTCAGGAAGATGCTGGAGCAGCAGGCCGCCCGCGACGCACCCCGCCTCCGCATCGTGGCGCGCGGCGAGCTTGATCAGGCTGGGGATCTGTTCCGACTGTTCGAAATAATGTTCGGCGGCGTCGCCGATCGACGCGCCTTCGAGCGGGACGATGCCCTGATAGCGCTCGGCGTTCGCCGCCTGGTCGAAGGTGATGGCAAGGAAGCCTTCGCCGAACAAGGCGAACAGGGTGGGATCGGTGCCCACCTCGGCCAGCCGCTCGGCATCGAATTTCAGATAGCCGCGCAGTTCGCCGCCCTTGTAGTCGCAGACGAGCAGTTCGACGGGCCCGCCGCCGGTCTGCGCCTGCAAGGTGAGCTGGCTCTCCTCGCCTTTCAGCGTCGAGCCGAGCAACGCGGTCAGCACCAGCGCCTCGGCGAGCAGCTTTTCGGCGACGGGTGGGTAGCTGTGCGCCGCCATCACCGTGTTCAGCACGGGGCCGAGGCGGATCAGGCGCCCGCGCACATGGCGATCGGCGATCGTGAAGACCAAAGGCTGGTCGAACCAGGTTTCCGAAATCTCGCTCACAACCTGCCGAGCGCCCACAGCAGGACCGATTTCTGCGCATGAACGCGGTTCTCGGCCTCGTCCCAGACGCGCGACTGCTGGCCGTCGATCACCGCGTCGACGACCTCCTCACCGCGATGTGCGGGCAGGCAATGGAGAAAGAGCGCGTCGCTTTTCGCCGCGCCCATCAATCGCTCGTCGACCTGATAGGGCGCCATCGCCGCGAGCTTGTTGTGCGCATGGTCCTGCCCCATCGACACCCAGGTGTCGGTGACGACGAGGTCGGCGCCGGCGACCGCTTCGCGCGCATCGCGGACGATGTCGATGCGCGCACCGCGCGACCGCGCCGCCGCGACGAAACCCGCGTCGGGTTCATAACCCTGCGGCACCCCGGCGCGAACATTGAAGCCGAACAGCCCCGCCGCCTCGATCAGCGAGGCGAGGACGTTGTTGCCGTCGCCGAGCCATGCAAGCTCCAGCCCCGGCAGCGCCTTGCCGCTCTCGACGATCGTCAGCAGGTCAGCGACGATCTGGCACGGGTGCGACAGGTCGGTCAGCCCGTTGATCACCGGAACGTCGGCGTGGGCGGCCAGTTCCTCGATCTTGTCATGATGATCGGTGCGGATCATGATCGCGTCGGCATAGCGCGACAGCACGCGCGCGGTGTCGGCGATCGTCTCGCCGCGGCCGAGTTGGCTCGTCCCGGCGTCGAGGATCATCGGCACCCCGCCCAATTGACGGATCGCGAGGTCGAACGAGCAGCGCGTGCGCGTCGAATTTTTCTCGAACACCATCGCCAGCACATGATCGGCGAGCGGCTTGTCGGCGTCGGGCCGCGCCTTCGGCCAGCCCGCGCGCGCCGCCTTGCGGTCGATCGCATCGGCGAGCATCGCCGCGACGGCGTCCCCGCCCGCGTCGGACAGGTTCAGGAAATTGGGCATCAGGCGTCCGGCGGCGTATAGCTCGCCGCCCCCGCCGACAATTTCTCGATACACTCGTCGATATGGCCCTGCTCGATGTTGAGCGGCGGCAGGATGCGGATGACATTGTCGCCCGCCGCCACCGTCAGCAGCCCATGATGGTCGCGCAGGTGCGCAACGAAGGCGCGGCTGTCGGACTTCATCTTGACGCCGAGCATCAGTCCCATGCCGCGCACGCTTTCGAACAGCGTGTCGTGGTTCGGGATCAGTTGTTCGAGCGCGCCGCGCAGCCGTTCGCCGGTCGTCCGGACCTGCTCGAGAAAGCCGTCTTCCAGGATCACGTCAAACACCGCCTGCCCCGCCGCCATCGCGAGCGGGTTGCCGCCATAGGTCGAACCGTGGGTGCCGATCGTCATGCCGCGCGCCGCCTTTTCGGTCGCGAGGCAGGCGCCCATCGGGAAACCGCCGCCGATGCCCTTCGCGCTGGCAAGAATGTCGGGCGCCAGGCCGTATTGTTCATAGGCATAGAGCGAGCCGGTGCGCGCGACACCGCACTGGACCTCGTCGAAGATCAGCATCAGGTCGCGCTCGTTGCAGATGTCGCGCAGGCCCTGAAGGAAGGGCTGCGACGCGGGGCGGATGCCGCCCTCACCCTGCACCGGCTCGACAAGGAAACCCGCGGTGCTGTCGTCGACCAGATCGAGCGCGGCGTTGAGATCGTCGAAGGGCGCATAGGCGAAGCCGGGGAGCAGCGGATCGAAGCCCTTGCGCAGCTTTTCCTGATTGGTCGCCGAGATGGTGCCGAGGGTGCGGCCGTGGAAGGCGTTGTTGAAGGTGATGAGCGTATGCTTGTGGGCATTGCCCGCGCTCGAATGATAGGCGCGCGCGGTCTTGATCGCGCATTCGACCGCCTCGGCGCCCGAATTGGTGAAGAACACCGTGTCAGCGAAGGTGTTGTCGACGAGCCGCTGCGCGAACGCCTCACCCTGCGGGCTGCCGTAGAGGTTCGACACATGGATCAGCGTCGCGGCCTGATCCTGGATCGCCTGGGTCAGGTGCGGGTGACCGTGGCCGAGCAGATTGACCGCGATGCCGCTCGCAAAGTCGAGATAGCGTTCGCCGCGCTCGCCGATCAGATAGGCCCCTTCGCCTCGCACCGGACGCACGGCGCACCGGGGGTAAACGGGCATCAGCGGCGTGATCGACATGTCAGGCACCTTTCCGTGAGGAACAAAGGAAAAAGGCGACCCCGGATGGGCCGCCCTTGTTCGGGCCGTCCCTATACTGCCGCGGCCGGAGCCGCGTCAACATGGGGGTGCTACGATGATCCGGACCTAGCCCAAGCCGATTCCCCGAGCGAAGCCGAGGGGCTCGTTCGAGCGTAGCGAGAACCCGCAGCGTCGCCGCCTCGACTTCGCTCGGCAAAGCCCCTCGGCTTCGCTCGGGGAATCGGGGCATATCTTGATCAGAGCGCCCTCGCCGCCTCCATCGCGAGCGCGACCGAGCGTTTGCGCGCATCATGGTCGTACATCGATGAGGCGATGATGACCTCATCGACGCTGGTGCGCGCCTGAAACGCCTTGAGCCCCGCGGCGACGTCCTCGACGGTGCCGACCGCCGAGCATTGCAGCACATGGTCGAGGATCGCGCGCGCATTGGGCGGCAGGCTGTCTTTGTAGCCCGCGAGCGGCGGCTTCATCTTGCCCGGATTGCCGGTGCGCAGCGCGACGAACGCCTGCTGCTGCGACGAGGCGAGCAGTTCGGCCTCCTCGCGCGTATCGGCGGCGAAGACGTTGAACGCCGCGGCGGCGTAAGGCTCGGCAAGCTGCTCCGACGGCTTGAACTGGCGGCGATAGATGTCGAGCGCCTCGTCGAGCGCGTCGGGCGCGAAATGGCTAGCGAAAGCGTAGGGCAGCCCCAGCATCGCCGCGAGCTGCGCCCCGAACAGGCTCGATCCCAAGATCCAGAGCGGAACCTTCGCCCCCTCGCCCGGCACCGCGCGGATGCCGAGCCGGTCGTCGCCCGCCAGAAAGGCCTGCAGTTCGACGACATCCTGCGGAAACTGCCGCTCGTCGCTCGCGAGGTTGCGGCGCAGCGCCCGCGCGACGACGCCGTCCGAGCCGGGCGCACGACCAAGGCCGAGATCGACGCGGCCGGGGAACAAGGCCTCCAACGTCCCGAACTGCTCGGCGATCACCATCGGCGCATGGTTCGGCAGCATGATCCCGCCCGCGCCGATGCGGATGGTGGAGGTCGCCTGCCCGATATGCCCGAGCACGACCGAGGTCGCGGCGCTCGCGATCCCGGCCATGCCGTGATGCTCGGCGACCCAGTACCGCTCATAGCCTAATGCCTCGGCATGGCGCGCAAGATCGGCGGCGTTGGCGAGCGATTGCGAGATCGTGCCCGTGTCGGTCACGGGGACGAGGTCGAGGAAGGAGAGTTTCACCATGCAACTGATATGCGGTTTGGAAGCCGCCGGTTCAACATCCCTTCGTCATTGCGAGCGAAGCGAAGCAATCCAGAGCGGTTTACGCGGGCTCTGGATTGCCGCGTCGCCTCCGGCTCCTCGCAATGACGATCGGATATGGTGCTACGCCCGCTCGTCCTTCGGCGAATCCATCAGCACATAGGTGGTGATCGAATGCACCTGCGGCAGCACGCCGAGCACCTCGGTATGGAAATGCTTGTAGGCCGCCAGATCCGCCGTCTCGACGCGGAGGAGATATTCGATCGTCCCGGTGATATTGTGGCATTCGCGCACCTCGGGCGCTTCGGCCATCGCCGCCTCGAACCCCGCCTGCGATTTCTTGGTGTGCGACGACAGGCCCACGGTCACATAGGCGAGGAAGGTCAGGCCGCGCTTCGCGGGATCGATCACCGCGCGATAGCCCTTGATCACGCCGCTGCGTTCGAGTTCCTGCACCCGGCGCAGACAGGCCGAGGGCGACAGGCCGACGCGATCGGCCAGCTCGATGTTCGAGATTCGCCCGTCGCGCGACAATTCCTGCAATATATTGCGGCTTATCGCGTCAATTTTGCTCATAGGTTGCATCATATACAGAATTTCGGTTCAACTTTGCAATCCGGCGTTCTGAAAGCCCGATATATTGCGTGCATGGAACAAACCGCCCTCGCCGCGCTGTCCGCCTTCGCCGTCGCCACCTCGATCACGCCGGGGCCGAACAATATGATGCTGATGGCATCGGGGGCCAATTTCGGCCTGCGCCGTACCGTGCCGCACGCGCTCGGCGTCGGGATCGGCTTCACGCTGATGATCGTGCTCGTCGGCGTCGGGCTGATGGAATTGTTCGACCTGTTTCCCGTTCTCAACACCGTGCTCAAGCTGGTCAGCATCGTCTATATGCTCTGGCTCGCGTGGAAGATCGCGAATGCCGCCGCGCCGAGCGATGGCGAGCACCCGCAAGGCACGCCGATGAGCTTCTTTCAGGCGGTGCTGTTCCAGTGGGTCAACCCCAAGGCCTGGTCGATGGCGCTGACCGCGATCGCGCTCTATGCGCCCGACCGCAATCTGGCCGCGGTGCTGCTCGTCGCGCTCGTCTTCGGAATCATCAACCTTCCCTCGACCAGCCTGTGGGCGGTGATGGGGGTGTCGCTGCGCGGCTGGCTGTCGAGTCCGGGGCGGCTGCGCGCCTTCAACTGGACGATGGCGGCGCTGCTGGTGGGGTCGCTCGCGCTGCTTCTCTGACCCGATTGCAAGGTTGCGGATCGCAACCTAAAGACGGCGCTCCCCCTACTGGAGAAGAGAGCCATGCAAAGCCGCCGCCTCGGAAAAAGCGCCATCCACGTCTCCGACATCTGCATGGGGACGATGACGTTCGGCAGCCAGACCGACGAGGCGGAAGCGCATCGCATCCTCGACCGCTGTTTCGACGAGGGGATCGATTTCTACGACACCGCGGAGGGCTATCCGGTGCCGCCCGACACCAAATGGGTCGGCCGCACCGAAGAGATCGTCGGGCGCTGGCTGAAGACCAAGAACCGCGATGCGATCATCCTCGCGACCAAGGTGTCGGGGCCGAGCCATCTCTGGTTCAAATCGCCGTGCCGCGGCGGGATGACGGCGCTCGACCGTCACAACATCCGCAGCGCGATCGAGGGCAGCCTGACGCGGCTGCAAACCGACTATGTCGACCTCTATCAAACCCACTGGCCAGACCCCGACGCGCCCTATGACGAGATGATGGACGCGCTCGACGAACTGGTGCGCGAGGGCAAGGTGCGCATCCTCGGCTGCTCGAACGAGACGAGCTGGGGGCTGATGAAATCGCTCGCCGCGTCGGAGCGGCTGGGCGTCGCGCGCCACCACACGATCCAGAATAATTTCAGCCTCAACAACCGCCGCTTCGAGGATGAACTGGCGCAGGTCTGCCGGCAGGAAGGCGTCAGCCTGATCCCTTATTCGCCGCTCGCCGGCGGGGTCTTGTCGGGCAAATATCAGGACGGCGCCCGGCCCAAGGGCGCGCGCTTCTCGCGCTATCTCGCGATGGAGGGCCGGCAGGCGGCGATGGGGCAGCGCTTCGTCAACGAGCGGAGCCTCGCCGCGACCGCGCGCTATCTGGCGATCGCCGAAGAGCATGGCCTGCATCCGGTGACGATGGCGACCGCCTGGTCGAAGCAGCACGACTTCGTCGCCTCGACGATCGTCGGGGTGAGCGCTTACGATCAGGTCGAGCCGATCCTCGCCGCGAAGGAACTGGTGCTCGGCGACGATCTGATGAAGGCGCTGCACAGGGTAGGCAGGGACATCCTCTATCCGATGGGCTGACCGATCCGGCGGAGCGTCGGCCATTCGAGGACGAGCGCTTCTCCGATCTTCAGGCCTCGCCACGCCTTCGACACCGCGTCGAAGGCTGCGAATATATCCGCCTGTCTTGCGTCGAGCCGCGCGCGCTCTTCATCGCCGAGTGTGGCCCGCGTCCGTGCCGCCTCGCCGAGCGCTGCCTGCTGCGCCGCACTGTCGGCGCGCGTCCGGCTGCGCCAGCCGATATCGAACAGGAAGGCCGCGAGCTCGGACAGCTCGCCTTCGCGTCCTTGCGCCTTGATCAGCGCGGCGCCCTTCGCAGCCTGTTTGCGTGCTGCGCGGCGATGGCTTCTGGCGTCGGCCCCTTCCGGCCCACCGATGTGGAACGAGCCGGCATTGCCGCCCGCCGCAATCTGTCCGAACACACCGTTCTTCAGCCCAAGAACCGCCTCGACGACGAAATGCACCATATCGTGCGGCAAGTCGGGATCGAAGCCCGGTGCCGGATCCATCACCAGCATCGGCCCCGACGGGCGCTCGATCCGCATCGCATAGCGCCGCGCGCCCGACCGGATGAAATGCACCTTCATCGCAGCATCGGCGGCATCAGAGACTCGCCTTGAACAATTCGAGCATCCGTCCCCACGCCTTCTCCGCTGCCGCCTCGTTATAGGCGCGGCCGTCGGGCGGGCACCAGCCGTGCATCGCGCCCTTGTAGACCTCGACCTCGTGCCATTCCGGGCGCGGGCCGAGCGCGGTTTTGAGCCGGTTCTTCTCTTCGGGGTCCTTTTGGTCGTCATTGTCGGCGATGGCGAACAGATAGCCCGCCTGCGTTTCGGGAATCAGCAGATGCGGGCTGTCGGGCTTGTCGGTGCCGACCGACGCGCCGTGGAAGCTCGCCGCTGCCTTGACCCGCGTCGGGCTGAGCGCCGCGGTATAGATGACCATCGGCCCGCCCATGCAATAGCCCGCGGTGCCGAGCCCCTTCGCGGTATCGACCTCGGCCTGCGCGTCGAGGAAGGCGAGATGCGCTTTGGCGTCGGTCTGCACGAGCGTGCGGTTCAGTTGCTTGAGGTAGCCGAACAGCGTCTCGCGCACCCCCGGATCGTCGAAGTCATGCCCGGCATGGACGACCGGCGCCTTGGCCCAGCGATAAAAGGGATTCACGCACAGCACGGCATAGCCCTCGCCCGCCAGCCGCTCGGCCATCTGGCGAAAGGCAGGGCGCAGGCCGCGAATATCGGGCCAGATCAGCACGCCGGGATGCTTGCCCTCGGCCGGCGCGACGAACCAGGCGTCGACGGTCCCGTCGGCAGTCTTGATCTCCACGTCGCGTCCCTTGACCGGCCCGGCGGCGCAGGCCGCGGCGGGCAGGATCGAGGCAATCGCGCCCGCACCGACCAGCGCCCCGAAATCGCGGCGGCGGACGGGGATGCCGGCGCGGTCCAGATCGGCTTCGGTGATGTCGTCGCACATGGGCTTTCTCCTCTTTCCGGCATCGATACGCAGCGGAATGCCAAAGGCTGCGGCCGCGAAAGGCGATTCTCTGCGCGTGGCGAGAAACCGCGCAACTCCACGCTGAAAATGCGGGAGCGAAGCCGATGCCTATGAACCCAGCTAAGCACGGCCGGGCCTAATAGGAAAGGCCTTCTCCTCCTCTCCCCGTCATCCCGCAAACTCTCCCCGTCATCCCCGCGAAGACGGGGATTCAGCTTGCTTGTTGTCCCGCCTTCTTCGCGCCTTTGCGCCTTTGCGTGAGATTTTCAAAAGACTCACGCAAAGGCGCAAAGGCGCGAAGACAATAAGCGGGATCCCCGCCTTCGCGGGGATGACGGGGAAGAAACGGGGACGACGAAGGAGGTCAGCGGATGGCGATGAGATCGTCGTAGCTGTGCGCAACCCGATGGACGCCGACCTCGCGGAGCTTCGCGCCGTGCGCCGTCCGGTCGAGGATATGCCCAGCCCCGCAGAAACCGATCACCGTCATCCCCGCCGCGAGCGCCGCGCGGGCGCCGATCGGCGAATCCTCGATCGCCAAACAGGCGGCAGGATCGAGGCCGAGCCCCTTCGCCGCGGCGAGGTAGATGTCGGGGTGCGGCTTGCCGCGTTCCCAGCCATCGGCGCTGTAGACATGCCGCCCGAAATGATGCGCGAGCCCGAAGCGGTCGAGCGACGCCGCGATATAGGCGGGGCTGCTCGACGACGCGATCGCGCGCGGCCGGTCGCCGAGCGTATCGAGAAACGCCGGTGCGCCGGGGACGGGCGCAAACCCCTCCGCGAAACGGATTTGCGCCCGCGCGCGATGCTGCTCGCGAAAATCGGCGGGCAGCGGGCGCCCGAAGCGGGCGACGATGCGCCGCTCGGTCTCCTGCCAATTATGCCCGCAATAATCGCGCAGGCACTCCTCATAGGTCGTGGACAGCCCGATCGCGGTCAGGCTTTCGGCGAGCGTCCGGTTCGCGCGGACCTCGCTGTCGGCGATGACGCCGTCGAAATCGAAGATGATGGCGGCGGGGGGCATCAGAGCCGCCTATCGAGGAAATCGAACAGCTCGCCCGCCCATTTCCGGCGCTGCTCGATAAGGGCAAGATAGGCTTCGGGTCGCCATGCCTGCAGATCGGCAATGACGTCCGCCAACGCCACGATATCGTCAAGGCCCGTTTCCGCCAGCGTGCTTGCACGGCCGCCGGCATCGACAGCGCCCCAGATCAGGATGGCGCCGTCAACGGGCTGCGCCACGCCCTTCAGCGTCACATGTAGGCGCTCGCCCCGCGCCGCAGCGAGAAAAGCGGCGAAGGCTGGTTTGCGATGGTGGTCGAGCTGCCGTGGCTCGGTCAGGGTCAGATAGCGATAGCCTTGATACTCGATCTCGCATTTCTGTTCGACGACGTGAAGTCGCCCGGTACGCCGGTCGCGAAAAAGGAAATCGAGCGTGTGCCGCTTTCCGTCATGATGCACCGTCGGCCGCCCCAAATTCTCATAGGGTGCGCGAATATCCCGACACCAGAGATCGACCAGCGTTTCGGAAAAAATGCCGAACAGTCGCGCGAGATATTTGCCACGCGCCGCCTCGGCGTCGCTCTGGCGAAACACCGCCTGAAAGGGAAGCGCAGCTTCCGCGCTCACTCCACCGTCACCGACTTGGCGAGGTTGCGCGGCTGGTCGACATCGGTGCCCTTGGCCACCGCGACATGATAGGCGAGCAACTGAACCGGCACCGCATAGACCAGCGGGGCGATCAGCGGGTGGACCTTGGGCATCTCGATCGTCGCCATGCAGCCGTCGCCCGCTTCGGCGAGCCCCTCGGCATCGCTGATCAGCACCACTTTGCCGCCGCGCGCCATCACCTCCTGCATGTTGCTGACGGTTTTTTCGAACAGCGGGCCGCTCGGCGCGAGGACAATCACCGGAACCGCTTCGTCGATCAGCGCGATCGGGCCGTGCTTCATTTCGCCCGAGGCATAGCCTTCGGCGTGGATGTAGCTGATTTCCTTGAGCTTCAGCGCGCCCTCGAGCGCGAGCGGATAATCGGGTCCGCGGCCGAGGTAGAGCACGTCGCGCGCCGGGGCGACGAGGTGCGCCATCTTCGCAATCTCCTCGTCGTGCGACAGCGCGGCGTTGAGCGCGGCGGGCGCCTCGATCAGGTGGCGGACGATTTCGCGCTCCTCGGCCTCGCTGAGCTTGCCCTTCTTGAGCGCGAGATGCGCGGCGAGCGCGGCGAGCACCGCGAGCTGGCAGGTGAAGGCCTTGGTCGAGGCGACGCCGATCTCCGGCCCCGCATGGGTCGGAAGCAGCAGGTCGGCCTCGCGCGCCATGCTGCTGGTCGGCACGTTGACGACGACCGCGATCGTCTGCCCGTTCGCCTTGCAATGACGCAGCGCCGCAAGCGTATCGGCGGTCTCGCCCGACTGCGAGATGAAGAGCGCGAGCCCGCCCGGCTGGAGCACCGGGTCGCGATAGCGGAATTCCGACGCGACATCGATGTCGACGGGGACGCGCGCGAAGGTCTCGAACCAATATTTGGCGACCATGCCGGCGTAGAAGCTGGTGCCGCAGGCGACGATGGTGATGCGCTCGATCTTGCTCAGATCGAAATCCATCTGCGGCAGCGCGACCGTCTGTTCGAGCGGGCGGATGTAGGAAGAGAGCGTCTGCGCAACCACCGTCGGCTGCTCGAAAATCTCCTTTTGCATGAAATGGCGGTAATTGCCCTTCTCGACCGCCGCCGCGGTGACACCCGACGTCGTAACGACACGCTCTACGGGATTATTTTCTCTATCGAAAATCTTCGCGCCGTCGCGGGTGATGACAACCCAGTCGCCCTCCTCCAGATAGGCGATCTTCTGCGTCAGCGGCGCGAGTGCAAGCGCGTCGGAACCGAGATAGGTCTCCCCATCGCCGTAACCGACGACGAGCGGCGAGCCGAGACGCGCGCCGATCAGCAGGTCGGGATGCTGGCGAAACGCGATGGCAAGCGCGAAGGCACCGCGAAGCTGCGGCAGCACCGCCTTGACCGCGTCCGCGGGCGACTGACCCGCCTCGACCTGTTCGGAGACGAGGTGCGCGACGACCTCGGTATCGGTCTCGCTCTCGAAGCTGCGGCCGCGCGCCTGCAAGGCTTCGCGCAGCGGCTTGAAATTTTCGATGATTCCGTTGTGAACCAGCGCAATCTCGCCGGTCGCGTGCGGGTGTGCGTTGCTCGTCGTCGGCGCGCCGTGCGTCGCCCAGCGGGTGTGCGCGATGCCGACGGTGCCGGGCGCGGGATTGCCCGCGAGCTCCTTGACGAGATTGTTCAGCTTCCCCTCGGCACGGCGACGGATGAGCCGGCCGCCGTCGACCGTGCAGACACCCGCCGAGTCATAGCCGCGATATTCCATGCGCCGAAGCCCGTCGACGAGGCGATCCACGACCTGGGTCTTGCCGATAATTCCGATGATTCCGCACATAGTTGGCTGGCTTTCTTCAGAGTATGTAGGGGACACGGATGCCCGGCATATTGGCTGGGAAATCCTTGGTATTGCGTGTAATCAGGATCGCCCCGTTCACTTGCGCAGTGGCGAGGATATAGGCGTCCATCAGCTTCATCCGGGACCGAAAGCGGATATCGGCGGCCGCCAGTGAAATTCTGGGGTCGATTTCCACCACCTCGAATGGCGCGATCAACTGCTTGATCACGTCACGCTTTTCGAGCGGTTCGCCGGCCAGAATTTCCGTCCACACGATCCGGCTGATCCGGTGACGCCTGTAGCGGGAAATCTCGGCGATGGCAGGGGCTCTATCCCACAACCAGTCGATCAGGATATTTGTATCGAAAAAGGGGTCCGACACCGCTCAGATATCTTCGTATGGGCGGCGATCTTCGCGCATGGCGCGCTGATATTCGACGGCATCGCCAATATCGTCGCGCCCCTTCCAATAGCCCGCCCCCCGCATGATCCAGTCCTTGCTGTTGTCGTTCTGAGCGAGATACAGCTTCACCGCATCGCGGATCGCCGCCGCGCGCGAGCGCTTGGACTTCGCCGCCAGCGCGTCGAGCTTTTCGATGTCCTCGTCGGGAATGTCGGTCAGGATTCGCATTTGATATACTGATATCATATCATGATATCATGTCAATCGAAGAGCTTCCGATAGACGAGAAAGCCCGGCTTCTCGGCGATCCGGTCATAGAGTTTCATCGCGGTCGCGTTCGTTTCGTGCGTCTGCCAATAGACGCGCGACAACCCCTGCGTGCGTGCCGCGGCATAGACCGCCTCGATCAACGCGCGGCCGACGCCCTTTCCGCGCGCATCGGCCGTGGTGAACAGGTCCTGCAAATAGAGCGACGGCAGCAACGCCGTGGTGCTCCGGTGGAGCAGATAGTGGGTGAGGCCCAGGAGCGCGCCGTCCTGCTCGGCGACGAGCGCGAACATCGGCTCATAGGGATCGAAGAAGCGCTCCCATGTCGCGGCGGTGATTTCGGGCGCCAGCGCAGCCGCGCCGATGCGCCCGTAAAAGGCGTTATAGCCGTCCCAGAGCGGCAGCCAGCGGTCGTAATCGGCGCGCCGGACGGGCCGGACGATCACCCCGCCGGCCACGTTAGGCGCGCCCGAAATTGCGGTCGACGAAGGTCATCGCGAATTGCGCGGGGTCGGCGGGGCGGCCGTTGCCGGCCTCGAACCGCAGCTTGCCCTCCTCCCAGATCTTGCGGATCTGCGCGGGCAATTCGGGCGCGAATTTCATCTGCTTCACGACGATCTCGGTCCAGCTTCCGGTCTGCCCCAGGCTCTGGCGCAGCGTCGGCTCCATCGCCACACAATAGGCCCGCGTGGGCTCGTCGAGATGGCCGATCGCGTTCAGCACCCAGGCGTCGACATAGCGCAGGAAGGGCTTGTCGTCGTAGCGGTCGCTCATTTCTTCGCCTCCGCCGCCTTCTTCCTGCGCATCGCGTCGTGGAAGCGGTCGGCCCAGCCGGGTTTCACCGACTGTTCGGCGCGGACGAGGCGAAGCTCGCCGTCCATCACGTCGGCGGTCACCGTGCTCCCCGCGCCGACGATCGCGTCGCGGCCGATCTTCACCGGCGCGACGAGCGCGCTGTTCGACCCGATGAAGGCATGGTCGCCGATCTCGGTCCTGTATTTGAAATAGCCGTCGTAATTGCAGGTGATCGTCCCCGCGCCGATATTCGCCCCCGCGCCGACGCTGACGTCGCCCAGATAGGTGAGGTGGTTGGCCTTGGCACCCTTGCCGAGCACCGCTTTCTTCGTCTCGACGAAATTGCCGATCTTCGCTTTCTCGCCCAGCACGGTGCCGGGGCGGAGGCGCGCGAAGGGACCGACCTCGCAGCCCTCGCCGATCGTCGCGCCCTCGATATGGCAGTTGGCGCGGATCGTCACCTTGTCGGCGACTTTCACGCCGGGGCCGAAGAAGACGTTGGGTTCGATCGTCACGTCGCGGCCGATTTCGGTGTCCCACGAGAACCAGACGGTGTCGGGTGCGCGCAGCGACGCCCCGCCCGCCATCGCTTCTTCGCGCTTGAACGCCTGCCATTGCGCTTCGGCGGCAGCGAGTTCGGCGCGGCTGTTGATGCCGGCAACCTCGTGGGCATCGGTCTCGATCGCCGCGACGCGCGCGCCTTCGGCGATCGCGCCGGTCGCGACGTCGGGCAGATAATATTCGCCCTGCGCATTGTCGTTGCCGACCGCGTCCAGCAGGCGCCACATGTCGGACGCGCCCGCGACGATGACGCCCGAATTGCACAGATCGACCGCGCGCTCCCCGGCGCTGGCGTCCTTATATTCGACCATCTTGCGGACCGTCCCGTCGGCGTCGGCGATGATCCGGCCATAGGCGCCGGCATCCGCCGGGCGAAAGCCCAACACCGCGACGCGGGCGCCCGAATCGAGCGCCGCGCACAGCCGCCGGACGGTATCGGCGGTCAGCATCGGGCAGTCGCCGAAGCAGACGAGAATCACGCCCTCGAACCCGGCCAGCGCCTCGCGCGCCTGAAGCGCCGCGTGCGCGGTGCCCAATTGCGGCTCCTGAACCGCGGTGACCGCGCCGGTTCCGGCGAGCGCCACCTCAACCTGATCGCGCTTGTCGCCGACGACGACGACCGTGGCCGCCGGCGCCAGCGCGGCGAAGCTGTCCATCAGGTGGAGCAGCATCGGCCGCCCGGCGATCGGGTGCAGCACTTTGTGGAGGCCGGACTTCATGCGGGTGCCCTTGCCCGCGGCAAGGATGATGGCGGCGATCTGCTGGGTCATTCGCGCGCCATGCCAGCAAATCATTGCGGATTCCAGCACATCACGCCATGCCGACCGATATGAGCGATTTCCCCTTCCGCGTCGTCGGCTTCGACCTTGACGGCACCCTCGTCGACACCGCCGCCGACCTGACCGCCGCCGTGAACCATGCCCTGTCGCTGATCGACCGCGCGCCGCTGAGCGAAGCCGAGGTCCGGCCGATGATCGGGCTCGGCGCGAAGCATATGCTCGAACAGGGGCTCCGCGCGACCGGCGGCGCGGAGGAGGGTGTCGTCGAGCGGCTCTATCCCGATCTGCTGCGCCATTATGAAGCGCATATCGCCGTGCACAGCCGGCCTTTTCCCGGCCTGACCGCCGCGCTCGACCGGCTCGACGCACTCGGCGTCCGCACCGCGGTCGCGACCAACAAAGCCGAGGGGATGGCGCGAAAGCTGCTCGGCGAGTTGGGTCTCGCCGACCGCATGGCGGCGATTATCGGCGGTGACACGCTGGGGCCCGGCAACCGCAAGCCCTCCCCCGCCCCGATCCTGGCGATGATCGCGCAGAGCGGCGGCGGCCGCACCGCCTTCGTCGGCGACAGCATCTACGACGTCATGGCGGCGCGCGCCGCGGCGACGCCGAGCATCGTCGTCGGCTTCGGCTTCCTCGACCGGCCGGCCGAGGAGCTGGGCGCCGATCATGTCATCGACCATTATGACGAACTGGTGCCGCTGCTCGCGGGGCTTTAGAGCCAGGATCGTCATTGCGAGCGAAGCGAAGCAATCCAGAGCGGTTTACACTACTCTGGATTGCCGCGTCGCTTCGCTCCTCGCAATGACGATTCTTGCTCGCGTCCGATTTCAACGCTTCCGCCACTTGGTCCACAAATGCCGCGACAGCATCAGCGGCGGCATCCGCAGCCAGTGCGAACGGATGTAGAAGGCCTGCTGGAGCGCGAAATGCGTCGCATGGCCCCAATCGTCGCGCGCGAGCAGGCGGCGCTTGAACCATAGGTCGGCGGGGTCGTGCCTGTCCCATCCCGAAGGCAGCGCCGAACCGTAAAGGTCGCGCGCCAGCCTCGCCGCCCGATGCACCGGCGCGTGGAGGCCGTGCCGGTCGGCGCGGGCATCGAGCTTGCCCCAGAAACCGGGATCGGCCGCGGCGAAATCGCGCGTCAGGGAATGAAAATCCCACAAATTGCGAAGCCCGCCCTGCAGATCGCCATCGGCGAGCAGATGCGCGGCGCAGTGACAGGCCATGTCGGTCGGGCACAGCACCGCAAAGCCGTTTTCGGTCGTCACCGCATCGCTGACGAGCGACAGGGCATCGGGCGCGATGCGGTGGGTCTGGGGCAGAATCGTGTGATGCACGTCGATCATCCGGTCGCGCGCCTTGTGGATCAGCGGCGGCAGTTCGTGCATATGCTCGCGGTAATAGGCGTCGTCATAGGGGTCGGACTTGACCCACTCCCACCCCGCCTCGAGCAGTTCATTCTCGGCGCGGCCGATGTCGCTGACGAGGACGAGAATGTCGAGGTCGCCGATCTGCCGCCCCTCAGCGCAGGAGAGGCCTGCGGCGGCATAGGCGGTGCCTTTGAGCAGCACGAACTCGATCCGCTCGCTCGCCAGCGCGCGGCGCGCCATTTCGGCTTCCCACATGGATTGGGCCTGCGCGACCGCCGCCGCCGCGCGCTGATCGGCGAACAACGCGGCGACGGCAGGCGGCAGCGCCGCACCTTCGAGCCGGTGCGCGAGCGTCGCCAGCATCGCCTCGGCGCGCGCGACCGAGATCACGCCATCCCATTCGCGCGGCGCCAGCGCCGCCGCCTCGCGCCGCCCGGCGAGCAGATCGACGAGGGTGCGGATGGCGCTCACCGGACCGCCTCGGCGAAAAGCTGCTCGACCAGCGCCAGGCCGGTCGTGCTGTCGGGGTAGGAGATGCCAAACGCCGGCGTCTCGCGCACCAGCCGCGTCAGCGCGGCAAAACCCGGTTCGCCGAGCGCGACATAGTTGGTCGAGGCTTCGGTCAGGCGCACGAAGGCCTCGCCCTCGCCCATCGGCTCGATCGCCGCTTCGCCGCCGAAGCGCGGAAAGAGCAGCAGCGCCGGGCGCGCGGGCTCGTGCATCGCGGCGATGGCGTCGGCGCGCGGGATCAGGTGGCGGATGTCGCCCTTCGGCGTTCCCGCCAGCAAGGGGCCAAGGCGTGCGGTATCGACCCGCGCCGCAACCTCGGCGATCGCCGCATTCTTGAGGCTGACCGCGCGCGGGAACGCCAGCGCGTCGCCGCCCGCCGGGTCGATCAGCGTGAATTCGTCGCCCATCAGCCGCCAGCCATCCTCGCCGAGCAGCGCCGCCAGCGTCGACTTGCCCGATCCCGACTCGCCCGACATGATGACGGCGCGTCCGTCGCGCGCGACCGCGCTCGCGTGAAGCAGCAGATGCCGCCGCCAGCCGAGCGCAACCTGCAAATTCATCCCCATCTCGGCGGCGAGCAGCCCCATCGACAGCGGCAGCGGCAACGCATCGGGAATCACGAAATCGCCGCCGATCTGCACCGAGGGGCGCAGCCAGCGCCGCCACGGGCGCGCCGCGAACAGCCGCACGGTCGCGTCGGCGGGACGGGTATCGTCCCGCGGATAGCCCGCATAGAGCCGGTCGAGCACCGCGACCGGCGCGCGCCAGTCGCTGCCGATGCGAAACTGGACCGGACCGACCGCGATGCGCGTGCTGTGCCTCACGCCTCCGCCACCAGCCCCATCGCGGCGAGTTCGGCCAGCCGCTCGGCAATCAGCGGCATCGGATCGCCCTCGCCGCCGAGGTCGAAGCGCGCCGCCAGCCGCTCGGCAACCGTCGCCGCGTTGCAGCGATCATCCGCCATCGCGGCCAATATTTCGGGCATCGGCTGGATCATCAGGTGCGTCTGCATCGATCGGCGGTCGAACAGCACGGTCAGATCGCCGAGCGCCTCGATGCGCAACGTCTCCGGCGGCGCCGCGCGATAGACGCGGTCAGCCATAATCTTCGGCGGCCGCGGTCAGTTTCGCCAGGATCGCCATCAGCGTCGCGCGCTCGGCGCCGCTGAGCTTCGATTCGAGCTGCGCCTCGCTGGCGAGCGCGGCGGGCACGATGGCGTCGTAGAGCGAGCGGCCGGTGTCGGTCAGTTCCAGATGGTGCGAGCGCCCGTCGGCCTCGTGCGCCTGGCGCGCGATGAGATGGCGGTCGGCGAGCGCCTTGGCCGCGCGGTTGACCGTCACCTTGTCCATCCGCGTCGCGGCGACGAGCTCGCGCTGCGTCTTGGGCTTGCCTTCGCCGAGCACCGCCATCAGCCGCCACTCGGGAATCTTGAGCCCGAAGCGGTTCTGATATTCGGCGGCAATCCGGCTCGATAGCGTGTTCGACGCGATCGACAGGCGGTAAGGCAGGAAATTGTCGAGATTCAGCTTTTTCGCGGCCATCACCTTGCACCCCACATCACCGTCGCCGTCACGCTCTTTGCGTTATCTAGAACAGGATGCCGTCTATTGGAATCGTCATTGCGAGCGGAGCGAAGCAATCCAGAGCGGTTTACGCCACTCTGGATTGCTTCGCTCCGCTCGCAATGACGAAATTACCAATCGCATTCCAATCCCGGCCGCGAAAATCAGAACCGCGCGCGCGCGCCGATCCAGAGCGTGCGCGGCGTCGCACGCTCGACGATCCCCGCCGACGAGATCGCCGCGGGCACGAGGGTGTTGGTCAGATTCTCGCCCCGCGCCTCGATGCTGACCGCATCGGTGACGCGCCACGACAGGCCCGCATCGAGCGTCAGCGCGTCGTCCAGCACCTGAAGCCCGAGATCGTCCTCATTCTGCTTGCCGATATAGCGCAAGGTCGCAAAGCCCCCGAACGGACCGTTTCCGTTCGACCGCAGCGACACGCTGCCGCTGTTTTTCGCGATCTGCGCCGGACGGCGGCCGTCGAGGCTTGCCGCGGCGCCTGCGGCGTCGACCTTCGCATCGGTAAAGGCCCAGGTCGCGCGCAGCGCCACCGGGCCGAGCTGCTGGTCGGCGGCGAATTCGATCCCCTTGCTGTCGATCGCACCCAGATTTTGCCGCTGGCTGAGGTTCGGCGCGAGCGTCACATTGGCGATCGCATTTTCGAGCCGGTTGGCGAAGAAGGTTACCGACAGCTTGGTGCCGTCGCGGCTCCAGTCCGCGCCGGCCTCGCCGCCCCACAGCCGTTCGGGCCTCAGCAATTCGTTCGCGATGGTCGTGTCGGCGCCGACCCGGAACGGGCGATAGAGTTCGTTGAGGGTCGGCAGACGCCAGCCGCGATAGGCCGCGGCGCGCAGCGCGAAGCCGTCCGAGGTCCAGCGCACGCCCGCGCGGCCGCTGCCTTCCCAGCCGGTTCGCGCTGGAAAATCGAGGTCGGTGATCAGCGGCCCGCCGATATTGCGTTCGAGCCGATAGCCGGTGCCGAGCCACCAGCGGTCGATCCGGCCGCCGAGGGTCCAGAGCAGGCCATCGCCTGCGTCGCCCGAACTCCATTCGGCGAACGTGCCGACCGTGTCGCTGCTGCCCCCGGCGATGCGGTGGCGGCCCGGCGTGGTGCCGGAGAAGAAATAATCCTCCTCGGTGCGGCCGGTGGTGCGGCGCCAGTCGACGCCGACGCGGAGCGGATTGGCGTCGCCGATCGCGGGGCGCACCTCGACGCGCGCGCCGATCCCGGTCGCGGGAACGCTTTGGAAGAGCGCGGGCGCGACACTGTTCCGCCCCGCCGCGACGCTCGCGAAGCCGCTGTCGAAATCGCGAAGCTGGAGATAGGCGAGCGCCAGCCATTGGGTCGCGCCCGCCGGATCGTGAACGAAGCGCAGACTCGCATCGATCCCGTCGAACTTGCTCGTCGTAAAATCGGTGCCGCGGTCGCGATGGTCCGAAAAGCCGCGCAGACTCGCCTCGATCCGGCTGTCGGCGCCGGCGTCGAAGCGCAGGCGGATGCCGAGCCCGCCCTGCTCGTAGGGCGCGGCGCGGTCGACCGTGCCGCGCTGGCTCTTCACGATCGGAATGAACCCGTCGCCGCGGCTGTAGCGGCCATCGATCGCGACTTGCCCGCTGCCGAGCCCGGTTCCGGCGCTGGCCGAAAAGTCGAGGCTGTCGCGGCTGCCATAGGCGGCGCTCGCTTCGGCGCCGTCGGTCATCGTCGAATAGAGGCCGATCGTCCCCGCCAGCGCGCCGGGTCCGTCGACCCCGCTGCCGCCGCCGCGCGTGACGATGATGCCGCCGAGGTTGATCGCGTCATAGGCGCTCCATGCCACCCAGCCGCCGAACGGATCGGCCTGCGGTACCCCGTCGAGCGTGACCAGCGCGCGGCTCGACGCATTGCCGCCGAGTCCGCGCAAGGTCACCCCCTGGCTCGTCGGATGCGCGGTGCGCCCGTCGGAACGGCGGAACTGGACGATCCCCGCTTCGTCGCGGAGGCGGTTTTCGATGCGGGCGCCGAGGCCGGGATCGAGGTCGGAAATCACGCTTGCGCCCTGAACCCTGTCGCTGTCGGTGCGCCGCAAAAGACCGCTGCCATTGACGATGATTTCTTCTGGGGGCCGCCGAGGTGGATAGACCAAGTCCACTTCCGCCCATGGGTTTTCCCATGCGTTTTCATCGCTCGCATCCTGCGCCATCGCCACTACCGGCAGCGCCAGCGCCGCAACCCCCGTCAGAAGCCGGATCACGCCGCTTTCACCGCATCGGGGTGCGCCTTCCGGAAGGCATCCAGTTCCATGCACGCCGCATCGATCTCGATCAGGCGCGGATAATGGTCGATCGGCACCTCGAAGCGCCGCGCATTATACATCTGCGGCACGAGACAGCAGTCGGCGATCCCCGGCGCGTCGCCGCCGAGATATTGACCCTCGCCCGCCATGGCTTCCAGCGCGTCGAAGCCCTGCAAGATCCATTCGTGAATCCAGCGGTCCTTGGTCTGCTCGTTGAGCCCCAGATCGCGGGTCAGATATTTGAGGATGCGCAGATTGTTGAGCGGGTGGATGTCGCACGCAACGACATAGGCCTGCGCGAGCGCGACCGCGCGCGGCATCGCTTCGTCGGGAATCAGCCGCGGCTGGGGGAAGGCGCGGTCGAGCCAGTCGATGATCGCGAGGCTCTGGATGATCGTCTCGCCGTCCGCGACCAGCATCGGCACGAAACCCTGCGCATTCTGCGCCAGATATTCGTCGCTCTTCTGCTCGCCCGCGATCAGGCTGACCTCGACGCGCTCATAGGCGAGCCCTTTGAGGTTCAGCGCGATGCGGACGCGATAGCTGGCCGAGGAGCGGAAATAATCGTGGAGGACGAGAGAGGTCATGCGCGGACCTAGGATCAGTTCGGCCCTTTTGGCAAGCGCCCTGCCAAAGCAGCGTCATCCAACACTCGTCATTGCGAGCGGCGAAGCCGCGCGGCAATCCAGAGCGTGCGGTAACCGCTCTGGATTGCTTCGCTCCGCTCGCAATGACGAGATGGGGAATGAAACGTCCCGCTTCACTCGCCCTTCGGCATCTCCGATATCCATTGTCGCAGCAACGCCGCGCCTTCCTTGTGAACCGTCGAGCGCCCCAGCTCAGGCATCGCGATTCCGGGGTCGAGGCTTTCGAGGCGATAGATCAAGAAGCTGTGGTCGGGGTCGCCCGGCTGAATCGCGAAATCCATCCCGCCGCTGCCGCGCCCCGCCGCCGTGGGGCGCTTGCCGATGCCGTAATTGACCCCGACCGGGTCGGTCCAGCGCAGGAACAGGCCGCTGTTCGACGCGCTGCCTTGCGGGTTATGGCAATGCGCGCAATTGGCATCGAGATAGGCGCGGGCGCGGTCCTGCACCGTGCCGCTTGTCGGGTCGTCCCAACGCGGCATCACCGGCTGCAACGCTTCGGGATTATCGAAATAGAGGTGCTTCGCATCATCCGTCATCGCCGTCGGCAGCACCAGGTTGCGCGCCTTGGGGCCGATCGGCTCGATCGTTCCCGCCAGATTGTGGCATTCCTTGCACTGGTTGCGGTTGGGCACGCCGTAGCGGATGCTGTGCGCCTCGCCGTCGGGGCTTTTGAACGTCACCGGCACGCGGCGCCCGGCGATGGCGAGCGAGGCGTCCTTGCCGTCGGCATCCCAGATATAGGGGAGCGCGACCCAGCCCTTGGCGCGGTGGATCAGGAGCCGCGTCTCGACGGGGCGTCCGCCGTTCCAGTCGGGCCAGCCGAAGCTCTTGACGATGACGGTGCCGACCGGAAAATCGATCGTCCCGTCCGCGCGCACTTTCGCTTTCTGCCCCGCGGGGATCGAGACGAAGCGATGCTTTTCGGCATAGTCGCTGAACAGCGGCGTCTCCAGCGTATAGGCGAAGCTCGCGACGGGACGCGCGGGATCGTTCGCGGCGAACAGCCCGAACGCCGACAGCTTCGGCGGCGTCGCATCGCCATCGATCAGCGCCTGATCGACATGCGGCGGCGCCCCGCCGCTCGCGCCGCTCGCGCAGAGCAGCGCCGCCGCGAGCGCCGCGACCGCGCGTTTCACTGGACCTTCGCCTCCATGGCTTCGGGCAGCGTGATGCCGGGCAGCGGCGCGGGCGGCGTGCCTTTCGACAGGTCGGCGGGCGCCGGCTTGGCCTCGCTCTGCGGCGTCGTCACGTCGGGCAGGCCGAGCGACAGCACCCCGACCTTGTCGAGCACCACCGCGTCGCCCGCGCCGTCCCACAGGATCGGCGGAATCGCGCCGCCCAACGCCGCCGCGATCTCGGCGCCGCCCGCGAAGGCGGGGGCATAGCCCGCCTTTCCATGCTGATTATCGCGCACGACGATCGCCTTCGGCAGCGGCTGATATTTGGGGTCCTTCTGATCGTAGCGATAGCCGACGATCATCACATTGGCGGTGCCGTTCTGATCGAAGGCGTTGCCGAACACCTCGACATGCGTGTTCGCCATCACCAGCACCCCGGTGCCGGTCGGCACGCTCGCGACGATATTGCCCTTCGGCGCGAAATTGGGCGTGCTGTTGTCGCTCACGATATTCTCGAACACCCGGACATTGTGCCCGCCCTGCTGCGGCAGGTTCGGCAGGTCGAACACCAATATGCCGCCGGTGTTCTTCGTCGCGATATTGTCGTGAACGTCGGCGTCGAAGCTGTTCTCGATCTCGATCCCCGCGACATTCTCGGTCGCGATCGAATCGCGGACGACGATGTTCCTCGACTGGCCGACATAGATGCCCGCGTCGGAGGCGCCGCGGACATAGACGCTGTCGATCAGCACGTCGCTGCTCTCGACCGGATAGACGCCATAGGCGCCGTTGGTCGCCTTCGGCCCTCCGGTCCATTCGACGCGAAGCTCGTGATAGACGATGCGGTCGGCGCCCTTCGACTTGATCCCGTCGCCGCGCGTGTTGAGCACCGCGAAATTGGTGAGGAAAACATCGTCGGAGGTGACGAGCAGCCCCTCGCCCGCCCCCTGCTGGCCCGAGAAGTCGAGGATCGATCCCTCGCCGTCCTTGGTCCCCGCGCCGCGCACGGTGACATTGTCGACGTCGAGCGACAGGCCGTCGGTCAGCTTCCACACCCCCGCGCCGAGTTCGACCGTGTCGCCGGGCTCGGCGAGGATCAGCGCCTCCTGCAGCTTTTCATTGGCGTCGGGCGTATCGGCGCTGACGCTGATCGTCTTGGCCGCCGCCGGGCTGGCGATGAAAGCCGCGACGAGGGCAAGCGTCGCCGCGTAGCGAAAGCCATGGAATCGCATAGGTCTCTCCCTTGTTTGGGCGGATCATGCGGCAAGACTTGACGGATGCCAAGCAGGTTGCTGACATGGCTGTAGCTAAAAAATGGGGAGAGGTCGCAATGTTCTATAGAGTTGCCCTGGCGCTTGGCGCCCTGGTCGCCGTCCCATCCGTAGCCGCCGCGCCCGCGTCGGTCGGCGGGCGCTGGAAGACCGACGACGGGAAGGCCATCGTCGCGATGGCGCCGTGCGGCGCGAAGATGTGTGGGCGGATCGAGCGCCTGCTGATCAGGCAGCCGGCAGGCGGCCAGCTCGACGAGCGCAACCCCGACAAGGCGAAGCGCGGCCGCGCGGTGACCGGGCTGCAAATCTATTGGGACCTCGTGCCGGGCGACGACGGCTGGCGCGGTCAGGGCTACAGCCCCGAAGACGGCCGCTATTACAAGGCACACTTGCGCGTCGCGGGCAACAAGCTGACGATGAAGGGCTGCGTCGCGGTCTTCTGCCGCACCGTGACCTGGACGCGGGTGAGCTAGGGAACCAACATCCCTTTATCAAACCCGATTCCCCGCGCGACGCCGAGGGGCTCCGCCGAGCGAAGTCGAGGCTATTACGGTGCGGTTCTCGCTCCGCTCGAACAAGCCCCTCGGCTTCGCTCGGGGAATCGGGACATTCCAGCGATGTCGTGCTTTACCCGGCTCAGGGCGCATCCCCCAGTATCCAGTCCACCCCCGCCGCGACATGAATGCGCGTCGTGTCGTAGATCGGCAGGACATTGGCGTCGGGGTCGACCAGCATCACCAGTTCGGTGCAGGCGAGCACCAGCGCCTGCACATCCTGCTTGGCGATGTCGGTGATGAAGGTCCGCATCGTGCGGCGCGCGTCTTCGGTGACCTTGCCCTGCATGAGCTGGTCATAGATGATATCGTCGATCACCTCGGCGCGCGACGCGTCATAGGGCGCGAGGGTCAGCCCGTGGCGGACGAGACGCTGGCGGAACCAGGGTTCGGCCATCACGTTGCGGGTGCCGATTACCGCCGCCGACCTGATCCCGTCGGCCTTCATCTTCTCGCCCGTCTCGTCGACGATATGGAGCAGCGGGATAGAGATCGCCGCCGCGACATCCTCGGCAACCTTGTGCATCGAATTGGCCGCGATCATCAGCGCGGTCGCGCCCGCGTCCTCCAGCCGCTTCGCCGATGCGATCAGCACCTCCTTCGCATGGTCCCATTGCTCGGGCGTCGAAAGGCGCGACAGGTCGCAATAGTTGAGGCTTTCGAGCAGGATCGGCGCCGAGCAGGACGTCCCAATCCGTTTCTGCACGCCCTTGTTGAGATGGCGGTAATAAAGCTCGGTCGAGGCCCAGCTCATGCCGCCGATCAGGCCGATTTTGCGCATATGATCATTTCCCTGGTTCGAATTTTTGCCTGCCTTACCGGCAAGTTGCCGCCCGGTCGAGGCGCTGCTTGACCCGCCGCGCCGAATATCGTTCATCTGCGCTGGACGCGGCAGGAAAGAGGAGCGAAGGCGATGGACCCGATACGCAGATGGGGCTGGATCTATTTCGCGGCGCTCGTCGCGGTGGTGATCATCGGCTATATCCCGGCGTTCGAGGATGCCGACGGCAATCTTTTCGGCCTGTTCAAGCTCGATCTCTATGACGACGCGCTTCATCTCGCCTCGGGCCTGTGGGGCGGGATCGCCGCCTGGCATTCGCGCCGCACCGCGGAACAATATTTCCGGGTCTTCGGCCCGCTCTATTTCCTCGACGGGGTGCTCGGGCTCATCACCGGCATGGGCTATCTCGACGGCGGCATCTTCCTTTATGGCCCCATCGATCTACCGCTGATCACCCGCTTCTTCGCCAACCTGCCGCACCTGATCCTCGGCGGATGGGCGGCTTATGTCGGCTATGTCATGGCGCGGAAGACCGCGTGACCGGAAAGAAGAAGCGCCGATTCAGGAAGCGCTATGCGCTGGCGCTGCTACTCTTCGCGCTGATCCTCTGGCCGGTCCTCTATATCGAACTCGGCTGCGGGCCATCGGCGCAGGCCGCCGCGCCTTACCGTCCGCTGCTCGCGAACGCGGCCGACCGGCGACCCGAAGCGCGCACGCTCCTGACCTATCCCGAATGGCATATCGTCTATTCGGCCGAGAGCCTGGGCCGCCACCTCGCCGACAAGCCGCCGAGCAGCTATCGCTATCTCCGCGACATTCGCAGTTTCTGGTCGAGCTATTGCGCGCTCAATCGCGCCGCCGACCCCGATGATGCGGGCGATGCGAAGGTGATGCTCTATACGATCGGCATCAGCTTCAGCGCCGAAATGGCGGTGAAGGCGGCGTGGGAGAATACGGTCGGCCGCCTCTTCGAAGGAATGGGCGGCTATCGCAGCGCCGAGGATCGCTATGCCGCGGGGGTGCAGCAGCGCTATGGCGCCTTCATGCACGAAACGCCCTGGTATCGCTTTCCCTTCGGGCAGGCGTTCACCGGCCTCTGGCACACCGATTTCGGCGGCGTGCGCGGCGTCGAGCGGCGCGTCGCGCTCAGCCTCGAATATGGGGTGAAGACGGGCTATGCGAAGCTGATCGGCTGGGCGAGCGGCACCGCGCTGGGCGCCGACGAGGTGCGGATGCGGCTGGTGCTCGACGCGACGCCCGAACAAATCACGGCGATCGACCCGCGACTGAAGGTCATCTCGTCCGGCGCGCAAGGCACAGTGGTCGATGCACCGCGTTATGCCCAATTCACCGACATTGCGCGGAAGATCGCCGCGGCCGGAATCGCGTTCCGCGAGATTGCGGGCAACGACGATATCTTCCTCACCGTCCTCGCGCCCGCGTCGAAGCCCGCAGGCCAGCCGCTGCTGTCGATGGCGCTCGGCGACCGGCCGGGCTGGGAACGGCGCGGCTATCTGGTCAAAGTACCCGCGCTGTCGGCAAGGCTCGCCGCGCTCCCTGCCGAGGGCGCGACCCTCGAACATATCTACGATTACTGATGAAGCGCACGCTGACCGGCGCCGCCCTTGCCCTGCTCGCATGGGTCGCGATCATGCTCTTCCTGCCCTTCGCCGGTCCCTCGGGGCGGCAGGTCGCGGTGGTGGGCGACACGGGCAAGGCGCTGCGTACCATCGCCGATGCCGGCGGCCGCGTCGTCGCGGTGCGCAAGAATGCGGTGATAGCGGTCGCGACCGACGATCGGGGGTTCGTGTGGCGGCTCTACCGGAACGGAGCGCCGCTGGTGATCGAGGGGCGGATCGCAGCGGCGTGTTTTCCGGTTGCTACACCGGCATCGCGGAAATAGACTGTTCCCCCGCGAAGGAGCATCGGGTCGGATCGTCCCCCGGACGATCCTTGACCATGCGGGGCATGGTCAACCCGATGCTGGTCCATCTCCGGCCGGTGCCAGTCCGAAACGGCAAGAGATGGGTCCCCGCCTGCGCGGGGACACGTGGTTTATTTACGTGGATTCCGCATAGCGATCATACCAGCGGTTCCGGAACAGCCCCTCCGGATCCCATTTCCTCTTCTCCACGACGAACGCATCGAACTCGGGATAGGCCCGCCTGAGCTGCTCGCCCGAATAATGAAGCTGGTAGGGCAGGAAGAAGCGCCCGCCATGCTTCGCGGTCAGGTCGATCAGTTCGCGGGTCAGCCGGTCCATCTCCGCATTCCCCGCGGCGTCGGTCGGCTGGTTGATATAGAGAACGACCGAAAACGCCGGTTCGGGCGCATAGCTCAGCGCATTCTCCTCCTTCTCGACCGCGCGGATCGAGGCGTTGAGAAGGTTGGTCTTGCGCCGCTTGAACACCGCGCGCAGGTCGGCGACGAACGGCAGCAGGGCCGCGCGCGGCACGAAATATTCGTGGAGGATGTCGGTCTCGCCGCGCAGATCATTGTAGAGATAAGGCACCGAGTCATGCATCGGGTCGTTGCGCGACACGAGGCATGCTTCGCCGTCCCGCATCGCCTGCGCCCGCGTGACGGTGCAGCTTTCGATGCGATGCTCGATATTCTTCTCGGTCCACCATTTGAGCGACTTGAGCCAGTCGGCGCGCTTCGACATATTGACCGTCAGGCGGCGTAGCTTGACCGCGCCGACCTCCGACAAGGGCGCGCGCTCCAGCCCCGCTTCATCAGGCACTTTGGTGTAGCGATAGACCAGCGCTTCCTCGAGCAGGCTGCCCGGCGCGGTCGACAAATGGGTGTAGGTGAGTCCGATATCGGGATCGGCCTCCAGTGCCGCAAAGGTCTTCGGAAAATCCTTCGTCGCGATCACCGCGCGGCTCGATTGGTAGATATCGTTCGGCACCACGTCGAGCGTCGCTTCGGTGACGATCCCGAACAGGCCGTAACCGCCGACGACATGGCGGAAGAGGTCGGGATTCTCCTCCCGCGACGCGGTGACGACGCGCCCATCGGCGAGCATCACGCGCAGCGCGCGGATCGATCCCATCATCGCCCCGGCGCGGTGGTCCATCCCATGCGCGTTGACCGCAATCGATCCGCCGACGGTGAAGACGTCGGTCGACTGCATCGCCTTGATCGCGAATTCGGGATGGATTTTGTTCTGAATGTCATGCCAGCGCGCGCCCGCGCCGACCGTGATCGTGCGCGCCTCGCGGTCGAACCGCACCGCGTTCATCCGCCGCATGTCGATCACCACGCCGCCCTTGGCGAAGGCCTGCCCGCCCATGCTGTGCTTCGCGCCCGCCGCGGTCACCGGCAGCGTGTTCGCGCGCGCATAGGCGAGCGTATCGGCAAGCTGCGCCTCGGTCGCCGGGGCGACGATGCCGCGGATCGCGGTGCGGCTCAAACAGCTTTCGTCGTTGATCGTGCCGCCCGCCTGCACCCAGTCAGGTTCGGCGGCGGCATCGGCCTGGACCTTGTCGAAGGCCAATTTCGCGACCTCGGGCCCGCAGTCCTTGATCCCGTCGGGATCGGCGGCCAGCGGCGCGGCCCAGATCGCCGCGCCCGTCGCCGAGGCCGCGGCGACGCCGCCGACGACCCAGCGTTTTCTGACCACCCCGCCGCGGCCCTTAGTGCCCGCCGCCGTTGAGCGCCTTGACGATATCGTCGGCCATCTTCTTGGCATCGCCGAGCAGCATCATCGTATTGTCCATGTAGAAGACGTCGTTGTCGACGCCGGCATAGCCGACCCCGCCCATCGATCGCTTCACGAACAGCACGGTCTTGGCCTTTTCCACGTCGAGCACCGGCATCCCATAGATGGGCGATGTCTTGTCGGTCTTTGCCGCCGGGTTGGTCACGTCGTTGGCGCCGATCACGAAGGCGACGTCGGCCTGCGCGAACTC
>NZ_JAOZVW010000041.1 GCF_025869345.1 Sphingopyxis sp.
AGCAATCCAGAGCAGGCGTAAACCGCTCTGGATTGCTTCGCTTCGCTCGCAATGACGATGAACGGAGCATCTATGGATGCGAAAGGGATAATCATCATCGCGGTTCATGACAGGTGCAGGCGGGCGTGATAGATTTACCGCCATGCGCGCCTTTCTGATCGCTTCGGCGCTCGTCGCCGCTCTCCCGGTCGCTCCGGCCGTCGCCGCCGATCCGCCGCTCGTGCCGATCGCGCCCGAGGAAGCGACCGCCCCCTCGCTATTGGTGCCGCTCGCCCCGGACTCGCCGTGGACCGCGCGGTTCGCAGCGGCCGCCGACGAATTGCTGCCCGCGCTGCGATCGGAAGAGCAAAGCCGTTGGGTTCCGCTGCTCGGCGGTGCGTGGCTGGGCGCCCCCGACCGCGCGCGGGTTGCCGCCCTGTTGCGCGATGGTCCGTTCCGCGAGGCGCTGTTCGCGGGGGAGCGGACGCAGCGCATCATCCTGGGGTGGCAGCCGCCCGCGACGCTGAACGCTGCCGATCGCGCCGCGATCGCCGCGCGGCCCGAGGCCGAGGCGATCGTCTGCTGGGCCGCGCAGGGCGCCGCCGATCCCGCATGGCCGCGCACCGCCCGCGAAGCGGACAATGCGCCGGGGCGGCCCTATGCGTGCGCCCGCATCGCCTATTCGGTGCGGGACGGCGCGTCGCGCTGGCGCGCCTTCGTCGAGCGGGGCTGACTTAACCTTTCCCCAAGGATGATCTGCGACAAGCGCGGCATGTTGGGGCGTTTCATCACTTTGGCCGCGATGATCGCGGCGGGCTCGATCGGCGTGGCGAGTATCGCCGGCCGTCAAAAGGCCGAAGCGCCCGCGGCATCCGCGCCGGACCCCTATGCCGGCGAAAGCAACTGGACCACGCAGGGACGCGACGCCGCCGCAGCCTCTGCTCAAGCCGCCTCGTCGCGGCCGAGCGAAGTGCGAATCCGGCGCGCGTCCGATTCGCATTTCTATGCCGACACCGAGGTGCAGGGCACGCAGATTCACATGCTCATCGACAGCGGCGCCTCGCTCGTCGCGCTGACGCGCCGCGATGCGGAGGCGATCGGGATCGACGTCGACCGCCTGCCGGTCGCGGGCATGGCACAGACGGCCGGCGGGCCGATCCCGATGCGGGTCACGATGCTCGACAGCGTCGACGTCGACGGCATCACGGTGCGCAATGTCGAGGCAGCGGTGGTCGACGCCGACATGGGCGTCTCGCTGCTCGGCCAGAGCTTCCTCGCCAAACTCGACACGGTGAATATCGAAGGCGACACGATGACGCTGCGGTGAGGGGCAGTTTTGGGGTGGGAAGCTGCCCCTCCCCACCTTCGTCATTCCCGCGAAAGCGGGAACCCAGAGCGCGCGTCGGCTAACCCCACACTGGGTTCCCGCTTTCGCGGGAATGACGAAGCTAAGGGATGAAAACTGTTGTTCACCTGCCGCCTATAAACTCTCGTCATCCCGGACTTGATCCGGGATCCATTCATCCGGCGCTGAGAGAATGGATCCCGGATCAAGTCCGGGATGACGATGAAAGATAGATCAGCTTCCGGTCGCGAGCAGCCCTCCACCCTTGCCAAACCCCCGCGATTTCCTCACATCGGCGGCCATGAACGCTCCCAATCCTCCGCTGAAGGCCGCGATCGTGCCGGTCACCGCTTTCCAGCAGAATTGCACTTTGCTGTGGTGCACCGAAACCAACAAGGCGGCTTTCGTCGATCCCGGCGGCGACCTCGACAAGCTGAAGGAGGCGGTGCGGCAGACGGGGGTCGAGGTCGAGAAGATTCTCGTCACCCACGGCCATATGGACCATTGTGGTCAGGCCGGGGTGCTCGCGAAAGAACTCGGCGTGCCGATCGAGGGCCCACACGAGGACGACCGCTTCTGGATCGAGAAACTGAGCGAGGACGGCGCGCGGTTCGGGATGGAGGGCGAGCCGTTCGAGCCCGACCGCTGGCTCGTCGACGGCGACAAGGTGACGGTCGGCAATCTGGAGATCGACGTCATTCATTGCCCCGGCCACACGCCCGGTCATGTCGTCTTTTACCATGGACCATCGAAACTCGCGATCGTCGGCGACGTAATTTTCCAGGGCTCGATCGGCCGCACCGACTTTCCGCGCGGCAATCATCAGCAGCTTCTCGATTCGATAACGCAGAAACTGTGGCCGCTCGGCGGCGACACCATCTTCCTGCCCGGTCACGGCCCGCACAGCAGCTTCGCGCAGGAACGGCGGACGAATCCCTATGTCGCCGATGGGGTCGTGGGGGCCTGAGTGCCGGCCTTCGCTTTTTCGTCGTCATTGCGAGCGGGCTGGCTACCTCGGCGCGACCACTTCGGTATGCACCGCCTTCGCCGCACCGAAGCTCACCGGGGTCGTATAGACGATTGTCAGCGCGGTGATCGCGAGGCCGAGCTGGGTCAGCATGGTAATGATGGTGCCGATCATGCGGCCCCAGCGCATCCCGTCCATGCCGAGCGCATGGAGGATGCGGCCGACCAGATAGAGCGCGCCGGCCGCCCAAAGCGCCATCGACGGCCCCAGGCCGAGTTCGACGAGCGCGAGCAGGATCAGCACGAAAGCGGTATTCTCGACGAAATTGCTGTGCGCGCGCATTCGCCGCGTGACGGCTTCGTTGCCGCCGTCGCCGACGAAGACCTTCTCCCGCGTCCGCACCCGGCCGACACGCACGCTGAGCCAGAGATTGAGCAGCGCCGCGGCCGCGGCAATGGTCAGGCTGATCGGCAAGATGATCATATGGTCCCCCCTGTTGGCCGGGCTTCCGGCAAGGACGGAGATGTGGCATTGACGGAGGGGCAGGGCAAGACCGCTTCCTGTTCGCGGGAGCGTCGATCCGTCCTTTGCCTCGGGGGTTGCCTTTGCGGGCAAAAACGCTATAGCCGCGCCCGATCCGGCACCCGACACCAACAGGCGTTGAGGCACCCTCCGGCGGATGATTTCCGGTCGTTTTTCAAAACGGTAACGGTTTTCATCGTGGTGGGCGGGCCAGTCATTTCCGGCGACGGGAAAGACAAGTTCGGGTTCGCCGATTCGATTAAACATATAGGAATGCAGGAAATAACATGGCCGTCCCCAAGCGAAAAACCTCGCCCTCGAAGCGCGGCATGCGTCGCAGCCACGACAGCCTGAAGGTCGAAGCCTTTCAGGAATGCCCCAATTGCGGCGAGCTGAAGCGTCCGCACAACCTGTGCAACGCCTGCGGCCATTATAACGGCCGCGAAGTGGTGGCTGGCGCCTAAGTCAAGCCGGAGAGCGTCAGAATGAGCCTTACACCGCGAATCGCGATCGATGCGATGGGCGGTGACGTCGGCGTGCGCATGATGCTCGCCGGCGCCGCGATGGCGCGCCACCAGCATGACGGCCTGCGTTTCTTCCTCGTCGGCGACGAGGGGCAGATCAAGGCCGCGCTCGAAAACCACCCGAATCTGCGCGCCGCGTCGGAGATCATCCACACCGATGTGGTCGTCAGCGGTGAGGACAAGCCCAGCCAGGCGCTGCGCAAGGCGCGCAACAGCTCGATGGGGCTGGCGATCGACGCGGTGAAGCGCGGCGATGCCGGCGGCGCCGTTTCGGCGGGCAATACCGGCGCGCTGATGGCGATGGCGAAGGTCGCGCTGCGTACGATGCCGGGGATCGACCGGCCGGCGCTCGCGGCGCTGCTGCCCTCGCTCGGCGACAATGACGTCGTCATGCTCGACCTCGGCGCCAACACCGATTGCGACGCCAACAACCTCGTCCAGTTCGCGGTCATGGGCGCCGCCTATGCCCGCACCGCCATGGGCCTCGCAAAGCCGCGCGTCGCGCTGCTCAACATCGGCACCGAAGAGCTCAAGGGCACCGACGAAATCCGCGACGCCGCCGCGCTGCTGCGCGCGGCCGAGGGACTGCCGATGCAGTTCGCCGGCTTCATCGAGGGCGACAAATTGTCGCGCGGCGAGGTCGATGTCGTCGTTCACGACGGTTTCTCGGGCAATATCGCCTTGAAGACGATCGAGGGGACGGCGCGTTTCGTCACCGACCTGCTCCGCCGCGCCTTCACCTCGTCGGTGCGCTCGAAGATCGGATTTCTGATCTCGCGCCCCGCGACCGAATTGCTGCGTCACCATCTCGACCCCAACAACCATAATGGCGCGGTGTTCCTGGGGCTCAACGGCGTCGTGCTGAAAAGCCACGGCAGCGCCGATGCGAAGGGGGTCGCGAACTGCGTCCACCTTTGCGCCGAACTGATCGAAAAGGATATCACGCGTCAGGTGACCGAGGACCTCGCCAATTTCCAGGGGAGCGCCGCGGCATGACCCTTCGTGCAGTCCTAGCCGGCACCGGCTCCGCGCTGCCGCGCACGCGCGTTTCCAACGCTGAACTCGCGACGCGCGTCGACACCAGCGACGAATGGATCGTCGAGCGCACCGGCATCCGCTTTCGCCATATCGCCGAGCCCGACGAGACGACCGCGACGCTCGGCGCCGCGGCGGCGAAGGAAGCGCTGGCGGCCGCCGGGCTCGAGGCGGCCGATATCGGCCTGATCATCGTCGCGACCGCGACCCCCGACAACACCTTCCCGGCCAGCGCGACGAAGGTGCAGGCGCTGCTCGGCGCGCCCGACTGCATCGCCTTCGACGTCGCCGCCGTCTGTTCGGGCTTCCTCTATGCCCTTTCGGTCGCCGATTCGATGCTCCGCACCGGCGCCGCGCGCCACGCGCTGGTGATCGGCAGCGAGACGTTCAGCCGCATCCTCGACTGGGAGGATCGCGCGACCTGCGTCCTGTTCGGCGACGGCGCGGGCGCGGTCGTCCTGTCGGCCGAGGAGGTCACCGGCGATCGCGGCATCCTCGCCACCCGGCTCCACGCCGAGGGCAAATATTGCGACATGCTCTATGTCGATGGCGGTCCGTCGACGACCGGCACCGTCGGCCATGTCCGGATGCAGGGCCGCGAAGTCTTCCGCCATGCCGTCACCAACCTGGCGTCGGTGCTCGGCGAGGTAATGGAAGAAGTCGGGCTGGCCGCCAGCGACATCGACTGGGTCGTGCCGCATCAGGCGAACAAGCGGATCATCGACGCGACCGCGAAGAAGCTGGGCCTGTCCGCCGACCGCGTCGTGCTGACCGTCGACCAGCACGCGAACACGTCGGCGGCATCGGTGCCGCTGGCGCTCGACCTCGCGGTCCGCGACGGGCGCATCAAGCGCGGCGACCTCGTCGTGCTCGAGGCGATGGGCGGCGGCTTCACCTGGGGCGCGGCGGTCCTGCGCGTCTGATTCCAGCGATTCTCCTCCCATTTGTGGGAGGGAATATGTTCACCGCATCAACTCCTCGCTCCATCCAATTCAGTTTGGCGGATTTATTCGCTTTTGTTACATAGCAGGCGGGACTCGTGATGGTGGGGGCCTTCCGGGAACCTTTGGGTTGCATCCGCTTCAGGAGGGGAAGGGAAGAAGATGACGTCAGGGACGCTTACGCGCGCCGATATCGCGGCGAAGATCAACCAGCAGATCGGCCTGTCGCGCAATGAATCGGCGACGATCGTCGAATCGATATTGGACCATATGTCGGACGCGCTCGCCAATGGGCAGAATGTGAAGATTTCGGGCTTCGGCACCTTCGTGCTGCGCGACAAGGCGCAGCGGATCGGCCGCAATCCCAAGACCGGGATCGAAGTGCCGATCCTGCCGCGCCGGGTGATGACTTTTCGCGCCAGCCAGTCGATGCGTGCTCGCGTCGCCGGTAAATAGCCCGGGTATGGCGCATGGCTGATTCCGACCATGGCGCGGGCGAGGGCAAGGCGGCGAGCGCGATGCTCGCGATCGGCGAACTTGCCGACCGCATCGGCGTGCCGACGCATGTCCTGCGCTATTGGGAAACGCGCTTTCCGCAGCTCCGCCCGCTCCAGCGGTCGGGGCGGCGGCGCTATTATCGCGCCGAGGACGTCGCGCTCGCTGAACGCATCCACCATCTGCTGCATGTGAAGGGCTTCACGGTCGAGGGCGCGCGCAAGGCCTTGTCGCAGCCGGGCGGCGCGGCCTCGGCTGAGCCGGTGGCGCCTCTGGCTGCAACGCCGGTCGCCGCATCGCATGGGGTTTCGGTGGAGGCGTTGATGGCGCTGCGCCAGCGGCTTGCCGCGGCATTGGGCTGAGAAGGTCGGCTAGCGACCGATTGCGGACGCCCGGCACCTCCTAACTTTGTCATCCCCGCGAAAGCGGGGACCCAGGGCGCGCGTCGGCTAACCCCACACTGGGTTCCCGCTTTCGCGGGAATGACGAAGTTAGGGAGGGGCAGTTCCCCACCCCAAGGCCGATGTTCCCGTCAATCATCATCCATCGCCGGCGCGAGCGCCGGGTCGAGGTCGCGCGGGCGAACGAAGGCGGTGATCCGCGCCTGATTGACGTCGAGGTCCTGCCAGTCGGCGATGTCGAGCTCGAGCCGGACGAGCGCCGAGGTCGGCAGCTTTTCCTCGACCGCGGCGCGCAAGGTCCCGCCGCCCTCGTCAGGTGCGAGCATCAGCGCGAGATCCTCGAGCCCCGGATTATGCCCCGAAATCAGCAGATGCTCCGCATCCTTGCCGGTGTCGCGCAGCACGTCGATCAGCGTCGCCGCCGAGGCGAGATAGATACGCCGGTCCCAGACCGGCTCGATCGCGTCGAGGCCTGCCGCGGGCTGGAAAATATCGAGCGTTTCGGTGACGCGCACCGCGGGCGAGGCGACGATGCGGTCGACCGGCATCGCGTGCCGCTTCACATATTGGCCGATCAGTTCGGCGCCGCGCCGTCCGCGGGCGTTGATCGGCCGGTCGAAATCGCGCTCGACCTGCACGTCCCAACCCGATTTCGCGTGCCGTAGGATGGTCAAACTCTTCAAGATCGCTCCCCGCCTGTCCTCTCGTTCCCGGCCTTCTGCCGCAAACTCATGACGGTGAAAAGGCAGGATATGCGCTTTTCCGTCGCTCGACATTCGCGGCCGCGACATGGTTCACCGCCTCGTCGAGCGGTAGGCGGCGAATTGGCGTCCCTTCGGGAAAGGCGCTCAGCAACCGCGACGGAAAGCTCGGCGACAGCATCACGAACTGGCCGAAATCGTCGGTGCGGCGGATCAGGCGGCCGAAGGCCTGGCCGATGCGCGCGCGGATGACGCTGTCGTCATAGGCGCCGCCGCCCTGCGCCGCGCGCCGCGCCGCGTGCAGGATCGTCGGGCGCGGCCAGGGCACCCCCTCCATGATCACGAGCCGCAGCGAATCGCCCGGCACGTCGACGCCGTCGCGCAAGGCATCGGTGCCGAGCAGCGAAGCGTGCGGGTCGGCGCGGAAGATGTCGACCAGCGTTCCGGTGTCGAGCGGATCGACATGCTGGGCATAGAGCGGCAGCCCGGCGCGCGCGAGCCGGTCGGCGATGCGCGCATGGACGATGCGCAGCCGCCGGATCGCGCTGAACAGCCCCAGCGCGCCGCCGCCCGATGCCTCGATCAGCCGGCTGTAGGCGCCCGCGAGCGCGGGAAGGTCGCCGCGCGCGATATCGGTGACGATCAGCACCTCCGACTGGCGCGCATAGTCGAACGGGCTCGGCACCGCGAAATGCCGCACCCCGCCGCCCAAATGCCGCGCGCCGGTGCGGATGTCGGCGTCGGTCCATCCCGATCCGCCGCGCCCGCCGCCGCGCAGCGTGGCGGAGGTCACGAGCACGCCTTGCGCCGGGCGGTAGACGATGTCGGCGACCGGCCGCGCGGGGTCGAGCCAGTGGCGGTGCAGCCCCAGATCGAACTCGCGCCCGTCGTAGCGGTCGACCGCGAGCCAGTCGACGAAATCGGGATCGGCGGGGCCGCCGACGCGCCCGAGCAGCGACAGCCAGCCGCCCAGCGTATCGATCCGCGTGCCGAGGCTCGCCCGCGCGCCGTCGACCCGCGCCCGCGCCTGGCCGTCGAGCCAGTCGGGCGGGTCCTCGACCAGCGCGTCGAGCCTTTTGCCGAGTGCCAGCAGCGGCCGGAGCAGCGCCTCGACGGCATCGCTCGCCCCCGCGGCCGCCGCGACCAGTTCGGGATCGGGGTCGGCCAGCTCGGTCTCGAGGCCATAGCCCGCGTCGGCGGTGCGCGTGTCGACGCTGCGCGCATAGACCTGTCCGCGCACCGCGACGAGCAGCCGCTCGATCGCGCCCCATGGTTCCTTCTCGGCGATCCGGGCGAGCCAGCCTTCGCCGGGCAGTTCGCCCGCCGCGGCGATGGCCGCCTGGATCGCGCGCTCGCCCGCCTCGTCATAGCTTGCGACGTCGGCCAGCCGCGCCGCGAGCCCGCGCCGCCGCCCGCGCGACTTGCCTTCGGGGCCGAGCACCCAGCGGCGGATCTCGACCGCTTCCTGTCCGGTCAGCGCGGCGGCGAACATCGAATCGGCGGCGTCCCACAGATGATGTCCCTCGTCGAAGATCAGCCGCGTCGCGGGCGCCCCGCCGTCGCGCGGGCGCGCCGCCTGCACCATCGTCAGCGCGTGGTTGGCGATGACGATGTCGGCCTGCGTCGCCGCGCGGGCCGAGCGTTCGATGAAGCATTTGCGGAAATGCGGGCAGCCGGCATAGATGCACTCGCCGCGCCGGTCGGTCAGCGCCGTCGTGCCGTTGCGGCGGAACAGTGCGGGGAGCCAGCCGGGCAGGTCGCCGCCGACCATGTCGCCGTCGCGCGTATAGGCGGCCCAGCGCGCGACGAGCTGCGCGAGGATCGCCGCGCGCCCCGAGAAGCCGCCCTGCAGCGCATCCTCCAGATTGAGCAGGCAGAGATAATTCTCGCGCCCCTTGCGCACGACGACCTTCTCGCGGTGCGTCGCGGCGTCGGGGTAGAGTTTCTCGGTCTCGCGCGAAAGCTGGCGTTGCAGCGCCTTGGTGAAGGTCGAGATGCAGACCGCGCCCGCCGACTGGTCGATCCATTGCTTCGCGGGGGCGAGATAGCCGAGCGTCTTGCCGATCCCGGTGCCCGCCTCGGCAACGAGCATTTCGGGCGCGTCCTTGCGCGCGCGCGGGCCGAAGATCGCGGCGGCGGCGCGGGCATAATCCTGCTGCCCAGCGCGCCGCTCGGCGCCGTCGCCGGTCAGCCGGTCGAGCCGCGCGGTCACGTCGTCGGGGTTTACCGTCACCTGCCGCGGCTGGGCGCGTGGCGGCGCTTCCTCCCATTCGGGCAGGCGCGCGAACAGCCAGCGGTCGGCCTTGCCTGGCGGATCGAGCCGCGATTGCAGCAGCGAGGCCCACGGCCAGCGCTGGCGGCCCAACGCCTGCAACGCGTGCCAGGCCCCCTCGCGCTCGGGCCAATCGGGGTCGTCGAGGCTGGCGAGCATCGCGGCGGCCGCGTGCGGCAGGAAGGCCGCGATATCATCCTCGCGCGCGGGCGGCGGCAGGCCGAGCGCGGCGGCGATTCCCGCCGGGGTCGGCACCGCGAAGCGCGCGGGATAAAGGAAAGCGAAGAGTTCGAGCAGGTCGAGCCCCGACAATTCGGGATAGCCGAGCCGGTCGCCGGTCAGCGTGGCGCCCAGCAGCAGGTGCGGCGTCGCCGCGACCGCAGCGATCGCCTCGCCGCGCCCGACCCTTTGCACGCGTCCGCCCGCATCGGCGATCCAGATGCCGACATGGCTCGCATGAAGCGCGGGCAGGGCAAGGGGATCGACGCGGGGAAGCATGATCCCACGCTAGGGACAAAAGAGGAACGCAGCAAGCGTGCGGACCACCCCATTTTCGTCATCCCCGCTAAAGCGGAGACCCAGGGTGGGGTAGGCCGACGCACACTCTGGCTCCCCGCTTTCGCGGGGATGACGATGGTGAGGTATAGATGATCGGGTTCAGTTCAGCCCCCGCCGTCCGAACACCGGCGCGCGATGGCTCAGGAACACCGGCGGCGTCTCCGTCGCGGCGTTCCGCCGCGCGGCCTCCAGCGCCTTGTAAAGCGCGCCGTGCGACAGTTCGTAGGGAAAGCGCACGCCCATGCGGTCGAACTCGGACCACATGACGACGGCATAAGTGACTTCGCCCGCATAATGGATTTCGCAGCGCGAGCGCGCCGGCATACTCGCCCCGTCGATCCGCGCCCCGCCCTCGGACAGGTCGGCGATGCGGCCGCCGACGAAGTTGAGGACGCCGTTGACCATGACCTCGATCGAGACCGGGGTCCGCTTGTGGCTGCGTGCCGTGGGGGCGCGAAAATTCGTCATGGGGGGAGGTTAGACCCATCATGGTAAATTTTCCGGTAACGATGATTGCTCCCGTAGGAAGAGGGTGGGATTTGTTCCCTTCGTCATTGTGAGCGAAGCGAAGCAATCCAGAGCGGTTTACGCTACCCTGGATTGCTTCGCTGCGCTCGCAATGACGAGGTGGGTGAATATTGACGTCGCGCACGCGGTTTTCCGCCCTTCTTTCCATCGGGCCTTCTTGCCGCTATGGGCGCAGCCATGACTGACTTGCACCTTCATCCTTCGCTGCGCGGCCCCGCGCAAACGTCCAAGGCCTGGCCGTTCGAGGAAGCGCGCAAGCTGATCAAACGCTATCCCGATGGCAAGCCGGGCAGCGAACCCGTGTTGTTCGAAACCGGCTACGGCCCCTCGGGCCTGCCGCATATCGGCACCTTCAACGAAGTGCTGCGCACGACGATGGTCCGCCGCGCCTATGAGGCGCTGACCGGCGGCGCGCCGACGCGCCTCGTCGCGTTCAGCGACGACATGGACGGCCTCCGCAAGGTTCCCGATAATGTGCCCAACGGCGACATGCTGCGCGAACATCTCGGCAAGCCGCTCACCGCCATCCCCGATCCGTTCGGAAAGTTTGAAAGTTTTGCGCATCATAACAATGCGATGCTGCGCGAGTTTCTCGATCGCTTTGGTTTTCAATATGAGTTCGTAAGCTCGACCGAGCGCTACAGGTCGGGCGCGTTCGACGATGCGCTGAAGAATGTCCTGCGGCATAACCAGGACATTCTCGACATCATGCTGCCGACGCTGCGTGCCGAGCGCGCCGCGACCTATTCGCCGATCCTCCCGGTCAGCCCCAAGTCGGGCGTCGTGCTGCAGGTGCCGGTGACCGTCGTCGATGCCGACGCCGGACTCGTCTCGTTCGAGGACGAGGGCGAAACGATCACGCACAGCATCCTGTCGGGCGGCGCGAAGCTGCAATGGAAGGTCGATTGGGCGATGCGCTGGGTCGCGCTGGGCGTCGATTACGAGATGTACGGCAAGGACCTGACCGACAGCGGCATCCAGTCGGGCAAGATCGCGAAGGCGCTCGGCGGCCGCAAGCCCGAGGGGCTGATCTACGAGATGTTCCTCGACGAAAAGGGCGAGAAGATCTCCAAGTCGAAGGGCAACGGCCTCAGCCTCGAACAATGGCTCGATTACGGCAGCGAGGAAAGCCTCGCCTTCTTCGCCTATCGCGAGCCCAAGGCGGCGAAGCAGCTCCACATCGGCGTGATCCCGAAGGCGGTCGACGAATATCTCCAGATGCGCGGTAATTATCCGGCGCAGGACGGCGACAAGAAGCTCGGCAACCCGGTGCACCACGTGCATGTCGCACGCGGCGAGGATGTGCCCGTGGCCGAATTGCCGGTGACCTTCGGCCTGCTCCTGAACCTCGTTGGGGTGATGGGCGCCGATGCCTCCAAGGATCAGATCTGGCGTTACCTCGGCCAATATGTCGCGGGCGCGAATGCGGACGCCTATCCCGAGCTCGACCGGCTGATCGGCAATGCGATGGCCTATAATCGCGACTACGTCGCGCCGACGCTGAACCGCCGCAAGCCGCAGGGTGGCGAAGGCGCGGCGCTCAGGGACCTCGACGACAAGCTCGCCGCGCTTTCCGCCGATGCCTCGGCCGACGACATCCAGAACATCGTTTACGAGATCGGCAAGAACGAGGCCTATGGCTTTGCGAATCTGCGCGATTGGTTCAAGGCGCTCTACGAAACCTTGCTCGGATCGAGCGCAGGGCCGCGCATGGGCAGCTTCATCGCGCTGTTCGGCATCGCCAATACGCGGCGGCTGATCGCGGAAGCATTGGCCTGACATTGTTCGTCATTGCGAGGAGCGAAGCGACGCGGCAATCCAGAGCAGGCGCAAACTCGCTCTGGATTGCTTCGCTTCGCTCGCAATGACGAAGGGAAAACCCGGAAGGTTCATTCCATGATCGACATCTTCACCACCGGCGGAACGATCGACAAGGTCTATTTCGACGCGCTCAGCGAATATCAGATCGGTCCCGCGGCGATCCCCGATATGCTGCGCGAGAATAATGTCCACGTTCCGCACCGCGTCACCCAGCTCATGCGCAAGGACAGCCTCGAACTCGACGATGCCGACCGCGAGGCGATCCGCGCCGCGGTCGCCGCGAGCGATGCGGACCGCATCCTCGTTACTCACGGCACCGACACGATGGTCGTCACGGGGCGCGTGCTCGCGGGGATCGCGGGCAAGACGATCGTGCTGACCGGCGCGATGCAGCCGGCGTCGGTGCGCGCGAGCGACGCCGAGTTCAACGTCGGCTTCGCGCTCGCTGCGGTGCAGACGCTGCCGCCCGGCGTCTATGTCGCGATGAACGGAATGATCTTCGACCCCGAAACGACGGTGAAGGACCGCGCCGCCGGCCGCTTCCGCGCCGGGGCCTGACACGCCGATTCCCCGCGCGAAGCCGAGGGGCCCATTCGAGCGGTGCGAGAACCCGCACCGCCGCGACATCGCTCGGCCTGGCCCCTCGGCGGCGCGC
>NZ_JAOZVW010000042.1 GCF_025869345.1 Sphingopyxis sp.
GTCCCGCTTCATCGACGTCGCGGAGCGGGACCCCGGATCAAGTCCGGGGTGACGGGGGAGGGCGATCAAGCCGTCAGCAGCCAAAGCACGACGCCCCTCAAATGCGATGCCGCGCCGGTTGCGCGCGAAGGGCGCTGCCGCTATGCGCCGCGCTTCTGGCGCGGGAAGGCGGTCATGGGCAGTTATTCGGCTTCGGCACAAGCATTGGTGGACGAAATGCGGGCGGCGGCGCTCGCCGAGCCGGCGCGCGGGCTGGCCTTTCAGGGCGCGCCCGGCGCGAACAGCGATCTGGCCGCGCGCGAATATGACGCGGATTCGCTGCCGCTGCCCTGCTATTCGTTCGAGGACGCGATCGAGGCGGTGCGCGATGGGAAAGTCGAGCGCGCGATCATCCCGATCGAGAACAGCCTGCACGGCCGTGTCGCCGACATCCATTTCCTGCTGCCCGAATCCGGCCTGTTCATCGTCGGCGAGCATTTCCTGCCGATCCGCTATGGCCTGATGAGCCGCGACCTTGGCCCCGTCACGCGCGCGATGAGCCACGAGCAGGCGCTCGGCCAGTGCCGCCAATGGCTGCGCGCGAACAATATCTCGCCGGTCGCGCACAGCGACACCGCGGGCGCCGCCGCCTGGGTCGCCGACAGCGATGAGGTCGGCCTCGCCGCGCTCGCGCCGCCGCACGCGGCGGAGCTTTACGGGCTGACGCTGCACGGCACCGGGATGGAGGACGCCGACCACAACATGACGCGCTTCGTCGTCCTGGCGCGCGAGCCGCTCGCGGAGCCGCCGGCCGGCGTGCCGCTGATGACGACCTTCGTCTTCGAGGTGAAGAATATTCCCGCCGCGCTCTACAAGGCGCTCGGCGGCTTTGCCACCAACGGCGTCAACATGACCAAGCTCGAAAGCTATCAGGTCGGCGGCAGTTTTGCGGCGACCAAATTCTATGCCGACATCGTCGGCGCGCCGGGCGACGAGCATATCGACCGCGCGCTCGAGGAGCTCGATTTCCAGACCAAATCGCTGGCGCTGCTCGGCACCTATCCGCAGGCGCGCCTCAGGCCTTAAGGACTAACCCCCGCTGCGGCGGAGCGAGTGCGCCATCGCGAAGCTCTGGACGACGAAGATCGTCACGAGGATGCTCGCGACGACGAGGCCGAACAGGTCGAAGGGCGAGAAATTGGTGCCGCCGATGTCGCCGGGACCGACGAGCGCCATGGTGACGGTCATCGCCATCAGCATCAGCCGCAGCTCGGTCGGCCCGCCCGCCATGTAGGAAAGGCGGAATTCGCCGACGACCTTCGCGGCGAGGAACGTGTGGATCGACAGCAGGAAATAGCCGATCACCGCCATCAGCGCGACGTCGAGCCGCATATAAGGGCTGGCCCCGATCGCCCCGACCATCAGCAGCGTCCCGACCGCGTCGATGCTGTGATCGACGAAATAGCCGTAGCGCGGCCGCTCGATCCGCCGCCAGCGCGCGAGGCTGCCGTCGAGCGAGTCGCCGAACCAGTTGACGATATAGCCGACGAGGCAGAGCCCCAGCCATTCGTCGTCGATCCAGCTCAGCATATAACCCGCGGCGACGATGACGGCGCCCAGGAAGCCGAGCGTCGTGAGCTGATCGGGGGTGACCCACGCGGGAAGGCGGGGGCAAATCCAGTTGAGCAGACGGCGTTCGTGGCGCGCGAGAAAATTCTGCTGAATGCGGGTCGGCGCGCCGGCCGCCGGGGGGATCGTCATGAAAGCCTTTCGCCGCCGCTGTCGCAAAAGTGCCGGCGGAATGTCATGGCGCCGTCATAGACCAAAGGTGCAGAGCCGAAAAGACCGCGTGCCCCCGATGCCGCACCCCGGCGACGGCTCGCCGCCAAAGTGGCGCGTTTGGGCGATTGGCAGGCCTGGTGCGACCCGATAGTCTGCGCCGCGAGCGAAGAGGGACTCCGGGGGAGGGGCATGGCGGACGTTTCGATGGCTGAGGTCGCGCGACGCGGAGTCGGCGGACTTTTCGACGCGCGGGGCCGCGACGACCGGATGCAATATTGGCTTTTCCTGCTGCTCGTCTTCGGACCGCTTGTCGTCCTGCAGATCATCCTCCAATTCGTTCTGACCATTCCGCCGCTCGATCTGGTCATGACGGCCCGGCCGGGCGTTCCGGCAGCGGGCGCCCCGTTTCTGGAGCATCAGCTTCGCGCGATGGTGACCATGGCCTATGTGAACCTCGGCCTTCAACTGCTCGGCGCGCTGCTGTTGATAACCGCTACGGCGCGGCGCCTGCACGATCGCGGCCGCGCGGGCTGGTGGGCACTGGCGTTGCCGGGCGCGATTTTCGCCAGCGGACTGGGGCAGGCGCGGCGCATGGCGGCGATGGCGGAACGGATGCCGCAGGTCTTTGCGGAGATGGAAAAGAAAGCTCGGCCCGATTTCGCCGATGCGTTGTCCTTTCCAGCCAGGATGCAGGCATCGGCCGGGGTCGATTGGCCCTCCATCGTCGGCGGGCTGATCCTGCTCTGGCTCGTTGTCGAACTGGTACGCGCGGGAACTGCGGGGCCGAACCGCTACGGGCCGCCGCCCGTCCGATAATTATTCCTGCCAGGGGCCGATTTCGCCGACCTCGCCGATCATGCGGAAACGCACGCCGTCATCGACCCACGCGACCTCCCACATCGGCGCCGGTCGTGCCCATTCGCCGATCACGAACAGCGGCAGTTTGTTCGCAGCGACGAAGGCAAGGTCGTCGGCCGTGGGGCCGGGAACGACGGTTTCGGATTTCTGGTGCAGCCGCACGACGGCGAGCGTGCCTTCGGGCGGCGCGGGCAGCGATTGGCGCGCCGGAAAGCCGAGGCTCGCGGCGACGACGGGATAGCCCTTGCCGTCGCGGCCGAGCAGCAGCAGCTTGTCGGCGGTGACATAGGGGCCGCCGACCGGCCGTCCCGCGACCTTGCGGCCCGCAATCGCGGCATATTCGCGAATGTCGCTATCGGCGATCGCGGGCGGTGCGGCCCTGGTTTCGGCCGCGGGGGGCGGTGTTCCGGCAATCGGATCGGCGATCGGCGCCGCCGCGAACAGCAGCAGCGCGATCAATGCGCTTCGCCCCAGCTCTTGCCGATGCCGATCTCGACCTCGATCGGCACCGAGAGGGTCAGCGCCGGCTCGGCGGCGCCCGACATCACGCGGCGGATGACCTCGCCCGCGGCGTCGGCCTTGTCCTCGGGCGCCTCGAAGACGAGTTCGTCGTGGACCTGGAGCAGCATCTTGACGTCGCCGAGCCCCGCGTCATCGAGCGCTTTCGGCATCCGCGCCATCGCGCGCTTGATCAGGTCGGCGCTGGTGCCCTGGATCGGCGCGTTGATCGCGGCGCGCTCGCTGCCCGCGCGCTCGTTCTGGCTCGCCGCCTTGATGCGCGGGAACCAGGTTTTCCGCCCGAACAAAGTCTCGGTATACCCACGCGCACGCGCGGTTTCGAGCGTGTCGGTGATATAGTCGCTGATGCCCGGAAAGCGCTCGAAATAGCGGCTGATCAGCGCCTGAGCCTCGTCGGGCGTGATCTCCAGCCGCCCCGCGAGACCCCAGCGCGAAATGCCGTAGAGGATCGCGAAGTTGATCGTCTTGGCCTTACCGCGCGTGTCGCGGTTGACCTCTCCGAACAGCTCGATCGCGGTCGTGGCGTGAATGTCCTGCCCCTGCGCGAAGGCCTGCTTGAGCTCGGGCACGTCGGCCATATGCGCCGCGAGGCGAAGCTCGATCTGGCTATAGTCGGCGGCCATCAGCACATGGCCGGGCGCGGCGATGAAGGCGTCGCGGATCTGGCGGCCGACTTCGGTGCGGATCGGGATGTTCTGAAGATTGGGGTCGGTCGACGACAGCCGCCCGGTCTGCGCGCCGACGAGGCTGTAGCTGGTGTGGACGCGGCCGGTCTTGGCGTTGATCTGTTGCTGCAAGGCGTCGGTATAGGTCGATTTGAGCTTCGCGAGCTGGCGCCACTCCAATATCTTGCGCGCGATCGGCACGCCGTCGCGTTCGAGGCGTTCGAGCTCGTTCTGGTCGGTCGACCAGTCGCCCGACTTGCCCTTGCGCCCGCCCTTCAGCCCCAGCTTGTCGAAGAGGATTTCGCCGAGCTGCTTGGGACTGCCGATCGCGAAGGGCTGGCCCGCGAGCGCGTGAATGTCTCCCTCCATGCGCAGCATGTCGTTGGCGAACTCGCCCGACAGCCGCGCGAGATAGTCGCGGTTCACCATGATCCCCGCGCGCTCCATCCGCTCGACCACGGCGGCGAGCGGGCGGTCGACCATCTCGTAGATGCGCGTCCCGCCCTCGATCGGCAGGCGGAGCTTGAGCAGCTTCCACAGGCGCCATGCGACCTCGGCATCCTCCGCCGCATAATGGGTCGCGCGGTCGAGCGGCACTTCGGCGAAGCTGATCTGCGACTTGCCGGTTCCGCACATCTCCTTGAAGGTCAGGCAGATGTGATCGAGGTGGAGCTTCGCCAGTTCGTCGAGCCCATGCTGATGCTTGCCCGCGTCGAGCGCGAAGCTCATCACCAGCGTGTCGTCATAGGGCGCGATCGTCAGCCCGTGCTGCGCGAGGACGCCGATGTCATATTTGAGATTGTGCCCGACCTTGAGCACCGCCTCGTCGGCGAACAGCGCATGCAAGCGGCCGAGCGCGTCGCCAATCGGAATCTGATCGGGCTTTTCGGCGAACATGTCGGTGCCGCCATGGCCGAGCGGGATGTAGCAGGCCTTGCCGGGGCCGGTCGACAGGCTGACCCCGACGAGGGTGCCGGTGACGCTGTCGAGGCTCGCGGTCTCGGTATCGACGGCGACGACATGCGCGGCGCGCGCGGCCTCGACCCAGCGGTCGAGCGCCTCGATCGTCGTCACCGTCTCGTACAGTGTGCGGTCGATCGCGGGCCATGCCGGGAGGGTCGGCGTCGAAGGCGCGGCGGGCGTTGCAGCGGGCGCCGCCCCCGCGCGCGGCAGCGTCGGCGGGCCGCTCGGCGCGACGCCGTTGTCGAGCTTCGCCGACAGCGATCGAAAACCATGCTCGTCGAGGAACAGCTTGAGCGGCCCCGGCGGGATCGCCCCGAGCTTCAAATCGTCGAGCGGGTCGGGCAGCGGCACGTCGCGCTTCAGATCGACCAGGACGCGCGACAATTCGGCCATCGCGCGATGCTCGATCAGATTGTCGCGCAGCTTGCTGACCTTCATCGTCCCGGCGCCGTCGAGCGCGGCGGTCAGATTGCCATATTCCTGGATGAGCTTGGTCGCGGTCTTCGGCCCGACGCCGCGTACGCCGGGGACGTTATCGACGCTGTCGCCCATCAGCGCGAGGACGTCGCCGACAAGGTCGGGGGCGACCCCGAACTTCTCGTTCACCGCGTCGATCCCCAGCCGGACATTCTTCATCGTGTCGAGCATGTCGACGTGCGGCGAGCCGTCGGTCGGCTCGCGGATGAGCTGCATCAGATCCTTGTCGGAGGAGACGATGGTGACGTCCCACCCCTCGCGCACCGCGGCCTCGGCATAGGAGGCGATCAGGTCGTCGGCTTCATACCCCGCCATCTCGATGCACGGCAGCGAAAAGGCGCGCGTCGCGTCGCGGATCAAGGGGAATTGCGGGCGCAGATCCTCGGGCGGTTCGGGCCGGTTCGCCTTATACTGGTCGTAGATGTCGTTGCGGAACGAGTGGCTGCTGTGATCGAGGATGACGGCAAGATGCGTCGGCCCGTCGGCGTCGTGCAAATCCTTCGCGAGCTTCCACAGCATCGTCGTATAGCCATAGACCGCGCCGACCGGCACCCCGTTCGGGTTCGTCAGCGGCGGCAGGCGGTGATAGGCGCGGAAGATGTAGCTGGAGCCATCGACCAGATAGAGATGATTCTTATCGGACATGGCGCGGGGTGTAGCAGGGGGATGCGGGGCGGCCTAGCTATGTCCGTGCGACACGTTGTGGGTGCTTGGAGGTGGAGAGCCGACATCCTCATCTTCGTCATTCCCGCGAAAGCGGGAACCCAGAGCGTGCGTCGGCTGACCCTACGCTGGGTTCCCGCTTTCGCGGGAACGACGAAGTTATGAGATACAGAATGTCGCTTAATCAATCGAAAAAGCGCCGATCGGCGCAGTTGGTTTATCCCTCGTAGTCGATCTTCAGCTTCGCCGCCGCCGCCGCAGCCACCGCGCGCGCTTCGTCGGTCGTGCCGCCTTCGACGCGGGCGAGCGCGATTCCCATGCGGCGGTACGGGCGGGTGACCGGCTTGCCGAAGACGCGGACATCGACATGGATGTTCGCGTTCGGCGGAACCAGCGCCTCGGCGAGCCCCGTAATAGCGAAGTCCGCCGCATCGCGGTCGGCGAGCAGCACCGCATTGGCGCTCGCGTGCGGCACGGTGACGGCGGGAATCGGCAGGCCGAGGATCGCGCGGGCGTGGAGGTCGAATTCGGACAGCGCTTGCGATACGAGCGTCACCATCCCCGTATCGTGCGGGCGCGGCGAAAGTTCGGAGAAGATCACCGCATCGCCCTTCACGAAGAACTCGACCCCGAAGATGCCGTGGCCGCCGAGCGCGTCGACGACCTTCTTCGCCATCTCCTGCGCGGCGGTGAGCGCGGCGGCGGACATCGCCGCGGGCTGCCAGCTTTCGCGATAGTCGCCGCGGTCCTGCCGGTGGCCGATCGGCGGGCAGAAGGAAACGCCATCCTTGTGCCGTATCGTGAGCAGCGTGATCTCATAGTCGAAATCGACGAACGCCTCGGCGATCACGCGCAGCCGGTCGCCGCGCATTCCGGCGGCGGCATAGTCCCACGCGGCGTCGATGTCGGCCGCGCTCCGCACCGTGCTCTGGCCCTTGCCCGACGACGACATGACCGGCTTGACGACGAGCGGAAAGCCGACGCGCGCCGCGGCGGCGGCGAGTTCTTCGCGGCTCGTCGCATATTCGAAGGTCGAGGTCGCGAGGCCGAGCTCGCTCGCGGCAAGGTCGCGGATCGCGTCGCGGTTCATCGTGAGCTGCGCGGCGCGCGCGGACGGGACGATGTGAAAGCCTTCGGCCTCGAGTTCGACCAGCACCTCGGTGCGGATCGCCTCGATCTCGGGCACGACATGGTCGGGGCGATGCTTCTCGATCGCGGCGCGCAGCGCGTCGCCGTCGAGCATCGGAAACACCTCGCGCTCGTCGGCGACCTGCATCGCCGGCGCGCCGTCATAGCTGTCGCAGGCGACGACGTGGCAGCCGAGCCGCTTCGCCGAAATGGTGAACTCGCGGCCGAGTTCGCCCGAGCCGAGCAGGAGGATTTTCGCGGTGGGGGTCATCGGCGGCTTGGTCTCCGGCGGGAAGGCATGGTTTCGCCCGCTCTGGCTTTGTTTGCGGGGCGGGGCAAGTCCTCAGCTTTCTGGCGCGCCCAGATGGACGAAGCTCATCTTGTTGCCCTCGGGATCGCGGACATAGGCGCCGTAGAAGTCGGGGCCGTACAGCGGGCGCGGTCCGGGGTCGCCCTCGTTCATGCCGCCGTTCGCGAGCGCCGCGGCGTGAGCGGCATCGACTGCGGCCGCGCTTTCGCACCGGAAGCCGGGCATGATCCCGTTTCCGGGCTGCGCGGGGCGCCCGTCATGCGGCTTTCCGATCCACACCCGGCCGCCATCGCGCAGCGCGTAGCAACAGGCCTGATCGCCGAAGTCGACATCGAGCGATGCGCCGAGATGCGGCATCACCGCGTCGTAGAATCGCCGCGACCGCGCCATGTCGTTCGTGCCGATGGTGATATAATCGATCGACATGGGTTACTCCGTTCAGGTGCTGCAGGGCCAGCTGTCGGTATCGTGATCGGGGTGCTGATGATTGCTCGCGGCGATCTTCGCGGCGGCGTCGGGCATGGTTTCCTCGGTCGTGCTTTCCTGCGGCAGCGTGGGAAGCGTGTCGATCCACGGCAGGCGCGCCTCGATCCCGAACTGCATCTTCGGCGGAAAGCGCGCGGGGTCGTCGAGCGAGCCCGTGGTGACGCTTAGATGCCGGCTTTCGGTGTAGTCGTAATAGAGCGGCGTTCCGCAGTCGCGGCAGAAGCCGCGCTCGACCTGATCCGAGCTTTTGAAGGTCGCAGGCGCGCCGCGCGTCCAGCTCAGCGCATCCTTGGGCACGCCGACCAGCGCCGCGAAATAATGTCCCGCCGCCTTCTGGCACATGCGGCAATGGCAGATGTGCGACGTGTCGAGCATCGCCGACGCGCGATAGCGCACCGCGCCGCACTGGCAGCCGCCCGAGGCCTGGGTTTCGATCCGGTTCATGATCCGACTCACCTGTCGATTTCGGTGGAGCGGCAGGATAGGACGGCATGTGTTCGGCCGTCGAGAGGCGTTCGGCGGTCAGGGAGACGGATGATGGCTCAGGACAAGGGACCGACGGATATAGCCGCGCGCTTTGCGGATGCGTGGAACCGGCACGATATGGCGGCCTTCGCTTCGCTGTTCCATGCCGACGCCAGCTTCGTCAATCGCTTCGGCACCTATTGGCGCGGCGTCGAGCGGATCGTCGCGGGTCATGTCCCCATCCACGAGACGATCTACAGCGATTCGACGCTCATCAACGCGGTCGCCGACGTCGATGCGATAGCGATTCGACGCTCATCAACGCGGTCGCCGACGTCGATGCGATCTCCGCCGATGCCGTGATCCTGCATATCTGGTCGCGGCTGAGCGCCGGGGCGGCGCATCCCGCGGGGCCGCACCGGGTCGACACGATGATCCTCGCGGTGATCACCCGGCGCGAAGGCGAGTGGCGAATCCAGGCGTTGGAAAATGTGACGCTGGTCGACCCGCGAACGGGCGAGCCGATAGTGCGGGATTGAGCGCTCCGCTCACTCCCACTCGATCGTCCCCGGTGGCTTCGACGTATAGTCGTAGACGACGCGGTTGATGCCCTGCACCTCGTTGATGATCCGCGTCGCGCAGCGGCTGAGAAAGCTGGCGTCGAAGGGGTAGATGTCGGCGGTCATGCCGTCGGTCGAAGTCACGGCGCGGAGCGCGCAGACATGGTCGTAGGTGCGGCCGTCGCCCATCACGCCGACGGTCTTCACCGGGAGCAGCACCGCGAACGCCTGCCAGATCGCGTCGTAGAGGCCGGCACCCCGGATTTCGTCCAGATACACCGCGTCGGCCTTGCGGAGGATGTCGCAGCGTTCCTTCGATACCTCGCCGGGGATGCGGATCGCGAGGCCGGGGCCGGGGAAGGGGTGGCGGCCGACGAAGATGTCGGGGAGGCCGAGCTCCTTGCCGAGCAGGCGCACTTCGTCCTTGAACAGTTCGCGCAGCGGCTCGACGAGCTTCATGTTCATCCGCTCGGGGAGGCCGCCGACATTGTGATGGCTCTTGATCGTCACGCTCGGCCCGCCGGTGAAGCTGACGCTCTCGATCACGTCGGGATAGAGGGTGCCCTGTGCAAGGAAGTCGGCGCCGCCGATCTTCTTCGCTTCCTCCTCGAAGACGTTGATGAATTCGCCGCCGATGAACTTGCGCTTCTTTTCCGGATCGGTGACGCCCTTAAGGCCCGCCATGAAGCGCTCCTCGGCGTCCACCACGACCAGCGGGATGTTGTAATGGTCGCGGAACAGGCGCTCGACCTGCTCGCGCTCGTTCATGCGGAGCAGGCCGTGATCGACGAAGACGCAGGTGAGTTGCTCGCCGATCGCTTCGTGGATCAGCACCGCGGCGACCGCGCTATCGACCCCGCCCGACAGGCCGCAGAGGACGCGCTGGCCGCCGACCTGGGCGCGGATTTCGGCGATCTTGGTGGCGCGGAACTCGGCCATCGTCCAGTCGCCCGAACAGCCGCAGACGTGGCGGACGAAATTCGCGATCAGCCGGGCGCCGTCGGGGGTGTGGACGACCTCGGGGTGGAACTGGGTGCCGTAATAGCGGCGCTCGTCGTCGGCGATCAGCGCGAAGGGGGCGCCGTCGCTGATCGCGACGATGCGGAAGCCGGGGGCGAATTCGGTGACGCGGTCGCCGTGGCTCATCCACACCTGATGCCGCTCGCCGACCTCCCACAGGCCGTCGAACAGCACGCAGGGTTCGGTGACGGTCAGGAAGGCGCGGCCGAACTCGCCGTCGCGCTCGCCGTCGGCGCCGCCGGGTTCGACCTGTCCGCCGAGTTGCTGGCTCATCACCTGCTGGCCGTAGCAGACGCCGAGGATCGGCAGGCCGCTGTCGAAGATCGATTGCGGGGCGCGCGGGCTGCCGGTCGCGGGGACCGAGGCGGGCGAGCCGGACAGGATCACGCCCTTCGGCCGCATCCGTTCGAGCGCGGCCTCGGCGGCGCTGAACGGGACGATCTCGCTATACACCCCCGCCTCGCGGACGCGGCGGGCGATGAGCTGGGTCACCTGGCTGCCGAAATCGATAATCAGAATAGATTCGGGCAGGATGGATTCGGGCAAAGCGGAAGAGTCTGGAGTCGGCATGGCTGGCCGATAAGGAAGGCGAGCCATGCTGTCCAGCGGTCGATATTCGCCGTTGGTGGAATGGCGATAGCCTCGACACATTGTTGCGACAATTGCGACATAGATGAACCGCGAACAAAGGGCGGCGTCAGCGAGCGTTAAGTCCCGCCATGCCAAGTAAAAACCAAGATAAAAAGAACAAGGCTCTCTCCTTATGACTAATCATCGCCTGTCCCTGTCCACCCGCGCCGTCCTGCTGGCGGCCGGAGCGTCGCTGGCGCTGCCGGCGATGGCGGAGGCTCCGATCGGCTCCGCCGCCATCGCGGCGGCGGCCGAACAGCCCGCCGATCCCGCCATCGCCCCGTCTCAGGACGACGAGGAGGATTATGACGATTACAGCGGCGACGAGATCATCGTCACCGCGCCGCGGCTGGCGGGACAACTCGACACCGACATCAAGGCCGAGGCCGAACTCGATGAAGCGGCGATCGCCAGCTATGGCGTGTCGAACGTGTCCGAACTGCTCGACGCACTGGCGCCGCAGACGCGGTCGGGGCGCGGGCGCGGCAGCGGGCGCCCGATCATCCTCGTCAACGGCCGGCGCATCGGCGGTTTCGGCGAGGTCCGCAACCTGCCGCCCGAGGCGATCGCCAAGGTGGAGATATTTCCCGAAGAGGTCGCGCTCCAATATGGCTATGCCGCGACCGACCGCGTCGTGAACCTTGTCCTCAAGCCGAATTTCCGGCAGCTCTCGGTCGAGGCCGAAGGCGGCATCCCGACCCAGGGCGGCCGCTTTCAGAGCGAGATCGAGCCGAGCTTTGTCGCGATCGGCAAGAATGGCCGCGTCAACCTCAACGGCGGGTGGGAGCACAACACGATGCTCCTCGAACGCGAGCGCGGCCTTGGCGACACCGGGCGCAGCCTGCTTCCCGAATCGGACACTTATTCGATCGACGGGACGATCCAGCGCAGCCTGAACAAGGTGACCGACGCCTCGCTCAACCTGCGCCTCGACCAGACCGACAGCCTGTCGCTGCTCGGCCCCGGCGCGGGCGGGACGAGCGACCCGCTCGAACGCGACAGCCGCAGCCGCAACCTGACCTCGACCGCCAGCGTCAACGGGATGCTCGGCGACTGGCGCTGGTCGCTGTCGGGCAATTATGCCGATGCCGATCAGCGCACCTTCACCGACCGGATCGGCGGCGGGCGCGACCGGTTCGACAGCAGCCAGCAGACCTTCGGCGGCAGCGCCAATCTGTCGGGCACGGTCACCGAAGGCTGGGCGGGCCCGATCCGCCTGTCGATGACCGGCAGCTATTCGGGAATCCGCTACGACAGCCAGTCGGACCGCTCGGGCGCGGTGACGACGAGCGACCTCGCCCGCGATCTGCCGGGCGTGTTCGGCTCGCTGACCGTGCCGCTGCTCGATCCCGATTACCATGCCGGCAAGATCGGCCGCGTGTCGCTGACGCTGAGCGGGGAGGTCCAGAACCCGAGCGATTTCGGATCGCTGAAAAGCTGGGGCGCCAACCTCAATTGGGGGATCACCGGCAATCTGTCGATGATCGCCAGCTTCAATCGCGACGAAGCCGCGCCGGGCGTCCAGCAGCTCGGCGCCGCGCCGCTCGTGACGCCCGCGGTGACCTATTACGACTTCCAGACCGGCCAGACGGTGCTGATCACGACGACGACCGGCGGCAATCCCTTCCTGCTCGCCGAACAGCATCGCGATTTCAAGCTGGGGCTCAACTGGTCGCCGCCGATGATCGACGGACTCCGGCTCTCGATCAATTACAACAGCAACAAAAGCTATGACACTGCGAACAGCTTTCCGCTGCTGACGCCGGAGATCGAGGCCGCTTTCCCCGACCGCGTGACGCGCGCCAATGACGGCACGCTGATCGCGATCGACCAGCGTCCGGTCAATTTCGACCGCGCGGAAAATTCGCAGATCCGCTGGGGTTTCAATTTCGGCAAGAGCTTTGCCCAGCCGAAGCAGGGCGAGGCGCGCGGCGGTGAGGGCGGTTCCCGGCCCGACGGCTCGCGCGGGCCGCGGGGCCAGGGCGGTCCCGGCCGCGGCGGCGCTCGCGGGCGC
>NZ_JAOZVW010000043.1 GCF_025869345.1 Sphingopyxis sp.
GCCACGCCGATTTCGGCGGCGAGGTCGAGCGCATCCTGTCGATGGTCGACGGCGTCATCCTGCTCGTCGATGCCGCCGAAGGCCCGATGCCGCAGACCAAGTTCGTGACCGGCAAGGCGCTCGCGCTCGGCCTGCGTCCGATCGTCGTCGTCAACAAGATCGACCGCAGCGACGCGCGCGCCGCCGAAGTGCTCGACGAGGTGTTCGAGCTGTTCCTGTCGCTCGACGCCAATGACGAACAGCTCGACTTCCCGATCCTTTACGCCTCGGGCCGCGGCGGCTTCGCCTCCGACAGCCCCGACGCGCGCGAAGGGACGCTGGAGCCGCTGTTCAAGACGATCGTCGGCCATGTGCCGGCGCCCGGCCTCGACGAGAACGGCCCCTTCACCTTCCTCGCGACCCTGCTCGATCGCGACAATTTCATCGGTCGCATCCTGACCGGCCGCGTCCAGTCGGGGACGGTCAAGGTCAACCAGCCGATCCACGCGCTCGACGCCGAGGGCAAGGTGATCGAGACCGGCCGCGCGTCGAAGCTGCTCGCGTTCCGCGGGCTCGACCGCGTGCCCGTCGAGGAAGCGCGCGCGGGCGACATCGTCGCGATCGCGGGGCTGACCAACGCGACCGTCGCCAACACCGTCGCCGACCCGAGCGTGAGCGAGCCGATCGCCGCGCAGCCGATCGATCCGCCGACGCTGTCGATGCGTTTCGCGGTCAACGACAGCCCGATGGCGGGCCGCGAGGGCAGCAAGGTGACGAGCCGCATGATCCGCGATCGCCTGCTGCGCGAGGCCGAGACCAATGTCGCGATCCGCATCACCGAAAGCGCCGACAAGGACAGCTTCGAGGTCGCGGGCCGCGGCGAGCTTCAGCTCGGCGTGCTGATCGAGACGATGCGCCGCGAAGGCTTCGAGCTCGGCATCAGCCGCCCGCGCGTCCTTTACGGCGAGGACGAGGCCGGCAAGCGCACCGAGCCTTATGAAACCGTCGTCATCGACGTCGATGACGAGCATAGCGGCACGGTTGTCGAGAAGATGCAGATCCGCAAGGCCGACCTGACCGACATGCGCCCCTCGGGCGGCGGCAAGACGCGCATCACCTTTTCGGGCCCCTCGCGCGGCCTGATCGGCTATCACGGCGAATTTCTGTCGGACACGCGCGGCACCGGCATCATGAACCGCCTGTTCGAGAAATACGGCCCCTACAAGGGCGTGATCGAGGGCCGCAAGAACGGCGTCCTGATCTCGAACGGCGCGGGCGAGGCGGTCGCCTATGCGCTCGGCCCCTTGGAAGAGCGCGGCATCCTGTTCGTTTCGCCCGGCGAGGCGCTCTATGAAGGGATGATCATCGGCGAGAATGCCAAACCCGACGACCTCGAGGTCAATCCGATGAAGTCGAAGCAGCTCACCAACTTCCGCTCGACGGGCAAGGACGACGCGATCCGCCTCACGCCGCCGCGCCGCATGACGCTGGAGCAGGCGATCGCCTATATCGACGACGACGAGATGGTCGAGGTGACGCCCAAGAACATCCGCATCCGCAAGGCGATCCTCGACCCGCACGAGCGCAAGAAGGCGTCGCGCAAGAAGGAAGCGGCGTAAGATACGGACCGGCGGCTCCATCGGGCCGCCGGTTTTTCTTTGAACCCTCCCCATTTCCGTTCGTGTCGAGCGAAGTCGAGACACCCCGCGGCCTGGCGCAGTTCCGATGGGTGTCTCGACTTC
>NZ_JAOZVW010000044.1 GCF_025869345.1 Sphingopyxis sp.
TCACCCCGGACTTGATCCGGGGTCCCGCTAAGCAACGCTGGGAAGCGGGACCCCGGATCAAGTCCGGGGTGACGGAAAGGGGGAAGGCGATCTCAGCCGACACCGACGATACCGGCGTCGATCAGGCGGGCGATTTCTCCCGAGGATAGCGACAGGCGTGAAGCCAGCACTTCCTCGCTATGCTCGCCGTTGCGCGGCGCTGGGCGTGGCGGCTGGCGGTCGGCTTGCGGGATGGTCGCGAAGGAACCCGCGGCGGGATAGGCGAAGCCGCTGGGGTTCTCCGCCGCGCCGAAGATCGGATTGTCCGCGACCAGCGCCGGATCGTTCGCGGCGTCGAGCATCGTGCGATAGGGCGAATGGACGATCCCGCCCGCGTCGAAGGCGGCGGCGAGGTCGGCGTGGTCGCGGCCCGCGATCGCCTGCTCGAACAGCGGATAGAGCGCGTCGCGGTGGGTGAAGCGGAGGCCGTCGTCCTTCGCGAAGGAGACCCCGCGCGCCGCCTCGATCGCCGCGACCGCCGCGCCGAGATTCAGCGCGGCGATCAGATTCGCCCATTGGCGCGGCGTGACGACGACGATCATCGTCCGCTGCCCGTCGCGCGTGGTGAAATCGCGCCCGAACAGGCCGTAGACGGCGTTGCCCAGCCGCGGGCGGTTCTCGCCCGAATAGAGCACCTCGGCGAGGCCGCCCATATTGGCGACGGTGCCGATCGCGACATCGGAGAGCGGCAGGCGGACCTCGCCGCCTTCGCCGGTCGCGGCGCGGCGCTGGATCGCGGCGAGCAGCGCGAAGGCGGCATAGGCGCCGGTGAGCAGATCCCACGCGGGCAGGACATGATTGACCGGCTCCGGCCCCGGCCCGGTGAGCATCGGATAGCCGACGCTGTTGTTCACCGTATAGTCGAGCGCGGGCGAGCCGTCGGCCCAGCCCATCACGCGCACGGTGATCAGGTCGGGACGCCCCTCGGCGAGCAATTCGTGCGACAGGAAGCCGCCGGCGGGGAAGTTGGTGACGAACTGGCCGGTCGCGCGCACCAATTCCTGCAACAATTCGCGTCCCTCGGGCCGGGCGAGGTCGAGCGCGACCGATTTCTTCGCGCGGTTGAGGTTTTCCCAATAGAGCGAGTTGTTCTCCGCCGTCACCGGCCAGCGCCGGAAATCGGGGCCGCCGCCGATCTGATCGACGCGGATCAACTCGGCCCCGAACTGCGCGAGGTAAAGGCCGGCGGTGGGGGAGGCGACGAAGGACGACGCCTCGATCACGGGGAGGTCGGAGAGGAGGTTATACATAGGGTAATATCCCGTCGCCCCCGCGCAGGCGGGGGCCGCTGGCGGCCTTGCCCTCCGCTGCTGCGTAAACCGCGAGCGGCCCCCGCCTGCGCGGGGGCGACGGGATATTCCCGACCACGCTCAATTCGCCGCCGCGAATTCGCGCAGCATATGCTTGGCGATCTGAAGCTGGAGGATCTGCGTCGTCCCTTCGTAGATGCGATAGATGCGCGCATCGCGGAAGAAACGCTCGGCGTCATATTCGGCGAGATAGCCCGCCCCGCCATAGACCTGCACGCAGGCGTCGACGACGCGGCCGCACATTTCGCTGGCGAAGACCTTGAACGCCGCGGCTTTGCGCAGGACATTCTCGCCCGCGTCGGCGCGGCGGGTGACGTCCTCCATCATGCATTCGGCCGCGTAGATGTCGATCTCGCTCTGCGCCAGCATCTGCTGGATGAGTTGGAAGTTCGCGATCGGCTCGCCGAACGCCTTGCGCTCGGTCGCGTAACGCACCGCACTGTCGAGCGCTCGGCGGGCGTAGGCGGTCGCGGCGGCCCCGACCGACATGCGGCCGTTGTCGAGGCTCATCATCGCAAAAGCGAAGCCCTTGCCGAGTTCGCCGCCGAGCAAAGCCTCGCCGCCGACGCGGACGTCGTCCATCACGATATCGGCGATATGACTGCCCGACTGGCCCATCTTCTTGTCGGACTTGCCGATCGACACGCCGGGCGCGTCCATCGGCACGACGAAGGCCGAGACATGGGCGTTCTTGGGCAGATTCTCCTTCGAGGTGCGCGCCATGATCAGGCCGACCTTCGCGAAGGGTGAATTGGTAATGTAGCGCTTGGTGCCGTTCAGCACCCAGCCGTTGTCGGTCTGGGTCGCGGTCGTCTGCAGCCCCGCCGAGTCCGATCCCGACCCCGGCTCGGTGAGCCCGAAGCAGGCGATCTCACCCGCCGCGACGCGCGGCAGCCATTCGGCCTTCTGCGCCTCGGTCCCGCCATTCTTGAGCGCCGAGGCGAACATGCCGATGTTGATCGAGATGATCGAACGGAAGGCCGGCATCGCATAGCTGATCGTGTGGATCGTCCGGACATACTGGCTGACGTTCATCCCCGCGCCGCCGAACTCTTCGGGGATCGTCAGGCCGAACAGACCCATGTCGCGCATTTCGGCGAGGATGTCGTCGGGGATGCGGTCGGTCTCGATGATCTCCTTCTCTGCGGGGAGAAGGCGCTCGCGGACGTAGCGCTGAAGCTGCTCAATGAACTGTTCGAAGACGTCCGCGTCCATGCCAGGGTTGCTCATAAAGGACTCCTCATCGTCTTACCCCGATTCCCCGAGCGAAGCCGAGGGGCTTGTTCGAGCGGAGCGAGAAGCGGCGCCGTTGCTGCCTCGACTTCGCTCGGCATGGCCCCTCGGCTTCGCTCGGGGAATCGGGGAGTGTGATTCTGCATTCTCAGATCGGGTCGTAGGGGAAGACGTGCGCCGACACTTCGTCGGCGCGCGCGAAGCTCGGGCGGAAGGCGGGGATCAGTTCGTCGGCGATCGCCTCTGCCGTCCAGCCTTCGAGCTTGGTCATCGAACGCACCGGGCGCGGTTTCGAGAACAGGACGATCTCGTTCTTGCGGACGCTGAAAATCTGGTTGGTCACATCCTTCGACAGGTCGGAGGCGAGATAGGCGACGAGCGGCGCGATCTTGTCGGCCGACATTTCCTGGATGCGCTTGACGCGTTCCTGTTCGGCGGGCGTCGTCGCGGGGATCGAGGCGGTCATGCGGCTCCACGCGAAGGGGGCGATGCAGTTCGAGCGGACGCCGGCGCGCGCCATGTCGAGCGCGATCGACTGCGACAGCGCGACGACGCCGAGCTTCGCGGCCGAGTAATTGGCCTGGCCGATGTTGCCGATCAGGCCGCTGGTCGAGGTGAAGTGGATGAAGCTGCCCGACTGCTGCTCGCGGAACCAGGGCGTCGCGGCCTTCGAGACGTTGAAGACGCCGGTCAGATTGACCTCGATGACGCTCTTCCAGTCCTCATAGCTCATCTTGTGCCAGATGGTGTCGCGCAGGATACCGGCGTTGTTCACCACCGCATCGATGCGGCCGAATTTGGCGACCGCATCCTCGACGATGCTCGCGGCCTCCTTTGGGTCGGCGACGTTGCCGAAGTTGGCGATGGCCTTGCCGCCCGCAGCGATGATGTCGGCCGCGGTCGTTTCGGCCGGAGCGGCGTCGCCGCCGTCGCCGGCCTGCGCGACGCCCGGATCGTTGACGATCACCGCCGCGCCCTGGGCCGCGCAATGCAGCGCCAGTTCGCGGCCGATGCCGCGCCCGGCGCCGGTGATCGCGACGACCTTTCCGTCAAGGCATAAGCTCATGGCCGCTCTCCCGTTCGATTCGTGTCGATAGCGCGATAAGCGACCGCGTGCATCATTTCAACATTCGGAATTGATTTTTCATCATATTGAAAATATTCCCAGACCATGACCGGCCCGGTTCGCTCCGTCTCGCACGCTTTCGCCATCCTCCGCCTGCTCGCGGATTCGGGCGCGCTGACGCTGTCGGACATCGGCCGCGTTGTCGATCTCAGCCCGTCGAGTTGCCTCAACCTTTTGAAAACGCTGGTCGCCGAAGGGGCGGTCGAGCGCGATGCGCGGACCAAGCAGTATCGGCTGGCGGCGGCGTGGCGGGCGGCTGATGCGCTGCGCGATACCCGCGCCGCGCGGCTCGCCGACCGCGCGCAGCCGCTGATGGCGCGCTTCGCCCAAAGCGCCGAGGCGGCGGTCGGGCTGTGGAAGATCGTCTCGCGCGACCGCATGGAGCTTGCCGCGCGCGCCGAAAGCGATGCGGGGATGCGCCTCAGCCTCGCCGACGGCCAGCGCCAGCCGCTCGGCAGCGGGGCGGCGGGGCGCGCGATCGCCGCGGTGCAACGGGTGAGTGAGGCCGAACTGGCGCGACGCTATGCCCCGGTGCGCTGGCAGGACGACTTGCCGTTCGACGCCTATGCGCGGCAGGTCGCGGCGGCGGCGGCGCAGGGCTTTGCGGTCGATCGCGGATATGCCCACCGCGGCGTCTGCACCGTCGCCGCGGGGATCGCGGACATCGCCCCCGGTTTCTGTCTGTCCGCCTCCTTCGTCGCCGGATCGCGCAGCGATGCGGAGGTCGAGGCGCTGGGCGCGGCGCTTGTTGCGCTGCGCGACGAGGTGATACTGTCCGCCTGATAGCCAATGTTTGTTGTGCCGCCGCCTGCGCCGTGCAAGGGCACGGACGAAAAGCGAGCGTGCCGTAACGGAGGGATTATGCAGTTCGACGTGGTGATCGTGGGGGCCGGACACGGCGGCGCGCAGGTCGCGGTGATGCTGCGGACGCAGAAGTTCGCAGGTTCCATTGCGATCATCGGCGACGAGCCCGAACTTCCCTATGAGCGCCCGCCGCTGTCGAAGGAATATTTCGCGGGCGAGAAGGAATTCGAGCGCATCCAGCTTCGTCCCGCCAAATATTGGGACGAGCGCGAAGTGACGATGCTGCTCGGCAAGCGCGTCGTGTCGGTCGATCCGGCGGCGCACACGGTCACCACCGACGGCGGCGAGACGATCGGTTACGGCAAGCTCGTCTGGGCGACCGGCGGAGCCCCGCGAATGCTGCCGATCCCCGGCGGCGACCTGCCCGGCGTGCAGGGCGTGCGCACCCGCGCCGACGCCGATGCGATGAAGGCGGCGTCGGAGACGGCGAAGCAGATCGTCGTGATCGGCGGCGGCTATATCGGACTCGAGGCAGCGGCGGTGCTGACCAAGGCGGGCAAGAAGGTCGTGCTCTTGGAAGCGCTCGACCGGGTGCTCGCGCGCGTCGCGGGCGAGGATCTGTCGCGCTTCTACGAGAAGGAGCATCGCGAGCATGGCGTCGACCTGCGTCTCGGCGTCGCGGTCGAAGCGATCGAAGGGGAAGGGCATGTCACCGGCGTCCGCCTGTCGGATGGCGAGGTCATTCCCGCCGATCTCGTCATTGTCGGCATCGGCATCGTCCCCGCGGTCGAACCGCTGATCGCGGCGGGCGCCGAGGGTGGCAACGGCGTGCTCGTCGACCGCCATTGCAAGACGAGCCTGCCCGACGTCTATGCGATCGGCGATTGCGCGGCGCATGTGAACGAATTTGCCGAGGGGGCGACGATCCGGCTCGAATCGGTGCAGAACGCCAACGACCAGGCGAATGTCGTCGCCAAGGGCATCGTCGGCGACGAAGCGCCATATCATGCCATCCCCTGGTTCTGGTCGAACCAGTATGACCTCAAGCTTCAGACCGCGGGCCTGTCGACCGGGCACGACCAGACCGTCGTGCGCGGCGACATTGCGAGCCGCAGCTTCTCGATCGTCTATCTGAAGGCGGGCAGGGTGATCGCGCTCGACTGCGTCAACGCGACCAAGGATTATGTCCAGGGCCGCATGATCGTCACCGCCGGGCTCGTCGCGACGGCGGAGCAGCTTGCCGATACCGGCACGCCGCTCAAGGAATTGCTCGCGGGTTGATCGCTATCCGATCCTCTCTGCCGCGAGGCGGTAGGGAGGACCGATTGCCGAATCGCTGGCCTAAACCGGCGGCAAACGCTCTGCCTCCGGCGGCAGATCGCCGAGCGCGCGTTTCAGGGTCGTCTTGATGTTGCGGAGCAGGCGGCGCAGCGCGACGATCACGACCACCGCGGCGGCGGCGAGCAGGATGGCGATCACGATCGCGAGCGCGGGATAGGCGATGGCGAGCGCGAGCAGACCGGTCGTCGCGACATCCTCGCCGGTCGAGACCGCGGCGTTGCTGAACGGTTCGGGGCTGATGTTGACGACCGCGCGCGTCGTCGCCTTGGCGCCGTGGCTGAGCAGCGCGCCGCCACCGCCGAGGAGGAAGGCCACGACCTGCCACGTCGGATCGGAACTGTCGATCAGGGCGAGCGCGAGCAGCGCGCCGCCGAGCGGACGGATGATGCCGTGAATCGTGTCCCAGATGGAATCGACCCACGCGACCTTGTCGGCGAAGAATTCGGCAAGCGTGCCGACGGTCGCGACGCCGAGCACCCAGGGGTTGGCGAGAACCTGAAGCGCCTTCAGATGCTCGGGCAGCGGCAGCCAGCCGAAATGCATCGCGATGCCGGTGGCGAGGATAGTGAGATAGAGCCGCCAGCCTGCGAGCAGGCTGAGACTGCCGGCGACACCCAGAATCTCCAATATTCCCATGGCCCTGCTCCCACTGGAGCCCCTTCTTGCACCCTCGTCCGCGCCTCTGCAATGGCCGGATGACAAGCGCGGCGCGCGCGGTTAGGGTTTCGGCATGAGTTCATCCGCTTCGCCGTCCGCCGTGCCGGACAATGCCATCCCCGCCGCCACGCTCGTCATCATGCGCCCCGCAGGCGGCGGCGGACCCGACGAGATATTGCTGGTCAAGCGTTCGGCGACGATGGCGTTCGCGGCGGGCGCGGTGGTGTTTCCGGGCGGGCGCATCGATCCCGACGATCATGTGGTGGCGGAGCGGCACGGCTTCGCGCCGGACGATGTCGAGGGCGCGGCACGGGTCGCGGCGCTGCGCGAAACGCTCGAGGAGACGGGGCTCGCGGTCGGTTGGCCGACGCTCGCCGATCGGGAAACGGGCGCGATCCGCCAGGCGCTTCTCGGCGGCGCGCTCTTGTCGGACATGCTGGCGTCGCGCGGCGAGCGACTCGCGCTCGAATCGCTCGTGCCCTTTGCGCGCTGGTGTCCCAATTTCAAGGAAGCGCGGACCTTCGACACCCGCTTCTATGCCGTCGCCGCGCCGCCGCACGGGCATGAACTGACCGTCGAGGAGGCCGAACACAGCCATATCTTCTGGGCCAGTGCGGGCGAGACGCTGGCGATGGCCGATCGCGGCGACGTCTCGATCATCTTCCCGACCCGCCGCAATCTGGAGCGGTTGGCGCAGGCGGATGGTTTTGCCGATTTTTCGGCGCACGCCGGGGATTTTCCGGTCGAATTGGTCACGCCGTGGATCGAGGAGCGCGACGGCGGTGCGCATCTCTGCATCCCCGATCATCTCGGCTACCCGGTGACGAGCGAGCCGTTCGATCGCATCCGGCGCGGATGAATTGGTGCCGATGCGGCGCTTTTCTCTGGTTTAGCAAATTCATAACAAATGGGGGGTAGGTCAAATCGTCGTTGCAATCGGCAATGACTATGCCTACAGAGGCTGGGTAGATTCACAGCGATAGCTCGTGCGTTGGTGTGATTCGATAAGACTATTTCCAGTGGACGGAGAAGAAGATGAACCTGCTTAAGAAAGCTGCGATCTCCCTCGCGGCAACGTCGATGATCGTGGCTCCGGTCGCCGCTTCGGCTGCTACCTCGCTCGATTCGGCTCGTGCTACGTCGGCTCTTGGCGGCGAAAGCGAACTCGAAGGCAGCACCAGCTGGATCATCGCTATCGTTGCTCTGGCCGCGATCATCGGTGGTATCATCCTGGCGTCGGACAACAACAGCGACACCCCGACCAGCCCGTAATAACGGCTGATCGCTTAGCTATACCAAAGGGCTCCGAACGAAAGTTCGGGGCCTTTTGTGCGTTTGGGGGCTCGCGATCTGGCCGAGGGCGCGCCGGGGCGGATGGCCGCCATGGGATGGGAAGCGGACGCTAGTTTTACGATGGGCTATTGGGGTTATGTCTGAGGGATTGGGCAACCGTCATCCTGACAATTCCAAGCGCTGCTAGAGTAAGAACAAGTGCGCCATAGGCGAGATTTTCAGGCTTCTCTAATCCCTTGATGTCATAGCCATATTCGGCCAGCAGAAAACCCAACACCGCCCCGGCGAAGGCAACCGACAGCCTTTCAAGCGCCGTTTGGATCATGGGAACCTTACACTCCTTCGATTATTTACATAATTCGGCTTCGCGAGATCCGCAATCGGTCGAAACCCGGCATAGGAAATTTGATCATAGCCTAAATTTCGATCGACCGGACGGCGCGCGATCGGGCCAGCGGAATCGCCTGCCGCGCGCGGGGCGCGGCGTCGGGGGCGAGCGGGGCGAGGGTCAGGTCATAACCGCGGTCGCCCTCGGCATTGCAGGCCGCCGCTTCGGCCAGGATCGCGCCCCATGGATCGATCGCGAGGCTGTGGCCGTAGGTGGCGCGCCCGTCGGCGTGCGTTCCGTTCTGGGCCGCCGCGACGACATGGCACGCCGTTTCGATCGCGCGGGCGCGGAGCAGGATATGCCAATGGGCTTCGCCGGTCGAGACGGTGAAGGCGGCGGGCACCGCGATCAGATCGGCGCCGCGATCGACCAGCGCGCGATAGAGTTCGGGGAAACGCAGATCGTAGCAGATGCTGAGCCCGAGCCGGCCGAGCGGCGTTTCGACCACCTCGACGGCGGCGCCGCCGGCATAGGCGGCGGACTCGGTCCAATTCTCGCCCGAGGGCAGGGTGACGTCGAACATGTGGATCTTGTCGTAGCGCGCGCGGATGCCGCCGTCGGCGGCGATGACATGGCTGCGGTTGACGCGCCGGGCGCCGTCGTCGGACAGCAGGGGCATCGATCCGCTGTGCAGCCACAGGCCGTGGCGCCGCGCCATCTGCTGGAGCGCGGCGGGCCATGGGCTGTCGGCTTCGCGGACGATATGCGCGGCCGAGCGCTGGCGGTCGCGATCGAGCAGCAGCGCCATTTCGGGCAGAAAGGCCATCGCCGCGCCCTTTGCCGCCGCCTCGGCCAAGGCGCGGTCGACCGTCGCCAGATTGACGGCGGGATCGATGCCGCTCGTCATCTGAACGAGCGCGGCGAGCGGAGCGGGGGGCGTGGCATTCATCCCGTCTGGCTAAGCCCAAGCCGCGCCCGCGACAAGCCGCGCGTGACAAGCCCCCCAGCAAGCCCGACGCGCGGGGCGGGCGGGCGAAGTTCAGTGGCCAGCAAGGTTCGAACGCGATAAGAGGGGGCAATGTCCTATTCTCCCCCGCTGACGCCCCGTTTCTTCCCGCGATCCTTCCTTCCGGCCAGCGCTGCCGTCGCGGCGCTGCTGTTCGCGCCGGTCGCCGTCGCGCAGACCGCACCCGCTCCGCCCCCCGCCGCTTCGGTGCCGGCGCAGGCCGGGCAGGCCAGCGACTGGCTCTATGCGGGCAGCGACATTCCGCGCGATACCGCGTGGCAGTTCGGTATTCTGCCCAACGGGGTCCGCTATGCCGTGCGCAACAATGGGGTGCCGCCGGGGCAGGTGTCGATCCGCGTCCGCATGGATGTCGGGTCGATGTTCGAAACCGACGCCGAACGCGGCTTTGCCCATCTGCTCGAACATCTGACCTTTCGCGGGTCGGAACATATTCCCGACGGCGAGACGAAGCGCATCTGGCAGCGCTTCGGCGTGACGTTCGGTAGCGATTCCAATGCGCAAACCACGCCGACGCAGACCGTGTATCAACTCGACCTGCCGAGCGTCACCCCGGCCAACCTCGACGAGAGCATGAAATTGCTCGCCGGCATGGTGCGCGAGCCCCGGATTTCGGAGGCGGCGGTGACCGCCGAGCGCGGGGTCGTCCTGTCCGAGCTGCGCGAATCCGATGGGCCGCAAAAGCGGATCGCCGATCTCACCACCGCGCATCTGTTCGCGGGACAATTGCTCGGCGACCGCTCGCCGATCGGCACCGTCGCCTCGCTTGGCGCGGCGCGCGCGGGGGCGGTGCAGGCGTTCCACGATCGCTGGTATCGGCCCGATCGCGCGGTGGTCGTGATCTCCGGCGATGGCGATCCGGCCGAGTTCGCGCGGCTGATCGCCAAATATTATGGCGACTGGCAAGGGGACGGTGCGGCGCCGACGCCGCCCGATTTCGGCAAGCCCGACCCCAAGGCGCCGGTCGCGAAGGTGATCGTCGAGGCCAATCAGCCGCTCGCGCTGACGCTCGCGATGATCCGGCCGTGGAAGAAACGGATCGACACCGTCGAAAATACGCGGCGGCTGTATCTGGAATTCATCGCGCAGGCGCTGGTCAACCGGCGGCTCGAAAACCGCGCGCGCGCGGGCGGCAGCTTTCTGGTCGCGACGGTCGAGCAGCAATATGTCAGCCGCAGCGCCGACGTCACCATGGCGCAGATCGTGCCGCTCAGCGACTGGAAGGCCGCGCTCGCCGACGTGCGTGGGGTGATCGCCGACGCGGTGACGACGCCGCCGTCGCAGGCCGACATCGACCGCGAAGCGAACGAGATCCAGGCGTTCCTGCTCAAGGAACTCGACAATGCCCGCAACGAGCCCGGCGCGCGGCTCGCCGACGACATGGTGCGCGCGGTCGATATCGGCGAAACGGTCGCCAGCCCGCAGGGGCAGGTCGATATGTTCAAGGCGATCCGCGCCTCGGCGACGCCGCAGGTGATGCTGAAGATCAGCAAGGCGATCTTCAGCGCGCCGGTGACGCGTGTCGTGCTGACCACCCCGACCGCGATTCCGGGCGGCGATGGGGCGCTGATCGCGGCGCTGGCCGCGCCCGCCAGGATACAGGGCGACCGCCTGGCCGCCACGAAGGTCGATTTCAAGCAATTGCCCGCGATCGGCAAGCCCGGATCGATCGTGTCGACGGCGCCGCTTCCGGGGCTGCGCGCCGAACGGATCGAATTCGCCAACGGCGTGACGGCGCTGGTGTCGAACAATCAGGTCGAACCAGGCAAGGTGCGGGTGAAGGTCCGCTTCGGCACCGGCAATCGCAGCGTCGCCGCCGACGCGCCGAACCTGCTGTGGACCGGCGATTATGCGCTGGTCGCGAGCGGCATCGGGCCGTGGGGGCAGAACGAGATCGATCAGCTCACCAACGGCCGCCAGATCCAGATGAATTTCTCGGTCGAAGATGACGCGTTCGAGCTGTCGGCCGAAAGCAAGCCCGCCGACCTGGCCGATCAGATGAAGCTGATGGCGGCGAAGCTCGCCATGCCGCGCTGGGACGCCGCGCCGGTCGAGCGGCTGCGCGTCGGCTATCTGACCGGCTACGACCTCAACGACGCGACGCCGAACGCGGTGCTCGACCGCAATCTGCAAGGCTGGCTGACCGGCGACGACGCGCGCTGGGCGGCGCCCGACAAGGCGGCGATATCGGCGCTGACCCCTGCTGCCTTCCGCGCCTTTTGGGAACCGCGGCTGGCGAGCGGGCCGATCGAGGTGCAGATATTCGGCGACCTGTCGACGGTCGATTACAAGCAGATACTGGCGGACACGCTGGGCGCGCTGCCCCCGCGCAAGGAGCTGGCGCCGCCGGGCGGGCAGCGGGTCGCTTTCGCAAAGCACAACACGACGCCGATGATCGCCTATCACAGGGGCGAGCAGGGGCAGGCGGCGGCGATGACCGCCTGGCCGACGAGCGGGGGCCTTGCGAATCCGCGCGACGCGCATGGGCTGGAGATATTGGCGGCGATCTTCAATGACCGCCTGTTCGACCGGCTGCGCGCCGAGCAGGGGGCGAGCTATGGGCCGAGCGCCGACAGCCATTGGCCGACGGGTTTCGAGGGCAGCGGCGGCTATCTGGTCGTCGGCAGCCTGCTGGCGCCGAAGGACGTCGACCGCTTCTATGGCATCGTCCGCGAGATCGCGGCCGACCTGGTCGCCAACCCGGTCGGCGCCGACGAGCTGGCGCGCAACGCCGGGCCGCTCCGCGAGCAGATCGAGCGCGCCTCGACCGGCAATGTCTATTGGATGTTCCTGCTCGAGGGTGCGACCCGCGATCCGCGCGTCGCCGCGGCGGCGCTGTCGATCGGCCGCGATATGTCCTCGATCACCCCGGCCGATATCCAGCGGCTCGCGCGGCAATATCTGGTGCCGGAGCGCCAGTGGTCGGTGGCGATCCTGCCCAAGGGCATGACGCTGGCGGACGCCGCCGCGCTCGACAAGGCGGCGGCGCAGGGCGGGCGGTAGCGCATCGAGCGTTAAATCTGCGCACCCTCTCTTCCGTTCGTGTCGAGGGAAGGCGGGGCCCCCCACACGCGGAAGCGGCGGCGGGGGGGGGGGGGGCATAGGGCGGGCCCGCCCGGGCGGGGGGGTGGGGGTTTAGGAGCC
>NZ_JAOZVW010000045.1 GCF_025869345.1 Sphingopyxis sp.
GCGAGCGAAGCGAAGCAATCCAGAGCGGTTTACGCCTGCTCTGGATTGCTTCGCTTCGCTCGCAATGACGAACTGATTATTTCTCCCCGCCCGTATTCGCGGGCAGGCGGTAGCGGTCAGCCCCCACCGCCACCTCGATCATGCCGTCGCCGACGATCGCCACCTTCGCGGGCTCAGCGCCGTCAGCCGACACCACCCCGCGCCCGTCCGTCGCGATCTGCAGGCGACGATAGCCGACACCCGCCTTGCCGACTACCAGCACGGTACCGTCGGCGCCGCTCATTTCGGTGATCGTGCAGTCGCGCTCGAACGCCTTCGCGCCTTCGAGCGCGCAGTCGATGAGGCCGTCGAGCGCCGCTTCCTTGCTGCCGCGCGCTTCGGCCTCGGCAAGCTTGCCATTGTCGGGGCCGCCGTTGCAGCCCGCGACGAGCAAGACCGCGATCACGCCCCCGAGTGTCTTCATCTTTTGCCCTTCAACTGCGACAGGTCGCGCACCGCGCCGCGCGCGGCGCTGGTCGTCATCGCAGCATAGGCCTGAAGTGCTACCGAAACCTTGCGCGGGCGCGGCCTGGCGGGTTGCCAGGCATCGTCGCCCTTTGCCTCCATCGCCGCGCGCCGTGCCGCAAGCTCGGCGTCGGACAGGACCAGTTTGATGCTGCGCCCCGGAATGTCGATCTCGATCAGGTCGCCATTCTCGACCAGCCCGATCGCGCCGCCCTCGGCCGCTTCGGGCGAAACATGACCGATCGACAGGCCCGAGGTGCCGCCCGAAAAGCGCCCGTCGGTGATCAGCGCGCAGGCGGCGCCGAGCCCCTTCGACTTGAGATAGCTCGTCGGATAGAGCATTTCCTGCATTCCCGGCCCGCCCTTCGGTCCTTCGTAGCGGATGACGACGACGTCCCCCGCCTCCACCTGTCCGGTGAGGATACCCGCGACCGCGGCGTCCTGGCTTTCATAAACTTTGGCCGGCCCCGCGAATGTCAGGATCGATTCGTCGACCCCGGCGGTCTTCACGATGCAGCCGTCGAGCGCGATATTGCCCGACAGCACCGCGAGCCCGCCATCCTGGCTGAACGCATGATCGGCCGAACGGATCACCCCCGCCTCACGATCGAGGTCGAGCGAATCCCAGCGCCGATCCTGGCTGAACGCGGTCTGCGTCGGCACGCCGCCGGGCGCCGCCATGAAGAAGGTCTGCACATCGGGATCGTTGGTGCGCGAAATATCCCATTTGTTGAGCGCATCGCCGAGCGTCGCGCTGTGGACGGTCGGCAGATGCGCGTGGAGCAGCCCCGCGCGCTCGAGCTGACCGAGGATCGCCATGATGCCGCCGGCGCGGTGGACGTCCTCCATATGCACGTCCTGCTTCGCCGGCGCGACCTTCGACAGGCAGGGGACGCGGCGCGACAGCCGGTCGATGTCGGCCATGGTGAAATCGACCCCCGCCTCGTGCGCGGCGGCGAGCAGGTGAAGCACGGTGTTGGTCGAACCGCCCATCGCGATGTCGAGGCTCATCGCATTCTCGAACGCCTCGAAGCTCGCGATCGTGCGCGGCAGCACGCGGTCGTCGCCCTCCTCATAATGGCGGCGGCACATCTCGACGATCATCCGCCCCGCGCGCAGGAACAGCGCCTTGCGGTCGGCGTGGGTCGCGAGCGTCGAGCCGTTGCCCGGCAACGACAGCCCCAGTGCTTCGGTCAGGCAGTTCATCGAATTGGCGGTGAACATGCCCGAACAGCTTCCGCAGGTCGGGCACGCCGCCTGTTCGATCGCGGTGACATCGGCGTCGCTGTATTTTTCATCGGCGGCGGCGACCATCGCATCGACCAGATCGAGCGCGACTTCCTTGCCCTTCAGCACGACCTTGCCCGCCTCCATCGGCCCGCCGGAGACGAACACGACCGGAATGTTGATCCGCAGCGCCGCCATCAGCATCCCCGGCGTGATCTTGTCGCAGTTGGAGATGCACACCATTGCGTCGGCGCAATGCGCGTTGACCATATATTCGACGCTGTCGGCGATCAGGTCGCGGCTCGGCAGCGAATAGAGCATGCCGTCGTGCCCCATCGCGATGCCGTCATCGACCGCGATGGTGTTGAATTCCTTGGCGACGCCCCCGGCAGCCTCGATCTCGCGCGCGACCATCTGACCGAGGTCTTTCAGGTGAACGTGGCCGGGAACGAATTGGGTGAAACTGTTGACCACCGCGATGATCGGCTTGCCGAAATCGCCATCCTTCATCCCCGTCGCGCGCCAGAGCCCGCGCGCGCCCGCCATGTTGCGGCCATGGGTGGTGGTGCGGGAACGATAAGAAGCCATTTGGAGAGTTCCTGATAATATTATTTCACAAATTGACGATTGAAAGCGCCTCTACACGCCTATGCGGGCAGATTCAACGTCACAGATTTCCATTCCGCGTCATGCTGAACTTGTTTCAGCATCCATGGCCTGTGCCTTGCCTGCCAGGACGGCGCCAGTTGAGTTTCGCGCAAAGACACGAAGCCACGAAGAAGATGGCCCGGGCCGGTAGGCCCCATTTTCATCGACGCCGCGGCTGGCGGCAGCGCTGGAATGGAAGGCCGCTTCGCGGCAAGCGCGACCTCTTCGTGCCTTTGTGTCTTTGTGCGAAACAAAAAAGTGCAGCCTTTTCGGAACGGGCAGATCATGGATGCTGAAACAAGTTCAGCATGACGATTGGGAGAGGGAAGCGGATTTCACCATCTTGCCGCACATCCGCGCCAGCCGCTCGGCGAACAGCGCCTGCCCCGCCGCGTCGCCGACCAGATCCTGCCGCATCTCGATCCCGACATAGGGCACTCCGTTCGCCTCGGCATGCCGATTCATCGTCGCGTTGAGCAGCTTGCCCGAATAGGGAAGCTGGTCGCCGACGATCAGCCCTTCGGCTGCCAGCGCGGCAATCGCGGGGGCCGCGAGCCGGTCGTCCGCATTGTAGAGCACCCCGACCTGCCAGGGCCGCGTCTGGTCCGGATCGCTCGCCAGCGATGGGGTGAAGCTGTGCAGCGACAGGATCATCGCCGGGCGATGCGCCGCGATCACCCCGGCGATATGATCGTGATAGGGGCGGAAGAAGCGCGCGAGCCGGGCCTCGCGACCGTCGTGATCGAGCGCATTGCCGGGAATCGCGTGGCCGTCGCTCGCGATCGGGATCGCGCCCGGCGCATCCTCGTCGCGGTTGCAGTCGACGACGAGCCGCGACACCCCGCCGAGGATCGCGGCATCGACCGCGCCCGCCTCGACCAGCAGCGCCGCCACCTCGGCGACGCCGATGTCGATCGCGATATGATTGCCGAGCAGCGCCGGGTCGATGCCGAGGCCGATGTCGTCCGGCACCTGCGCCGAAGCATGGTCGCCGATCAGCAGCACGCCACCCGCGCGCGGCGTTCCCAGTTGCCGCCACGCCTCGCTCATCGGAGCGCTCCGGCAAGCTGCCACCAGTGCGGATGGCTCGCCGCGAGCCGCGCCGCCGCCGCATCGCGCTCGGCGGGCGCGTCGAACAGCGCGAAACAGGTCGCGCCCGATCCCGACATGCGCGCGAGCCAGGGTCTGAACGCGCCAAGCTCGGTCAAAACATCGACAATCGCCGGACATTGCGCAATCGCGGGGCGCTGCAAATCGTTGCGCGACGCGAAAAGCTGTGCGCGGAGATCGGCACCGGTGAACAGGGGGCCGCGATCGACGCCGTCCCACGCCGCGAACACCGGCCCCGTCGCGACCGGCTGGCGCGGATTGACGAGCAGCACCGGCGTCCCGTTCAGCGCAAGCTCGGGCGCCGCGCTCAACTGCTCGCCGACGCCGGTGCCGAGGCAGGTAGCGCTCGCGACGCAGGCGGCGATGTCGGCGCCGAGCGGCGCAACCAGCCGGGCCAGCGGCGCATCGCCGATTTCGGGTAGGAAATGCCGCCGCACCAGCCGCGCCAGCGCGGCGGCATCGGCCGAGCCGCCGCCGATCCCCGCCGCCACGGGCAAGGTCTTGGTCAGCCGGACATCCAACGGCGGCACGCGATCCGCGCCATGACGCGCGCGCATCAACGCCAGCACGCGCAGCACCAGATTGTCGGCGCCATCCGACAGCCCCTCGGCAAATTCGCCGTCGAGGGTCAGCCGGTCGGCGTCGGCCACTTCGGCCGTGATTGCATCGCCGGCATCGACGAATGCGAACAACGTCTCGATCTCGTGATAACCATCGGCGCGCCGCGCGCGGATATGCAGCGCCAGGTTGATCTTTGCCCAGCCGGTTTCGCGCAGGATAGCCATCACGGCGCCGTCGTCGCGGTCGTCAGCCCATCGCGCAGCTTCGCGGCGAGCCGCGCCGCCATGTCGGCCTCGGCGAGCAGCGCCGCCGCGCGCCACGTATAGCGCGCCTGAAACCGGCGCCCCGCCTGCCAATAGGCATCGCCCAGATGCTCGACGATCACCGCATTGCCGGGATCTCCCGCCTGCGCCTTTTCGAGCAGCGGCACCGCATCGGCGGTGCGCCCCGTGAGGAAATAGGCCCAGCCGAGCGAATCGGTGATCGCGGCGTCCTGCGGCTCGGCCCGCCACGCCGCCTCGATCCGCGCGAGCGCCTGCGCGACATCCTTGCGCCGCTCGATCGCCGAATAGCCCGCGAAGTTGAGCACCGCCGGATCATCGGGACGCAACACGACCGCCTGCTCGATCAGCGTCGACGCGCCATCCCAATCATCGGCCTGAAGCCGTAGTTCGGCGCCGGCGATCAGCAGATTTCCGCGCAGCGCGCGATCCTCGGGGCCCTCGCCCAGCGTCGCCTCGATCCCCGCATAAGCACGCGCCGTCGCCTCGCGGTCGTCGGCGCGCCGCGCAATGTCGGCGAAGCGCGCGAACAGGCTGCGCGCGGGCGAGGCCTTGACGGCAGCTTCGGCAAGCGCGGTCGCGCCCGAAAGATCGCCCGCGTCGGCCATCAGTTCGGCGCGGCGCATCTGAAGCACCGGCGGAAGCGCCGCGCGGCCGCCCGACAGCAGCGCCATGGCGTCGCGCTCCCGGTCGGCGCGGCCGAGAGATTCGACCAGCGCCGAACGCACGGCCCAATCACCATCGTCCAGCCAAAAGGCGGCGCGGCCGAACAGCAGCGACAGCTTGGCGCTGCTGTTCGGCATCCGCGCAAAGCCGTCGCCGAGCAACGCGAGCCAATGCGCCATCCCGCCGCGCGGCGTCGATACCGCTTGATCGGGAAGCAGCAGCATCGGGTCCTCGCGTCCGCCCGCCGCCAGCGCGATCCGCCCGCGCAGCGCGTCGGCCGCCTCCCCCTCGCCCGCCGCGGCGAGCGTGGCGGCGAGGCGCAGCGCGACAAGCTGGCTCAGCCGGTCGGTCGGGGTCGTTTCAGCCGCCAGCGTCGCCGCCTCGGCCGGGCGCTTGGCCGCGAGTTGCACGAGCGCCGCTTCCAGTTCCAGCGCCGGTTCGGGGCGCCCCTTCCCCGCTGCGGCGAGCAGATGCCGCTCGGGCGCCTTTTCGCGCGCGCCGACATCGATCCAGCTCTGAAAGGTCGGCACGATGAGCCGGGAGATCGGATCGCCGCCGGCCTTGTCGGACCGGCCGTTCAGATAGTCGCGCGCGCCCTTCCAGTCCGCGCGCCGCATCGCATCGACGACAAGGACGAGCTGCGCGTCGAAACGCCGGTCGCCACCCTGCCACAGCCGAAGCGCGGCGCTGCGCGCGGCGGGCAGGTCGCCCGCCTGGATCGCCTGTTCGAGCATCCGGCCGCGCAGCCCGGGCAGATCGGGCGCCGCGCTCGCGACGCGGGTCAGCGCCGCCAGCGCAGCGGCCGGATCGTTCGCTTCCTCGGCCAGCCGCGCATCCGCCAGCGCCGCCAGCGTGGCGCCATCGTCGACGGCCGCCTGCACGGGGCCGGCGGCGGCGAGCGCGCCGGCAGCGAAAATCAGGCGAACGGACTTACATATTGGGGTAATTGGGGCCTCCGCCGCCTTCGGGAGTGACCCAGTTGATATTCTGGGTCGGGTCCTTGATGTCGCAGGTCTTGCAATGGACGCAATTCTGCGCGTTGATGACGAAGCGGGGATTGCCCTCGTCCTGCCCGACGACCTCGTAAACCCCCGCCGGGCAATAACGCTGCGCGGGCTCGTCATAGAGCGGCAGGTTATATTCGATCGGGATCGACGGGTCCTTGAGTTGCAGATGGACCGGCTGGTCCTCCTCATGGTTGGTGTTCGACAGGAACACCGAGGACAGGCGGTCGAAGGTCAGCACGCCATCGGGTTTCGGATAGTCGGGCTTCTTCATCTGGTCGGCACGATAGAGCGTCGTGTTGTCGGGGTGATGCTTCATCGTGAAGGGCACGCGGATGCCCAGCGTTTCGAGCCACATCGTCATACCCGACAGGATCGTTCCGGCGAGGTCGCCGAACTTCTCGACCAATGGCAGCACGTTGCGGACGACGCCGAGCTCCTTCTTCACCCAGCTTTCGTCATAGGCTTCCTGATAGGCGGTCAGCACATCGCCCTCGCGCCCGGCGGTCACCGCCGCAAACGCCGCTTCCGCCGCCATCATGCCCGACTTCATCGCCGTGTGCGTGCCCTTGATGCGCGGCACGTTGAGGAAACCCGCGGTGTCGCCGATCAGCGCGCCGCCCGGAAAGGCGAGCTTCGGCACCGATTGCCAGCCGCCGTCGCTGATCGCGCGCGCGCCATAGGAGACGCGCTTGCCGCCTTTAAGGATCTTCGCGATCTCGGGATGCGTCTTCCATTTCTGCATCTCCTGAAAGGGGGAGATGTGCGGGTTGCGATAGTTGAGCCAGGTGACGAAACCGAGCGCGACCTGCCCGTTCGCCTGATGATAGAGGAAGCCGCCGCCATTGGCATTCTCGTCGAGCGGCCATCCCTGCGTGTGGATAACGCGGCCCGGCGCATGGTTCTCGGGATCGATGTCCCAGAGTTCCTTGACCCCGATGCCGTAAACCTGCGGCTCGCAATCGGCGTCGAGCGCGAATTGCGGCTTGAGCATCTTGGTCAGATGCCCGCGCACGCCCTCGGCGAAGAAAGTATATTTCGCATGAAGTTCGAGGCCGGGGGCATAGTCGGGCTTGTGGCTGCCGTCGCGCGCGATGCCCATGTCGCCGGTCGCGACGCCCTTCACCGATCCGTCCTCGTTATAGAGGATTTCGGCGGCGGCGAAGCCGGGGAAGATTTCGACACCCAGCCCCTCGGCCTGCTCGGCCAGCCAGCGACAGAGGTTGCCGAGGCTGCCCGTGTAAGTGCCCTTGTTGTGCATGAAGCCGGGCGTGATGAAGTGCGGAACCCCGAGCTTCTTCTTCTTGGTCAGCACCCAATGCTGATTATCGTTCACCGGCACTTCGGCGAGCGGGCAGCCTTGATCGCGCCAGTCGGGTATCAGTTCGTCGAGCGATTTGGGGTCGATCACCGCACCCGACAGGATATGCGCGCCGACTTCGGACCCCTTTTCGAGGATACAGACCGACAATTCGCTGCCCGCCTCGTTCGCCAGCTGCTTCAGCCGGATCGCCGCCGAAAGCCCCGCAGGCCCCGCCCCGACGATCACGACGTCATAGGGCATCGATTCCCGTTCGCTCACCGCAAGTACCTTTCTGCCGTCCCCGCGCGGGATCATTCATCGTGTCCCGCGCTCACTCTGTCACATATTGCGATGCCCGCCAATTGACGGCCCCGTCAACTGCCTGTTTGAAACAAAATCATGGGTGGGCGCAATTCAACCTTGCTGGCCGAAAGCTATCACGACTGGTGGTCGCTGGCCGGCGTGGACTCGCTTGTCGGCGAAACGCCGGCGGGCTGGCTCGACGTGCCCGCCGCCAATGACGTTGCGGCAAGGCCGAAACCGTCGCCGATCGCCGAGCCCGAAGCCCCGCCGCTTCCCGCCGCGCTCCAGCGCCGCGAAGCGCCCGCCGAAGCCGCCCCCAAAGGTCCGGTCGCGCTTCCAGACGGCTGGGATGCCTTCCAGACATGGCTCGCCGAAAGCCCCGACGTGCCGGGCAGCCAGTGGGACGCGCGCCGCGTGCTTCCCGAGGGACAGGCCGAGGCGCCGCTGATGCTGCTCACCGCCTGGCCGGAGATCGACGACCAGCGCGACGCCACCCTCTTTTCCGGCCCCGCCGGCCAGCTTCTGGACGCGATGCTGCGGGCGATCGGAATGGCGCGCACCGACTGCTATCTCGCCAGCCTCGCCGTCACGCGCCCGCCCGGCGGCCGCTGCGACGAGAAGGACAAGGGCGAGCTCGACCGATTGCTCTGGCACCACCTCGGGCTCGCAAAGCCGCAGCGACTGCTGCTGATCGGCAGCGACATCGCGCAGATGGCGGCGGGCCTGTCGCTTCCCGACGCGCGCGGAAGGTTACTCGATCTTAACCAAGATGGCGGCAAGATGGAGGCCGTGGCAGTCGCGCACCCCGCGATGCTGCTTGCCCGGCCCGCGCAAAAGGCGGCCGCCTGGGACAGCCTGAAACTGTTCAACCGGGGACGTTGACAGAGATGAAGATTATGACCGCAAAATTGCTTTCGTCCGCGCTTCTGGCCCTGGCCGCGACGGCATCGCCCGCGCTCGCCGCCGATACCGGCACGCCCGACCTGCTCGCCGCGCCGCAGACGGTGCCCGAGATTCTGTCGTCGGAACAGAAGCAGCTTTATACGCAGGTGCTCGCCGCGATCCGCGGCCAGCGCTGGGCCGAAGCCAAATCCTTGCTCGGCGACGACAATGGGCCGCTCGCCGATTTCCTGCGCGCCGAACTGCTCACCGCCGCGAACAGTCCGCGCGCCGAAGTCGCCGACATCATGCCGATTCTCGCGCGCTCGCCCGAACTGCCGCAGGCCGAACAGCTCGGCCGCCTCGCGACCAAGCGCGGCGCGACCGACATTCCGACGCTTCCTTATCAGAACCGCCTGAGCTGGTCGGGCACCGCGCCGCGCCGCGTCGGCGCCGACAGCGTCAGCGACCCGTTCGCCGCGGGCCTCGCGCGCTCGATCCCCGACCGGATCAAGAATGACGACCCGGCGGGCGCCGAATCGCTCTATATGGCGGTCGCCGACAAGCTGACGCCGGAGGCGCGCGACGAATGGCGGCAAAAGATCGCCTGGTCCTATTATATCGAGAATGACGATCAGAATGCGCTGCGCCTGTCGCAGGCCTGCACCGAAGGCCGCGGCGCCTGGGCGACGCAGGCCGCGTGGGTGCAGGGCCTCGCCGCGTGGCGCCTGCGCGACTATCCGACCGCGCTCGTCTCGTTCGACCGCGTCGCGCGCGAAGCCCCCGACAGCGAGCTGCGCGCCGCCGCTTATTATTGGGCGTCGCGCGCTGCGATCGCCTCGGGCCAGCCGCAGTCGGTGCAGTCGCGGCTGCGCGCCGCCGCCGCGAACGAGGAAACCCTCTACGGCCTGCTCGCCGCCGAAACGCTGGGCATCGAGACCGGCAGCCAGCGCGAGAATGTCCGCCCCGACCGCAGCGCCTGGCGCGCGCTCGAGGATCTGCCCAACGTCCGCGCCGCCATGGCGTTCGCCGAGATCGGCGAGGACGCCTATGCCGGCGAACTGCTGAAGCATCAGGCGCGCATCGGCAATCCGAACCAGCACGCCCAGCTCGCCGGCATGGCGCAGGCGCTCAGCCTTCCCGAAACCCAGCTCTATCTCGCGCACAACACGCCGCAAGGCCGCAAGCTCGCAACGGCGGCCCGCTATCCGCAGCCCAAATGGGAACCCAATGGCGGCTGGCGGGTCGACCCCGCACTCATCTTTGCCCACACGCTCCAGGAATCGCGCTTCCAGCGTGCGGTGGTCAGCCCGGCGGGCGCGATGGGGCTAATGCAGGTGCGTCCGGGCACCGCGTCCGACCTTGCGCGCTGGAACGGCGACGGCCGTGCGCCGGGTGACCTCAAGACGCCCGCGGTCAACATGGATTTCGGCCAGCGCTATCTCGAATATCTCAGCAAGGACGGCTCGACGGGCGGCCTGCTGCCCAAGGTGATCGCTGCCTACAACGCCGGGCCCGCCCCGATCGCGCGCTGGCAGAGCGAGATTCGCGACAATGGCGATCCGCTGCTCTACATCGAATCGATCCCCTATTGGGAAACGCGCGGCTATGTCGGCACCGTCCTGCGCAATTACTGGATGTACGAAGCGCAGCAGGGCAAGCCATCGGTCAGCCGCGCGGCGCTCGCGCAGGGCAAATGGCCGCGCTTCCCCGACAGCAAGGACCGCACCCGGCTGAGCTGGGCCGGCGGCCTCGCCGATGCCAATTGACGAAAGCCTGCCGTTTCGGCCGGTTCGCATCGCCATATTGACGATTTCGGACAGCCGCAGCGCGACCGACGACAAATCGGGCGACAAGCTGGAGGCGTTGCTGACCGATGCGGGTCATATCCTCGCGGCACGCGCAATCATCCGCGACGAAAGCGACCTGATCGTCTCGCGCCTCCACAACTGGATCGACGATCCGGAGGTCGATGTCGTCATCACGACCGGCGGCACCGGCCTCACCGGCCGCGACGTCACGCCCGAGGCGCTGCGCCGCCTCGACGGCAAGGATATTCCCGGCTTCGGCGAATTGTTCCGCTGGCTGAGCTACCAGACGATCGGCACTTCGACGATCCAGTCGCGCGCCTGCGCGGTCGTCGCGCGCGGCACCTATATCTTCGCGCTTCCCGGCTCGACCGGCGCGGTGACCGATGCGTGGGAGGGCATATTGGCGACCCAGCTCGACAGTCGCCACAAGCCCTGCAATTTCGTCGAGCTGATGCCGCGGCTGGCGGAATAGCCCCCTCCCGCAAGCGGGAGGGGAGAAGATGTTTTTGTTCTTTATTTGTTCTCGTCGCAATCCTATCCTCGCCCGATGGAAACGCCGAAACCCCTCCCCCCGATTGCGGGCCGCGGCGCCCCGACGAATCTCCGCCCGACGCGCACCGGCTCGCTGAACCGCGAAGCCGACGGCGACTGGCTCGACGCGGCTGAGGGTATCGACGGCGCCCCGCCGCCGCTGCGCACGACGGTGACCGTCGAACATCCGAAGACGATCATCGCGCGCAACAGCTCGCCCGACATCGGCTTCGACCGCTCGATCAATCCCTATCGCGGCTGCGAGCATGGCTGCATCTATTGCTTCGCGCGGCCGACCCATGCCTTCCACGATCTGTCGCCCGGCCTCGATTTCGAAAGCAGGCTCTTCGCCAAGCCCGATGCCGCGAAGCTGCTGCGGCAGGAACTGGCGAAGCGCAATTACAAGGTCGCGCCGATCGCGATCGGCACCAACACCGACGGCTATCAGCCGATCGAGCGCGAATGGGGCATTACCCGCTCAGTGGTCGAAGTTCTGGCCGAAACGAAGCACCCGCTGCTCATCACCACCAAGTCCGACCGGCTGCTCCGCGACATCGACCTGCTCGCCGCGATGGCGCGCGACGATCTGGTCGGCGTCGCGATTTCGGTGACGACGCTCGACGCGGCGCTCGCGCGCACGCTCGAACCCCGCGCGCCGCACCCGCGCCGCCGCCTCGCGGCGATCCGCAGCCTCATCGACGCCGGCGTGCCGACGCAGGTCAATATCTCGCCGATCATCCCCGCGATCACCGACCACGAGATAGAGGCGATCATGGCCGCCGCCGCCGAAGCCGGGGCGATCCGCGCCTCCTACATATTGATGCGCCTGCCCTATGAGGTCGCCCCACTCTTCCGCGCCTGGCTCGCCGCCCACTATCCCGACCGCGCCGACAAGGTGATGCACATGGTCCAGGACATCCGCGGCGGCCGCGACAATGATCCGGGCTTCTTCACCCGCATGAAAGGCCAAGGCATCTGGCCGCAGCTCATCCGCCAGCGCGTCCGGCGCGCCGCCCGCGCGCGCGGCATGGACCGCCGTTTCCCGCCGCTCCGCTGCGACCTGTTCCGGCCGCCCGAGCGCGATGGACAGATGGAGTTGTTCTGACCGACCGCCCAGCCAAAGCCGTCATTACGAGCGAAGCGAAGCAATCCAGAGCGGTTTACGCCACTCTGGATT
>NZ_JAOZVW010000046.1 GCF_025869345.1 Sphingopyxis sp.
AATCCAGAGTGGCGTAAACCGCTCTGGATTGCTTCGCTGCGCTCGCAATGACGAATGATAGACCGGGCTCAACCCGCCGCCGCGCTCTTCCCAGCCATCCGCCCAAAGAAGGTGCAGTCGGCGAGGCTCAGGCCCGAGCTATAGCCATGCCCCCAGCGCGGCAGGCCCGACGTCGCGCGGCCGGCGGCATAGAGGCCGGGGATGGATTCGCCCGTGCGACCCAGCACTTCGCCCGACGGACGCGTGTGCAGCCCGCCCAGCGTGAAGAAGGAAAAGAAGCTGGTCCCGATATTCAGTTCGAGCGCCGCGAACGGTCCCTCGTCCAGCACCTTCAGCCATTCGGGCGCCTTGTGGAACACGGGATCATGCCCCTCGGCGGCATAGCGGTTGAAGGTGCGAACGGTCGCCGCCAGCGTGTCCTGAGGCATCCCGAGCTCGCGCTCGACCTCTTCCCAACTGTCGCCAACCGCCGCGACTTCGATCCGCGCGATGTCGAGCGGGCGGCCGAAGATCGCATTGTCGACGAGCAGATAGACACGTTCCCCTGGCTGGTCGAGCATCGTCCGGCTGACCCGGCCGTGATAGCAATCCTCGTTGATGAAACGCTGCCCGCGCGCATTGACGAAAATCCCCTTCACCAGGCTTTCGGGCATGATCCACGGGCATGTGGTGAAAAATTCGTCCATATGGATCGCATCGCCGCCGACGCCCATGCCCATCAATATGCCCGAACCATTGTCGTTCTCGCCGATCGGATCGTTGAGGCGCAGCGTCTGCGGGGCATAGCGGCGGAGCATGTCCCGGTTCATGCAGAAACCGCCGGTCGCGAGGATGACGCCCTTGCGGGCGCGCACGAACCGCGGCTGCCCGTCGATGCGCACGGCGATCCCCGTGACGCGGCCTTCGCCATCGGCGACCAGCGACAAAACGCGCGCGTCGCAGCGGACATCGACGCCGAGCGCGCGGACGCGGGCTTCGAAGATGTCCATCAGCTTGCGCCCGCCGCCCCAGCCCATCGACTGGATCGTGTGCCCGCGCGGCGCGGGCGTCGCGGCGTCGGAGAAGGGCCAGGCGGCTTCGCTGCCCGACCAGATCAGCGTGTCGTCCTCGGCGGGCTCGATGATCTTTCCGGGCAGGAACGTCCCCTTATAGGGGATGCCCTGATCCTTGAGCCATTGATAGTGGTTCAGGCTCTCGCGGGCATAGAGCGCGATCTTCGCGGCGTCGGCGTCGGGGCCGCCCGCCATCGTCAGATAGGTTTCGAGCGCTTCGGTGCTGTCTTCGAATCCCGCGGCGCGCTGCGCATCGGTGCCGCCGCCGCCGCCGAGATAGATTTCGCCGCCCGACAGGGCCGAGGCGCCGCCGCTGCCCGAGGACGCTTCGAACAGCATCACCCCGGCGCCCGCCTCCGCCGCTTCGATTGCGGCGCAGGCGCCCGCGGCGCCGAAGCCGACGATCGCGACGTCGCATTCTTCGTCCCAGCGCTCGACCTGGTCGTGGGCGACGGGGCGAGCGGTGGTGTAGTCGCTCATGCGGCGGCGTCTTTCGCCTTGAGCATGTCGAGCGCGACGTCGACGATCATGTCCTCCTGTCCGCCGACCATTTTGCGGCGGCCGAGTTCGACGAGGATGGTGCGGGTATCGAGGCCGTAGGTTTCGGCGGCCTTTTCGGCGTGGCGCAGGAAGCTGGAATAGACCCCGGCATAACCCAGTGCGAGCGTCTCGCGGTCGACACGGACCGGGCGGTCCTGAAGCGGGCGCACCAGATCCTCGGCCGCGTCCATCAGCTTGTTGACGTCGCAGCCGTGGTTCCAACCCTTGCGGTCGGCGGCGGCAATGAACACCTCGAGCGGCGCATTGCCCGCGCCCGCACCCATGCCGGTGAGGCTGGCGTCGATGCGCACCGCGCCGCATTGCGCCGCGACGATGCTGTTCGCGACGCCGAGGCTCAGGTTGTGGTGCGCGTGGATGCCGCGCTGGGTTTCGGGTTTGAGCACCTTGTCATAGGCACAGAGCCGGTCGCGGACCCCGTCCATGTCGAGCGCGCCGCCCGAGTCGGTGACATAGACGCACTCGGCGCCATAGCTTTCCATGAGCAGAGCCTGCTCAGCCAGCGCCTCGGGCTCGATCATATGGCTCATCATCAGGAAGCCCGCGACGTCCATGCCGAGGTCGCGCGCGATGCCGATATGCTGCTTCGAGACGTCGGCCTCGGTGCAATGCGTCGCGACGCGCACCGAGCGGACGCCGAGGTCATAGGCGCGGCGAAGCTCCTCGACCGTGCCGACACCGGGCAGGATCAATGTCGTCAGCACCGATTTGGTCAGCACGGACGCAACGGCCTCCAGCCATTCCCAGTCGGTATGCGCGCCGAAGCCATAATTGAAGCTCGCGCCGCTCAGCCCGTCGCCATGCGCGACCTCGATCGCATCGACGCCCGCGTCGTCGAGCGCTTTCGCGATCGCCTGCACATGGTCGATGCCGTACATATGGCGGATCGCGTGCATCCCGTCGCGCAGCGTGACGTCCTGGATATAGAGCTTGTCGCCCGCCTCGACGTTGAATGTCTTCGTCATGCGGTCACCTTCTTCCCATCGCGGATGCGCTCGGCGAGCAATTCGCCCGTCGCCTTGGCGGCGGCGGTCATGATGTCGAGATTGCCCGAATAGGGCGGCAGATAATCGCCCGCGCCTTCGACCTCGAGCAGGATCATCGTCTTGATCCCGGTGAACTCGCCGCGGCCGGGGATCTTGAGCTTGTTGTTGTCGCCGAAGCGCTCGAACTGCACTTCCTGCTTGAGCCGATAGCCGGGGACATAGGCCTGCACCTTCTTCACCATTGCCTCGACACTCGCGCGGATCGTCGCCTCGTCGGCGCCTTCGGACAGGGTGAACACCGTGTCGCGCATGATCATCGGCGGTTCGGCGGGGTTGAGAATGATGATCGCCTTGCCCTGCGCCGCGCCGCCGACCTTTTCGATGGCTCCGGCAGTCGTGCGGGTGAACTCGTCGATATTGGCGCGTGTGCCGGGACCCGCCGAGCGCGACGAGACCGAGGCGACGATCTCGGCATAATGGACGGTGGCTACCTGCGAGACCGCAGCGACCATCGGGATCGTCGCCTGGCCGCCGCAGGTCACCATATTGACGTTGCCGGCGCCCAAATTGTCCTCGCCGTTGACCGTCGGGATCGTATAGGGGCCGATCGCCGCCGGGGTGAGGTCGACCACCTGCTTGCCGTCGGCGCGCAGCGCCGCGTCGTGGACCTTGTGCGCATAGGCGCTGGTCGCGTCGAAGACGATCCCGATCTCGGGATAGACGTCCATCGCTTTGAGCCCGTCGAGCCCCTCGTGCGTCGTCGCGACGCCGCGCTCGCGCGCCATCGCGAGGCCTTCGGACTTCTCGTCGATGCCGACGACCGCCACCAGCTCCATATTCTGCGGATATTTGATCATCTTGATCATCAGGTCGGTGCCGATGTTGCCCGATCCGATGATCGCTGCCTTCACGCGGGTCATGATGGTTCCTTATACAAAGCGCGCGACGCACTGGCCGAGCGTGCGGTGGCCGTCGCCGAGGATCATTTCGAAGGTGTCGCCCTTCGCCGCGGGTGCGAGCGGGACGAGGCTGCCCGACAATATGATGTCGCCCGCGTCGAGCGTGACGCCGTGCGCGCCGAGCGTGTTGGCAAGCCACGCGACCGCCTGTGCGGGGTCGCCCTGCACCGCATGGCCATATCCCTCGGACAAGGGCACGCCGTTCTTCGCCACCGCGACATGCAGGCCCGGCAGGTCGAGTCCGCGCGGGTCGAGCCGCGCCGCGCCCAGCACGAACACCCCGCACGAGGCGTTGTCGGCGACGGTGTCGACGATGCCGATCCGCCAGTCGTCGATGCGGCTGTCGACGATCTCGAAGCAGGGTGCGACTGCTTCGGTCGCGTCGAGCACGTCGGCGGCGGTGACGCCGGGGCCCTTGAGCGGCGCTTTCAGGATGAAGGCGATCTCGGCCTCGGCGCGCGGCGCGATCAGGCGGTGCGCATCGACGTCGATAGCGCCTTCGACGTGCATCGCATCGGTCAGGAAGCCGAAATCGGGCTGGTGGACGCCGAGCATCTCCTGCACCGCCTTCGACGTCACGCCGATCTTCTTGCCGACGACGCGCTCGCCCTCCGCCGTGCGGCGCGCGAGAAAGTCGAGGCTGATCGCATAGGCGTCGTCGATCGTCAGCGACGTATCGCGCTCGCTGAGCGGTGCGAGCGTGCGGCGCTCGCGAAGCGCGGCGAACAGCTCGGCGCCGTGGGCGGCGACGTCAGCCACGCAGGAACGCCAGCGCATAAAGGTTGAACTCGTCGGTGCGCTCGACCTGCACCCAGTGACCGACCTTGTTGAAGGTCATGAACCGCGCGTCGGGGCAGGCGTCGAGGAAACGCTGCGCGCCCGAAGCAGGGCAGAATTCGTCGCTCAGGCCCCAGAAACCGAGGATCGGCATCGGCAGTTCGCCGAGGCGCGGCGCCAGATTCGGCGTGCGCATCCGCGCCAGCACGTCCTTGGGCTGGGTGCGCGCGACCGCATAGCGCTCGGCGACCAGATCGTCTGTGATGACCGAGGGGTCGTAGACGAGATTCGAGACGAGCTTTTTCTGATCCTCGACGGTGAAATCGGGGCTGGTGAAGTCGCCGACCATCTTGGCGATGCCGGGCATCGCGAAATAGACCGGCAGTTCCTCGATGCAGCCGGGCGCCATCAGCACCAGCTTCGTCGCGAAGCCCGGGTGGTCGAGCGCCATCTGCACCGCGACCCCGCCGCCCAGCGAATTGCCGACGAGCACCGCCTCGCTCACCCCCGCCTGCGCGAGCGCATCGAACAAAGTGTCGGTGAACAGCGCGAGCGTATAGTCGATCCCCTCGGGCTTCGACGACGCGCCATAGCCGATCATGTCGGGGAGCAGGACGCGGTAGCCCGCGTCCGCGAAGGCCGCGACATTCTGCTTGAAGTTCGAGAGGCCCGACGCGCCGGGTCCGCTGCCGTGGATGAACACGACGGCGGGACCGGAGCCCACTTCGGTAATCGCGATGTCATGGCCCCCCGCGACGCGGTAGGTCGTCTCCTTCATCTCTCCCATCGATCGTTCCTTTTCACATGAAGGTGAAGGCGGGCGGCTCGCCGAGCTGCGTCATCACGACGTCGGCGGCGCGGTTGCCCGGATCGTTCGCGACGTGCGCGCGCGCGGCGTTGAGGTCGAGCCACGGCTGGATGATCGCGCTCGACATATAGATGGCGCGGCCGCCGAGCAGCTGGACCATGCCGTCGACCAGTTCGGCGAGCCGCCGCACCACGGTCGAGGACTGATAGGCATAGAGTGCGCGTTCCTCGAGCGTGATCGGCTCGCCCCTTTCGGATTTCGTCATCAGCGTGTCGAAGGTCGCCTGATGGGTCAGTTCCATTTCGAGAATCTGCGCATGGGCTTTCGCAATCGCGCCGTGGAGCAGCGGGTCGGCCTTCGACGCCTTGCCGGTGTTGGTCGAGACGCGGCTCTGCATGATCTCCATCGCGGCGTTCACCGCGGCGCGGGCGCCGCCGAACGCCGCGGTCGAGACCGAGCGGACGAAAACCTGCGCCCAGGGCAGGCGATAGAGCGGGCCGTCATTCTCGGCCTGGCCGGGGTTGGCGCAGGCGAAGCCGTCGCTCGCCTTGTGGGTCCGATGTTCGGGGACGAAGACGCGCTCGACGAGGATGTCGAAGCTGCCGGTGCCCTGCAGCCCGAAGACGTCCCATGTCCCCTCGATCACCTGATAGTCGGTGCGCGGGAGCAGGAACGTGCGCATGTCGGGCGGGCCGCCGCTGGTGTCGAAGTTGATCGCGCCGAGCAGCACCCAGCCGCAATGCGTCGAGCCCGAGGAAAAGCCCCAGCGCCCCGACAGGTAGAAGCCGCCCTCGACCTTCTCGACCTTGCCCACCGGCTGATAGGTCGAGGAGACGAGCATTTCGCCATTGTTGTCGCCCCAGACGTCGCGCTGCGCCTGATCGTGGAAAAGCGCGAGCTCATAGGGGTGACAGCCGAGCACGCCATAGATCCAGCCCGTGGACATGCAGCCTTCGGCGAGCGCCTTCTGCACCGCGAAGAAGACATTGGGGTGCATTTCATAGCCGCCCCAGCGCTTGGGCTGGAGGATGCGGAAGAAGCCCGCTTCCTTCATCTCGGCCACGGTCTCCGCCGGGACATTGCCGTCGAGAGTCGTCTGGCGCGCCCGGGCCTTCAGCGTCGGGATCATCGCGCGCGCGCGTTCGATCAGCTCCTCGGCGGCGGGCACGGCGGATTCGCCGGCTTGGTTCAGGGCGGTGGCCATAAGCTCTCCTCGGGTGTTTCCTGCGCTTGCGGAAGGCGCATTCGTCATATCGTTTCTATATTCGTAGAGAATATTGCATTTCTCTACGCAAGCTGTCAATCCGCTTTCTATGCAAAACGGCGTTGCGGAGTGTTTGGTGGGCTGAACCGCGTAGCGCGCCTCCGCCTCCGATACGCAAAGCGTTGCTTGCCGTAGGGGCGCTGCGTCCTGGGGGTGCTTCACCGGTGGAGCTGCTACCGGTATCGAATAACGGTTTGCGTATTTTTTAAAGCATATTTTTACGTATTACACTTGATAGCGGGTAAGTTCGCTTGTAGCTTGCGTTCAACTTGGTGCGCGGGATGCGCATGGGACTATAGGGGATGAACGAATGGCGATCAGGTCACTGGCCTATGTCGTGGTCGATTCGGCCGATGTCGAAGCCTGGCGCGCCTATGGCGAGCGGGTGCTGGGAATGCAGGCGATCGACCATGATGGCGGGTTGCGCCTGAGAATGGACGAGCGCCCGTTTCGCATGCTGATCCGCCCAAGCGACGGCGAGCGCTTCCATGCCGCGGGGCTCGTCTATCCCGACAAGGCCGCGTTCGATCGCGGCATCGCCGGATTGCGCGATGCGGGCGTGGCGGTCGAGTTCGCCTCCGCCGAGGAGGCGAAGGACCGCCATGTCGTCGAATTCGTCCGCTGCGCCGACCCGTCGGGCAACCGGCTGGAGATCGGCTGGGGCCGCGTCGTCGATGGCGATCCGTTCGTCTCGCCCGCGGGAGTCTCGGCCTTCGTCACCGGCGAGATGGGGATGGGGCATGTCGTCTTCCCGGCGACGAAGCTGGCCGAAACCCGCGCCTTCTATGTCGACCTGCTCGGCTTTGGCGACACCGACACGATGCGCGCTTACCTGCAGGGCGGCGGGCCCGACGATCCGGGCGTCGGTCTGCACTTCCTCCATTGCGACAATCCGCGTCACCACAGCGTCGCGCTCGCCGAATTTCCGGTGCCGAGCGGGCTCGTCCACATGATGGTCGAGGTGCCCGGCCTCGACGACGTCGGCCGCGCGCTCGATCGCGCCAAGGCCGCGAATGTCCATATCTCGTCGAGCCTCGGCAAGCATATGAACGACAAGATGGTCAGCTTCTACATGCGCAGCCCCGGCGGTTTCGACATCGAATATGGCTTCGGCGGCATTCAGCCCGACTGGAAGAGCTTCACCCCGACGATCAGCATCAAGGAAGACGAATGGGGTCACCAATGGGATTTCGGCGGCTGACGCCGCGCTGACCCATCACCCCCTTATCGGAGAGACTATCATGCCCAGCCACGAGGAAATGGTCCGCGCCGTCGAGCGCTATGTCGAGGCGTTCGACAAGGGCGACGCCGCCATGGTGGCCGACCTTTATGCCGCCGACGCGACGGTCGAGGATCCGATCGGCACCCCGATCCATCGCGGCCGCGACGCGATCCACGCCTTCTACACGATGTCGATGCAGGCGGGCGCCAAACTGCGGCTCGATGGCCCCGTGCGCACCGGCGGCGACTATGCCGCCTTCGCCTTCACCGTGATCGTCGATTTCGGCGGGCCGAAGGAGATCGAGGTGATCGACACCTTCAAGTTCGACGCCGAAGGCAAGGTGGCTGAGATGCGCGCCTATTGGAGCCCGGCCAACATGCGCTCGGTGGAGGCTTGAGCGCTTATGCCGCTGCTGGCAGGCAAGACCGTGTTCGTCACCGGCGGGGGCAGCGGCATCGGCCGCACGACCGCGCTCGCCTTCGCTGCCGCGGGGGCGAAGGTCGCGGTCGCCGATCTTAACGCCGACGGCGCGGCCGAAACCGCGGCACTGATCGCGGCGGCGGGAGGGGAGGCGCGTCACGGCGCGCTCGACGTCACCGATGGTGCGGCGGTGGATGCCTTCGTCGATGCGCTCGTGGCCGATTGGGGCGCGCTCGACTGCGCCTTCAACAATGCCGGGGTCGCGCTCGAAGGCATGGAAACGCCGTGGGGCGATCTTGCCGCCTACGACCGCAGCATCGCGGTCAACCAGCGCGGGCTCCTGCTCTGCATGACCGCCGAACTGCGCCATATGGAAAAGGCCGGGCGCGGGGCGATCGTCAATACGGCCTCGATCGCGGGCCTGTCGGGCGCGGGCGGTGCGGGCTATTGCGGGTCGAAACATGCCGTCGTCGGGCTGACGCGCTCGGCGGCGCTGCGCTATGCCGCGCAGGGCATCCGCATCAACGCCGTCTGCCCCGGCGCGATCCGCACCCCGATGGTCGAAGCGGTCGCGCAGGAGGAAGAGGCGGCGCGCTTCATCGCCGCGATGCACCCGATGAACCGCATCGGCGAAGCGCAGGAAGTGGCGGATGCGGTCGTCTTCCTCTGTTCGGACAAGGCGAGCTTCATCACCGGCCACCCGCTCGCGGTCGACGGCGGCTATCTGGCGCGTTGAACAATCCTGTCATCCCGGCGAAGGCCGGGATGAGGGTGTTAGTCATTCACCCGCATCGCATGGCGCGCGGCGCGCCAGCCAAAGGTCATCGCGGGACCGAGCGTCGCGCCTGCGCCCGGATAGGTGCGGCCCATCGCCGCCGCCGACACATTGCCGACCGCATAGAGCCCGCCGAGCGGCCGGCCCTGCGTATCGAGCACCTGCCCGTCGTCGTCGGTCTGCAGCCCGCCGTTGGTGCCGAGGTCGCACGGGTAGATGGGGATCGCATAGAAAGGCGCCTCGGCGATCGGCGCCAGCGTCGGGTTCGGCGTCACCGAAGCATCGCCATAGTGCCGATCATAGGCCGACGCGCCGCGCCCGAAATCGGGGTCCTCGCCCTTTACGGCATGGGCGTTGAAGCGCGCGACCTCGCCTGCGAACACCGCGGGATCGACGCCGATCTGCGCTGCGAGGCCGGCAAGATCGTCCGCTTTCTTCAATATCTTGCGCATATTTTCGGGCAGGCGGCCGTCCGCCGACGGTTTGCCCGCCATCATCGGTCCCAGCATATATTTGCCGCGATAGCGCGCATCGAACACGAACCACGACGGCACGGTCGGGGCGTCGGGCCGGTTGCAGCGATGCATCTCGCCGCCCGCGACATGATAGGAGGCGGCTTCGTTCATATAGCGCCGCCCGGCCTGGTTGACGATGATCGACGAGGGGAGGGCGCGTTCGACGAACAGGATGCGTGCGCGATCCTCGCCGTCGAGCAGGAAGCCCGGACCCCACCAGGCCGAATCCATGAGGTCGGTCGCCGCGCCCGCCTTCAAGCCCGCTGCCAGTCCGTCGCCGGTGTTGCTCGGCACCCCGGCGCTCCAGTCGGCCGAGGTCGGCTGCGGCAGATATTTGCGGCGCAGTTCTTCGCTGTGATCGAAGCCGCCGGTCGCCAGCACCACGCCCTTGCGCGCGTGAATCTCGATGCGCTCGCCGTCGCGTTCGACGATCGCGCCGGTGATCCGGCCCTTGTCGCCGATGAGTTCGGCCATCGGGCTGTTCAGCCAGATCGGCACGCCCTTGCGGTCGAGCGACAGTTTGAGCCGTCCGATCAGCGCATTGCCGCCGGTCAACCGTCGCGCGCGCCTGGTCTTGAAGCGCCACGGCAGGTCAAAGGCATATTTGAGCATCAGCTTGAACAGCAAGGGCTTGGCGCCGGGACTCATGGTGAGGAGCAGCTTCGCTTCCTCCATCGTCCAGGTGAAGCGGCCGAAGGTCAACGTCTCGGTATGCGGCGGCTCCATCTTCCAGAAATCCTCGCCGAGCGTATCGGCCATCAGCGGGATCGGGTCGTGCGTCCGCCAGCCGTCGCGCGCGCCCGCGACGTCCATATGATAGTCGGAATAGGCATAGGCGGTGTAGCGGACGTCCGATCGCTCCGCGAGATAGCTCAACATCCGGTGGGCGCTCGCGACATAGGTTTCGAGCTTCGATTCGGGCACGTCGTCGCCGATCAGAGCCTTGATATAGCCGAGCGCTTCGCCGGGATCGTCGGCATGACCCCTGGCGCGTGCGTCGGCGCTGTTCGGGATCCAGATGCCGCCGCCCGACGTGGCCGAGGTGCCGCCATACCGCGCGCTTTTTTCGACGACGAGCACGTCGGCGCCGGCGTCGGCCGCGGTGAAGGCCGCGGTGAGCGCGCCCGCGCCGGAGCCGACGACCAATATATCGACTTCGCGACGTGCCACCCTTGCTGCTCCTCTGTTCCTTTGGCGCGGGAATTTGCCATTCACGACTTATTATGCATCATTACCCAAGAATTGCGTTTCTGAAAAATGATTTTTTTACGCAAACGCATAATATTTGCGATAGGGCTGCCGGTGTTGACAGAAGGATGGTGATGCGGTCTGTGGAAAATCGGGCGCGCGCGCTGCGGGCCTTTTGGGCGGGATGGGAGTGAAGGCGTTGCGAAGCGCGACCAAAGCCGGAAAAAGGACGCGGAGCAAGGCCGCGGGCACCGGGCAGGATGCCGGGGCGTTCGCGCTCGACGAGGTGGATGAGCAGATCATCGCGGCGCTCCGCAAGAACGGCCGGATCGCCAACCGCGACATCGCGCGCGACATGGGTCTCAACGAAGCGACCGTGCGCACCCGCCTGCGCCGGCTCGAGGATGCGAGCATGGTGCGCGTCGTTGCGATGCGCGATCTCTCCGCGATGGGTTTCGGTTATCTGGCGCCCGTCGGCGTGCAGGTGAAGGGACGGCCGGCGGGCGACGTCGGTGCCGACATTGCCGAACTCGATCGCGTCATCACCGTCAATGTCGCGATCGGCACCCACGATCTGGAAATCCAGGTGGTGGCGGAAACGCTGGAGGAGATGCAGCAGCTCCTGACCCATGTCATCGCGAAGATCGACGGGGTGGAGCGGATTTTCCCCAGCCTTGCACTCAAGGTGTTCAAATATAATCCGGAATGGGCTCCGCTATGACCAGGATCAGTCTCGACGAGCTCGACCACAAGATTATCGAACGGCTCGGCCATGACGCGCGCGTCTCGAACCGCGAGATCGGCCGCGAGTTCGACCTGACCGAAGGCACGATCCGCTCGCGACTCAAGCGGCTGCTCGACAATCGCGTCATCCGCGTCGCCGCGGTTACCAACGCCAATCGGCTGCGCAACCCGATCCTCGCCTATTTGTGGGTCGAGGCCGATACGGCGGCGGACATCGAAGGCGTCGCCGAACGGCTCGCCGCGCTGCCCGAGATCGGCTTCGTCGCGACCACGCTCGGCCGCGCCGACGTCCTCGCGATGACGCTGGTCGAAAACGGCAACGAACTCACCGATTTCCTGCACCAGACGATCGACAAGATCCCGGGCGTGCGGCGCGTGCGTTACAGCCTGGGCCAGAATTTCATCAAACACGACTATCGCTGGTGCGCGCTGGTCGATTGAACGCGGGCTTTTACCGATCGCAAAAGTGCCATGGAACGGCCGCTTTGGGGTGGGAAGCGGACGTAGCCGCTCCTCCCCGGCACGGGGAGGGGGACCACCGAAGGTGGTGG
>NZ_JAOZVW010000047.1 GCF_025869345.1 Sphingopyxis sp.
CAAGGCGATAGAGTTCACGATTATCGATGCAAATGGCGATGACGCCGCCCGGCCGAAGCATCTCCTTCATCATCCAGACTCTTGGCGTCATGAATTTCAGCCATTTGCTATGGCGGGATCCGTCGTCTTCGGCGACGAGTTCACCGAGGTCCGGGTCATTGGGATCTTGGTCCCATTTGTCGTTGTACCTAAAATCGGATCCAGTGTTGTAAGGCGGGTCAGTTAGAACGAGATTCACTTTACCGCGGTGGCGGTAGAGACTGACCATTGTTGACAGGTTTTCACCGTCCCAGATTTCGTTCTCGCATTGTGCGGCCTCATCACCACAAGACAGCTTCTTTGAGATAACGCTGAACTTCGGTTTTACGAGTCGCGTGATCTGCCAAGGCGCAGTGCGCCCGGAGTAGTTCATGACGATGCCGTCTTTGCCAGCCTGCAGCAGGGCTTCATCATGCTCTTGAAGCAATCGAATTAAGGCTGAGCGGGGCAGTTCTTCGTAATTCATACGACCGGGCAACATCTCGAATCAGAAACAGGAATAGCGGAGGGGCATAGCACGCCATGCCGCGCTGGAAAGAGCGCACCGAGTTGAAGCTGCCGAGCGCATAACAGCGCTACTATCAATGTTTTCACGGGAAGCCTCCAATTGTGCCGCCGATCTGATACGAGAACATATGAAGAACATCTAGTGATAATTGCAGGCAGAATTCTGATGTGCAAAAGCGACCGGCAGAAGGGGGTGAAGTGGTGGACCTGATTGACGTCATTCGCGCCAAGCGAGTTCATCTTGATCGGCTCGCCAATCAAAGTGGCGCGGCAGGTGAAGCTTGGGCCGTCGCAGAGGTCGACTCTTGGTCACCGCGTCCGAAGCGCGCTGAGTTGGCTCTGCTCCTCAAGGAATTGGCAGATACCGGGATCAACATTCGCGGTTCGAGCTTCGACGCGATCGCGACCTCAACGGCTGTAGATTGGAAGTGTGCAGAATCCGTTCGAGCCGCTCTTCCAACGATGGTCTTCATAGAAATCAAAACGTCGAACCAAGCACGGGTTAAACCGGGCTTCCAAGGATTCTTCTTCGCGTTGACGGAAAGCGAGATATCTGCGGCCGACCAGCTAGGATCGCGGCACATGGTGGCCCTCTTCAATCGCCAGACTGGCGAGGTGCAGCTTACGAACATCCCCGATATTCTCGCGCGCTCTAGATCGCTGACATGGCAGGTGTCAGTTCAACTTTGAGACGGCAGTACGGCGGCCCGACTCCGCACAGCATCGTAGCCGCGACGCGAAAGGTCGGTCTCAACCCCTCAACGCGGGTCCAGCCGGATCGTAAGCTATTCTAATAATGATAAAAAGATGCAGATGAGCTGGCACCTGCGTCGGGTTGCCATACGCACATCTTGCTGAAAAACTGCCGCATAGCTGGCACGTCTTTTATCTTGCCCCAACCTTACCCCTGCTCTCGCAGTTCGAACGCTCTTTGTCACGAAAATGCCCATTCCAAATGGCACGCGAGGTGGCCCGGCAGGGCCGGGGCAGCGGAAGTTCGAAAGCAAGTCTAGAGGTCGGGCAAGAAGCGACCATCTCCTGAGATATTGAAACAATGCTGCCTCGATCCCTCGATGGAGTGCGCCAACTTGGAAGTTTGGATCGGTCTCGATGTGGGCGAGCGCGAAACTCAGTTCTGCGCCATCGGGCCAGACAAAGCGATCCACTTTGAAGTGAACATTCAGACGAGTGCAGATGGCGTCCTATCGGCAATCGACAATCTGCCCCGTGTCACGATTAAATCTATTGTGATGGAAGCTGGGTTGGCCCGGGGAATGGCGCGTAGCCTTCGGGCTCTTGGCTTCCCTGTCATCATGGTGGACGCAAGAAAGGCTCATCGTTTCCTGTCCATTCGACACCATAAGTCGGATCGTAACGACGCTCGAGGGCTTGCCGAGCTTGGAATGATGGAACTCGATTCCGTGCGGAGCGTCCATCTGAAATCGCCCGAGACACAATATCTTCGAACGCAGTTGGTGCTGCGAAACCAAATGCTCAAGCAGAAAAATGCTCTTCAAGCGGTTATGCGGTCACTGATCGTCGATCACGGGCTTCTTCCCAAAATGCCTCCACCAACTCAGCTACGAAGCGCATTGGAACGGCAGTCACTTTCTGACGTGTCCAGTAATGCCTACCAGAGCGAGCTTCTCTCGGTCCTGGCTGTCTGGGAGGCTATGCGTGATTATCTCCGGATGACGGATATTCGTCTCAAAAGGATTGCGGCTGACCATCCCGTGATGTCGGGTTTCATGGAGGTTCCGGGAATCGGCTACATCTGCGCGATCTCGTTTTTCACGGCCATAGAGGACCCGATGCGGTTCCAACGGTCCGCCGACATAGGCGCCTATCTCGGGATGGTGCCGAAAGTGAAGCAATCGGGCACCATGGTGATTAAAAGCAGAATCACCAAGGCAGGGAACAAGCTCACCAGAACTCATCTAGTCATGGCAGCACGTGCGGTCATCAGCCATTCAGCAGTTGAAAGCGCTATCACGGTTTGGGGGCGAGAACTCGCCGCACGAATCGGTCATTCTAAGGCGCGCGTCGCGGTCGCTAGGAAGCTCGCCGTGATTCTTCTGTCGATGTGGAAATCCGGTCGTGCGTATCAACCTTATCCGCAATATTTCGACCTCCCTAGCGGGAGCGACAGGCTTGGACACCGGCCACATTTCGAGAGCATCGGCTCAGGATCAGAACACGGTGCCAAGTCTGTCGCAATATGACATCCCGGAACGGCCGGGCTGTTGCTACATCATCTAAACAACTCGCTAAAGGCAGCGGCTCGTTTCGGTAAGCACGCCTCAAAGCCCGGCATAAAGGCGAACGGCAGAAAGCAACCGTTTGCCAACATTTCTCCAGCCCTCCTCTAAGAATTTGGCAAATGGATAGCGTGCCGCCCCGCTTGCTCAGCGTCGGTCAATCAGACAATCAAATGGCCAACCAGTGCGCCTGTCACGCCATAGAAGCGGACCGTTGCCGGGCCGCGATGCTTCGCATCGGACCCACAATTTATAGTCACACACCTCACGCACGGGTGCATAACGCTTTTCCGCCACTTTTCGAGAGTGCGATCCGACTACACCGCTGCCTCGTTTGTTCAAAGTGGCGGTTTTCTGCGACTTTTCGAGGCTGCGCATCGTACTCTATTCGGACGCGAATATGGCGGATGGAAGTCGGGTCAGCCGCCCGTCCAAAACCCCTCCCCTTTGCCACATGGCACCGGGACGACGGCTCCCCACGAGACCGAGGGCTAACCTCAATTGATCAACGCAGTGCGGGTTAAAACTTTTGCTCTTCTTCCCGCCGCCGAAGCTCGCGCTCAACCGCTTCGCGAATAAATTTCGCAAGCTGCCGGTTTCCAACCTGCGCTTCAATCCGACGGATCGTGTCCACCGATAGCCGGATGGTCGTGGCTTTCATTCCGAGCGGCGGGCGTCCCATGCCGTCGTCGCTATCGGGCTCGCGCTCAATCTCAAAGAGAATCGCGTTAATGACATCGTTTATTTGCATATACGCTACCGTTTATGTTATAAACGATAGCGTAAACAAGCTTTGGTTTGTCGGCGGGCGATGAACTGAGGTCGAATCACGCCAGCGACGGAGGCGACATGATCCACAGTGCCCCTAGCGCCCGATCAAAGTCGGGTGTCATTCCGCTATCGACGCCGGTTGCGCCTTCCTTTGGGAAGCAACGGGCGGCATTTCCCGAACTCGTAAGATCATGCGAAGGCCGCGTGTTGAGTGCATCTCGCTACCGAAACGGTGAGAGTTTCTTCCTCGCGATCGAGGAACTGCGATTCAACGATCCGGCAGACTTGCTCTATCACACGGGCATCGTGGTCCAGATGGCGCTAAGCTCGCATCTGCTGGACGTTGGTTTTGATGATCGATGGTGCGCCCGGAACATCGGCCTGCACATCGGCACGTCGCTGACATATGCCAATGCGACCGGCCTCAATTATCAATCCCCCGAACTTGAACGGCTGGCTGTAGTGCTGTCGCCCTACAACGTCTGGCGCAATCCGGACCTGCATGGATCACGGCCCCCGGCTCCGGCGTCGCTGCCGAACATTCCACCGCTGCTCCGAGACCTGCTCGATCATGTGCGAGGCGTGACAGGGCATTCGCGCCCCCGTCGGAGGAAGGCTCATGGCTGACGACAACATGGCGGCCCGTTTCGCGCGCACCATCCGAGACCTGCTCGCCCCGACACCCGTAGTTCCAACCTGCTACGAAAATGTCGATCCCGAGATCAGGCGAGTCGAGCGGGCCATCGCCCGTCTGCCGAAGCGCACCCGAGACGTATTCATGATGCACCGCTTCGACGATCTCGGATACGACCGTATCGCGCATCGGCTCGACATCAGCGAAAAGGCGGTCGCGCGGGAGATGGTCAGGGCGCTGCGCGCTATTCGCAAGGCAAGGGAAGATCATGCCCGCGAGCATCGCAAGTAGTAGTCTGGTATCGTCACCTATGACTGTGATTCGCGGAGGGAAGCCAAGCCGAGGCCCGAACGCGGCAACAACGCCTGCATCCCGTCTTTCCTATAGCTTGTATTGCTTCTCCATCGTTCGACGTGCCTCGTTGAGAGGCGGATTCTTGTTTCATCGTGCCATGAACTACGCGACCGTTGCAGCATGGCCCGCCTCTCCCCCGAGCGAGCGCCCAGCGCATCCGAGCAGCTTGAAGCCCTGCTCGGCAAGCCTTGGCCCTTTCCGGGTCGGCCTCCCAAACATGATCTCTCGACGTGGCGTGTCGTCAACTATTGGCCCGATCCCGTTCCGGTCACGTTGGCGGAAGTCGAAGTGTTCGAGCGCTGGTTCGGCGACTTTTTCGACGAGCTGTTTTCCTAGCCTTTCTGATCTGACCCTACGGAGACTGCCATGACCGCGCCGCACACCATCACGGGGGCGCGCGCGGCCCTCTATCTCCGCGTCTCGACCGCAAGGCAGGCCGAACATAATGTGTCGATCCCCGACCAGCGGCGGCAGGGCGAGGACTGGTGCGCAGCGCGCGGGCTCAAGATCGTCGACACCTATGTTGAACCCGGCGCCACGGCGACGAATGATCGCCGCCCCGTGTTCCAGCAACTGATCGAGGCCGGGACATCGAAACCGGCGCCGTTCGACCTTGTGGTGGTCCACAGCTTCTCCCGCTTCTTTCGCGATCATTTCGAGCTGGAGTTCTATGTCCGCAAGCTCGCCAAGAATGGCGTGAAGCTGGTCTCCATCACGCAAGAGATGGGCGACGATCCGATGCACGTCATGATGCGCCAGATCATGGCGCTATTTGACGAGTATCAGTCGAAGGAGACCGCCAAGCATGTGCTGCGCGCGATGCGCGAGAATGCCCGGCAAGGCTTCTGGAACGGATCGCTGCCGCCAATCGGCTACCGCGCCGTCGCGGCTGAACAGCGCGGCGCGAAGGTCAAGAAGCGGCTGGAGATCGACCCCTTCCATGCCGAGACGGTGCGGACCATCTTCCGGCTTGCTCTGGAAGGCGATGGCGGTTCGGGGTCGATGGGGGTCAAGGCCATCGCCGCTTGGCTCAACGAGAGGTCGATTCGCACCCGCGACGGCGGGCGCTGGGGTCTCGGTGCCGTCCACCAGATACTCACCCGCACGACCTACACCGGGCGCCACGAGTTCAACCGCCGGGGCAAGGACCGGAAGCTCAAGCCGAAGTCCGAGGCCGTCGTGGTCGAGGTGCCCCCTATCATCGATCAGGAGACGTTTGACGCGGTGCAGGCGCACTTGCACGCCCGCAACCCCAAGAAGGTGCCGCCCCGCGTCGTGAGCGGCCCTACGCTGCTTACAGGGCTCATCCATTGCGCGAAGTGCGGCGGCGCCATGACCATTCGCACCGGCAAGGGCGGGCAGTATCGCTATTACGCCTGTTCGACCAAGGCGCGGCAAGGACCGACGGCCTGCACGGGCATGACAGTGCCGATGGAAAAGCTGGACGATCTCGTCGCAAAGAATCTGGAGGACGAGCTTCTCCGACCCGACCGGCTGGAGGTCATCCTGTCTACCGTTCTGGATCGGCGGCAGGAACAAACGACGCGCAAGCGCGCGCATGTCGCCGAGCTCAACAAGCGAGCCACCGAGGCCGAGTTGAGGTTGAAGCGGCTTTACGACGCCATTGAGAACGGATTTGCCGAGGTTGACGACCCTGACCTCAAGGAGCGCATAGCGGCGCTCAAGGCGACGCGAGATCAGGCAAAGGCCGACGCTGAACGCGTAACGGCTTCGCTCAGTGCTGAGGGCCGGAAGGCGGTCGCGCCCGATATGCTGGCGAACTTCGCAAGCGCCGCGCGCAAGAGGATACGAAATGCGGAAGGCGGCTATCGCCGCGATCATCTCCGTGCGCTTGCGCAACGGGTGGAAGTTGCTGCCGACGAGGTTCGGATTCTCGGCTCGAAAAGCAATCTGCTGCAAGCCCTGATCGCGGGAACCGCCGAAACAAAGCCGGGCGCAGTGCCCAGCTTTGTTCCGAAGTGGTGCACCCGAAGGGATTCGAACCCCTGGCCTCTGCCTTCGGAGGGCAGCGCTCTATCCAGCTGAGCTACGGGTGCCGGTAGAGCGGGGCCTCTAGCAAGAGCGCGGCGCGCCAGCAATGGTCTATCGACCGCGGCGCGCGGATATGCGAAGCGGACAGCGAAGCGGAGGGATTCATGGCGTCCGAACAAAGCTGGCCGATGGCCGCCGATCTTTACGGCGAGATGCATCTCGAGGTAGCGCCGCCGTCGAAGCGTCGCTGGCGGGATTATCTGCCCGGCGCGCTCGTCACCGCGATCGCGGCGCTCGCCGCGGCGTGGCTCGCCGACCATTATGCCGCGCCGCTGGTGCTGATGGGTCTGCTCATCGGCCTTGCGATGAGTTTCCTGTCGCAGGACAAACGCACCCACGCCGGGCTCGACCTGATGTCGCAGACCGCATTGCGCATCGGCATCGTCCTCGTCGGCGCGCGGATCACCGCCGGGCAGTTCGCCGAACTGGGGCCGCTGCCCTTCGCGCTGCTCGTCGCCATCATGCTCACGGTCATCCTGATCACCGTCGCCAGCGCATCGCTGTTCCGGCAGGACCGCCACGCCGCATTGCTCGCGGGCGGCGCGACCGCCATCTGCGGGGCATCGGCCGCGCTCGCGCTCTATTCGCTGATCGGCGACAAGCGCGTCGATCAGGCGCGCTTCACCATGACGCTCGTCGGGATCACCGTCGCGAGCGCGCTTGCGATGACGCTCTATCCCATCCTCGCGACCGAGCTGCACCTGTCCGACACGCAGGCGGGGTTCCTGATCGGCGCGTCGATCCACGACGTCGCGCAGGCGATCGGCGGCGGCTTTTCCTTCTCCCCGCAGGCGGGCGAGGTCGCCACGATCGTCAAGCTGACCCGCGTCGCGCTGCTCGCGCCGATGCTGATGCTCGTCGGCCTGTGGCTGGCGCGCGCTGACGGCGACGGGGCCGAAAAGCGGCGCATTCCGCTGCGCCTGCCATGGTTCATCCTCGGCTTCCTCGCGCTCGCGGCTGTCAATTCACTGGTCGCGCTGCCCAAGCCCGCGGTCCATGGCGCGAACCTCGCCGCGCAGGCGCTGCTGCTGCTCGCCATCGTCGCCACCGCGATGAAGGCGCGCCTCCACCTGCTCCTCGATCAGGGATGGCGCAGCTTCGCGCCCATCATCGTCGCAACCCTGACCAGCTTCCTTCTATCGCTCGCGGCGACGGAGATGATGTGACGTCGCGGCGGCGCGACGTCACGCTACGCGCTTGTTTTATCCGCCTTTCGGCAGCGCCCAGCTCACCGTGAGCTGCGTCGCGCGGCGCGGGATGTCGAGCTTTGCCTCGCTGAAGTTGACCTTCTCGTTGGGCGGCAACGTGCGGACCGGCGGCTTGATCGTCCAGCTATAGACGATCGTCCCCTGCGCATCGCGCAGTTCGGCAAGGATCGGCGGGACGCGCTGTTCGCGGTCGGTCGGGTTGATAATGACCCCCGAGGCGGCGAAATAGATGGTGCCGTCGGGCAGCTCGCGATGATCCTGGTTTGGCGGCAGTTCGATGACGAGATCGGGCTCGTCGGTCATGCCGGGGATGCCGAGGCCCTGCGCCCAGCCCGGCAGGCCGAACCAGTAGAGAGCGCCGGTCGCGGCGAGCATCAGCGCGGCGGCGCTGCCCGCGATCCACGTCCAGCGCTTCGCCGGATTGCGGCGCGGGCGGCGGAAGGGCAGCGGCGCGTCCTCGGCGGGCGTGACCACCACCTGCGGTTCTGGAACGGCGAAGGCTTCGGGTGGCGGCGGGGGCGCGGGTTCGGTGACGGGTTCCTCGGGCGGAGGCGCGGCGACCGGCGCCGGGTCGGTCGCCTGCGCTGCGGACACGGGTTCGGGCGCCGATGCCGGCGCGGGTGCGGCGGGCGCCGCCAGGGGTGCAGCGGGCGCGGCGGGCTCCTGGAACCAGCTATGGCGGCAATTGGCGCAGCGCACGGTGCGCCCCGTGGCACCTATCGCCGTATCGGGCACGACATAGCGCGTATGGCAGGACGGACAGGCGAGGATCATGGGCCACCTCTAAACACGCCGATTCGCGCGTTGCAAGCACCGTGTCGCGCTTCGCGCTTTACGTCGGTGGACAGCCGTGTAACAGGCAAGGCCATGAGCGCCGCTGCTTCCACGCCCCGCGCCCCGCGAAAGGCGCCCGATCGCGCCCGGATGGCGTCATGACGCCGTCACCCCGGCCCGGCGGCGCGATGGTCGAATTCAACGGCGTCGGCCTGCGTTACGGCCCCGATGCCGAGGTTTTGAGCGATATCAACTTCAACCTTCAGCCGGGCAGCTTCTATTTCCTGACCGGCGCTTCGGGCGCGGGCAAGACGTCGCTTTTGAAGATGCTCTATCTCGCGCAGCGGCCGAGCCGCGGGCTGATCCGCCTGTTCGGCGAGGATCTGGTGACCATGCCGCGCCATCGCCTGCCCGGCTTTCGCCGCCGCATCGGCGTCGTCTTTCAGGACTTCAGGCTGATCCCGCATCTGAGCGCGCGCGACAATATCGCGCTGCCGCTGCGCATCGCGGGGGTCGGCGAAGAGGATCTGGCGGGGCCGGTCGGCGAGATGCTGAGCTGGATCGGGCTCGGCGAGCGCGCCGAAGCCTTTCCGCCGACGCTGTCGGGCGGCGAGCAGCAGCGCGTCGCGATCGCCCGCGCGGTGATCGCGCGGCCACAGCTTCTCGTCGCCGACGAGCCGACCGGCAACGTCGATCCCGAGATGGCGGGGCGTCTGCTCGGCCTGTTCGAGGCCCTGAACCGCCTCGGCACCACCGTCGTCGTCGCGACGCACGACATCCACCTGATCAGCCGAATCGAGAATGCGCAGATGATGCGGCTGGAAAAAGGGCGGCTGTCCGATCCCACCGGCGCGCTGCGCTATCCGCCGAACCGGTCGTGATGTCGGCATGATCATCCCGCGCGTTCCCGTCCAGCATCGCCGCCTGCTTCCCGATCGCCGCCTGTCGGGACCGACCCCGTGGGTGATCGCGATCCTGATGCTGCTGACCCTGCTCGCCGCCGCCGCGGGTGTCGGCCTTGCGCGATCGGCGAATGCGATTGGCACCGCGATCGCCGGGCGCGTGACGGTGCAGATCGTCACCGCCAACCCGGTCACCCGCGCCGAGCAGGCGGCAGCGCTGCGGCGCGCGGCGGCGGGACAGGCCTTCGTGCGGTCGGCGCGCGCAGTCGAACCCGCAGAGCTTCGCGCGACGCTCGGCCAATGGTTCGGCGGCGAAGAGGGCGGGGATGGCGACCCGGTGCTGAACGCCCTGCCGCTGCCCGCGCTCGTCGATATCGACTTCGTCGGTGAGGACCGCGCGGGCCCCATGCGCCAGCTTCGCGCTCTCGTCGCGCGCGAGGCGCCGGGCGCGCGGATCATCCCGCACGCCGAATGGCTGGAGCCGGTCGCGCGGCTGATCCGCTCGCTCGCCTGGGTCGCGGGCGCGCTCGTCCTGCTGATGATCGCGGCAAGCGCGGCGGTGGTGATCATGACCGCGCGCGCCGCGCTCGGCACCCATTATGCGACGATCGAGATGCTGCATATGATCGGCGCAACCGACCGGCAGATCGCGCGCCTGTTCCAGCGGCGGATCGCGATCGACACCGCTTACGGCATCGCGCTCGGTAGCGCGGTCGCCGCCGCGATCCTGCTGCTGATCGGCTGGGAATGGTCGGGGGTCACCGCGGGCCTCGCCGCGACCGCGTCGCTCGGGCCCTGGGGCTGGGCGCTCTTGCTGGCGCTGCCGCTATTGGCTATCGCGCTCGCGGCACTGACGGCGCGGCAGACCCTGCTCGCCGCGCTCAAGAAGATATTATGATCAAGCGGCTGATATCTCTTCTCTTTCTGGCTTGGGTGCTCGGCTTTGCCTGGTTCGCCCTGCTGCTGCCGTTGCCCGCCGCGCCGCAAAAGACCGACGCGATCGTCGTGCTCACCGGCGGTCCGGGACGCATCGACCGCGGGCTCGAAATGCTCGAAAAGGGCGAAGCGAAGCGCCTGCTGATCAGCGGCGTTGCGCGCGAGGTGAAGCCGAAGGAACTCGCCGCCGAATATAGACGGCCACAGAAACTGTTCGATTGCTGCATCGCTCTCGGCTTCGAAGCCGAGGATACGCGCTCGAACGCGACCGAGGTCGCGGCGTGGGTTGCGCGGCGCAACTATCGCAGCATCCGGCTGATCACCACCGACTGGCACATGCGCCGCGCGCAGTACGAGCTCGGCCGCGCGCTCGGCGCCAAGGTGACGATCCTGACCGACGCGGTGCGCAGCCATCCGAGCTTCGCGACCCTGTTCCGCGAATATCATAAATATCTCGCCGGGCTGGCGGGCGGCTTGCTCGGGCTTTGAGCGCGGCGATGCGCTATACGCTGGCCCTGCTCCGCTCGATCCTGTTCTGGATCCTGTTCGTGATCATGAGCAGCATCGCGTCGATCGGCGCGGTGGTGTCGCTGCCGATATCGCATCATGCGACGCGCTGGTTCGTGCGCCTCTGGGCGATCTTTCACCGCCTGATCTGCCGCTTCGTGCTGGGCCACAGGATCGTCGTCGAGGGCGCGATGCCCGATATGCCCGTCCTTTACGTCTTCAAGCATGAGGGGGCGTTCGAGACGATCGAGCAGCCGATGCTGTTCAAATGGCCCGCGGTCTTCGCCAAGGAGCAGCTTTTTTCGATCCCGGTCTGGGGACAGGCGGCGCGCTTCTATGGCCTGATTCCCGTCGACCGCGAGGGTGGCGGCAAGGCGATGCGCGCGATGCTAAACGCCGCCAAGGCCGCGCTTGCCGCCGGCCGCCCGCTGGTGCTGTTCGCCGAGGGGACGCGCGTTCCGCACGGCAAGGCGCCGCCGCTGCGCTCGGGCTTCGCGGGCGTCTACCGGATGCTGGGGGTGCCGGTGATCCCGGTCGCGGTGAACAGCGGCATCGTCTATCCGCCGCGGCGCTGGGTCAAATGGCCGGGGACGATCACCTACAGGATCGGCGAGACGATCCCCGCCGGCCTGCCGCGCGAAGAGGCCGAGGAGCGCGTGTGGCGCGCGATCAATGCGCTCAATCCGCCCGAGGCGTTGCTGGCAGGCGGAGCCGAAAAATAATCGTCGCCCCCGCGAAGGCGGGGGCCGCGGGCCGCCCGGTGCCATTCCGATAGCGGCCCCCGCCTTCGCGGGGGCGACGGATAGGGGTCAGTGTTTTC
>NZ_JAOZVW010000048.1 GCF_025869345.1 Sphingopyxis sp.
ATTCACGCAGCGTTGGATGAATGGACCCCGGATCAAGTCCGGGGTGACGAAGGTTTGAGAGGCCTATTGCCCATCGCGCCGCGCCTGCGCCGCCTTGGTCAGCAAAGTCGGCCGCGCGGTCGCCGGGTCATCGGGCCAGCTATGCTTGGGATAGCGTCCGCGCATCTCCTTCGCGACCTCGGACCAGCTCCCGCTCCAGAAGGAAGCGATGTCGCGGCTCGTCTGGATCGGGCGGTGCGCAGGCGAGGTCAGAGCGAGGACGAGCGGCACAGGCGGATCGCCGATCGCCGGATGGCGCGCGAGGCCGAACATCTCCTGCACGCGCACGCTGACCGTCGGGCCGCCGTCGGCGCCATAGTCGATCGCATGGCGGCTGCCCGCAGGGGTTACATAATCGGCAGGCGCGAGCTTTTCGAGCAATTGCCGCGCGGGCCAGTCGAGCATCGCCGATAGCGCGTCGGCGAGCCGCTGGTCGCCGATATCGCGCAACCCGCGCGATCTTTCCAGCAAGGGTGCAAGCCACAGGTCGAGGCTGTCGGCGAGCGCGGGCGCCGACAGCGTGTCGAGCCCCGCGAACGACGCGCGCTGGCGCAGCGCCTGCGACACCGGCCCCCAGCCGATCAGCCCGAGCCCCTTCTCGCGCACCGCCGCGAGCCGCACCGCGACGTCATCCTCGGCGCCTTCGGTCCGCCCCGCCTGCCCGCTCGTCAACGCGATCGCGCCGAGGCGGCGCTCGCGGCGATGGTCGACGCGGTCGCTGGCGGCGTCGTAGCTGCTCGCCGAGCGGCTGACGATCTGATCGGCAAAAATCGCCTCGACCTCGGCGAGCGTGATCGCCGCCGCGCCGAGGATGCGCACGCCCGCCGCGTGACCCTGCGCGTCGGCGATGGCGAGCCATTCGCTGTTCGCCAGCGGATCGAGCGGGTCGAGCTTGTAGGCGCGGCCGCCCGCGCTCAGATAGTCGCCGCGCTGCCCCGCACGCCGGCGCGCGACGCGGTCGGGCCACGCTGTCGCGATCCAGCCGCCGACCGACCGCTCGCCGAGCGCCCCCGCATCCGCCGCCAGCCTTTCGCCAAGCCCGGCCAGCCGCTGCGCGAGCCGCCACGCGCCTTCGGCGCGGTCACCCTTCATACCGCGCCAGCGCGAAAGCCGCGCCTCGACATCGACCCCGCGCCCGCCAAGCCCCGGCTCGGTCAGCAGCACCGCGAGCTTCGCCGCCATATCGGCCTCCCCCGCGCGCGCCGCGTCGAGCAGCATGTGCGCGAGCGGCACCGGCAGCGGGATCGCCGCGAGCGCCTTGCCGTGCGCGGTGATCCGCCCGTCGTCGCCGAGCGCGCCGATCGCTTGCAGCCGCGCCTTGGCTTCGGCGACGGCGGCGGGCGACGGCGGGTCGAGCCAGCCTAGTTGGCGCGGATCGACGATGCCCCAGCTCGCGCAATCGAGCACGACCGGCATCAGGTCGTTCTCGTGGATTTCGGGCGGGTCGAAGGGCGGCATCCCCGCCGTCGCCGCGGCTTCCCACAGGCGATAGGCGACCCCCGGCCCCTGCCGCGCCGCGCGGCCCGCGCGCTGCGTCGCCGACGCCTGGCTCGCGCGCTCGGTGACGAGCCGCGCGATCCCGGCGGCCTTGTCGAAGCGCGGACGCCGCGACAACCCCGCGTCGATGACGATCCGCACGCCCTCGATGGTCAAACTCGTCTCGGCGATGCTGGTGGCGAGGATCAGCTTGCGCCCGCCATCAGGATCGCGGACGAGCGCTTTGCGCTGCTGCGCCGGGTCGATCTGGCCGTGCAGCCGGTGGACGACGAGCGGCAGCCGCGCCGCCTCGACCGCCGCCGCCGCGCGCTCGATGTCGGCGGCGCCGGGCAGGAAGGCGAGCATGTCGCCCTCGCCTTCGTCCGCCATCGCCTGCCGCACCGCCGCGAGCACCGACGCCTCCAATCGGTCCTCCGCGCGGCGACCGATATGGCGCAGGTCGAGCGGCCAGCTTTTGCCCTCGCTCTTCACCACCGGCGCATCGCCGAGCAGCGCCCCGAAGCGCGCGCCGTCGAGCGTCGCCGACATGGCGACAAGACGCAGGTCGTCGCGCAGCCCCTGCTGCGCATCGATCGCCAGCGCGAGCGCGAAATCGCCGTCGAGGCTGCGTTCGTGCACCTCGTCGAACAATACGGCGGAGACGCCTTGCAATTCGGGGTCGGCGAGAATGCGGTTGCGGAACAGCCCCGGCGTCATCACCAGCAGCCGCGTCGCCGCCGACTGCTTGCTGTCGAGCCGCGTCGCATAGCCGGCGCGCCCGCCGACCGCCTCGCCCATCTCCTCGGCGATCCGCTCGGCCGCCGCGCGCGCCGCGAGCCGGCGCGGCGACAGCAGCCACACCGCCCCCTTGCACCAGGGTTGACCCAGCAGCGCGGGCGCGACCCGCGTCGTCTTGCCCGCCCCCGGCGGCGCAACGACGACGGCATTGGGCTTCAGCAGCAGCGCCGCCATAATGTCGGGCAGCACCGCATCGATGGGGAGCGACTGTCGAGGTTCGCGATCCGGGTTCACGACTGTCCCTCCACCGACACCCCATCACCCGCTTCCCCGAGCGAAGTCGAGGGGCATATTCGAGCGAAGCGAGAACCCGTGACCTCGCTGCCTCGACTTCGCTCGGCAAAGCCCCTCGGCTTCGCTCGGGGAAACGGGATCAATTTCAACCTTATCCGTTCAATAAGCGCGCGCCACCGCGAAGGCGACCGCTTCGGTCAGCGCATTCTTCGCCTGGCTCGCGCGGAAGCCGCCGATCGCGTCGACCGCGCGCTGGCCGTAATGGCGCGCCCGCGCCAGCGTGTCGGCGATGGTGTCGTGCTTCAACAGCAGGCTCGTCGCATGGGCAAGGTCCGCGTCCGACGTGCGGTGTCCGACGATCGCCTGTTTCCAGAATTCGCGCTCCTCGGCGCTGCCGCGCGCATAGGCGAGGATGACGGGCAGCGTCACCTTGCCGTCGCGAAAGTCGTCGCCGACCCCCTTCCCCATCGTTTCCGCGTCGGAGACATAGTCGATCGCATCGTCGACGAGCTGGAAAGCGATGCCGAGGTTGCGGCCATAGGCATCGAGCGCCGCTTCGGTCGCGTCGTCGCGCTCGGCGACGACCGCGGCGATCTTGCACGCCGCGGCGAACAGTTCGGCGGTCTTGGCGTTGATGATCGCGAGATACTGGTCCTCGCTCGTCTCGATCCGGCGCTGCGCCGAAAGCTGGTTGACCTCGCCCTCCGCGATCACCGCCGAGGCGCGCGAGAGGATCTTCAGCACCTTGAGCGACCCGTCCTCGACCATCACCTCGAAAGCGCGGCTGAACAGGAAGTCGCCGACCAGCACCGAGGCGCTGTTGCCCCAGATGATGTTCGCGGTCTTGCGGCCGCGGCGCAGGTCCGATCCGTCGACGACATCGTCGTGGAGCAGGGTCGCGGTGTGGATGAACTCAACCGCGGCGGCAAGCTTGCAATGGCGGTGGCCCGGATAGTCGAGCAGCTTGCCGCAGGCGAGCGTCAGCATCGGCCGCATCCGCTTGCCGCCGCCCGCGATCAGATGGCCAGCCAGTTCGGGGATCAGCGGAACTTCGGACTGCATCCGGTCGAGAATGACCGCATTCACCTCGTTCATGTCGGCGGCGACGAGCGCCATCATCGGGTCGAGCGAGGGCGGCCGGTCGCCGTGGAGCAGGTGGATGTCCGCAGTCATGACAAGCGCCGCCTTGGCCGTGCGCCTGCAAATTTGCAACGACTTTCGGCTTGCCTTGGTCCCCCGCCCGGTGCCAAGCGGGCCGGGCATCGCAAGGAGCCGCGCATGGACGATCAACTCAGCCGTTACCGCCAGAGCATCGACAATATCGACGCCGCGCTCGTCTATATGCTGGCCGAGCGGTTCAAGGTGACGAAGGCGGTCGGCGAACTCAAGGCGCGGATCGACCTGCCCCCCGCCGACCCTAGCCGCGAGGCGCGGCAGGTCGAGCGACTGCGCAGCCTCGCCCGCGATGCCGATCTCGATCCCGATTTCACCGAAAAATTCCTGCGCTTCATCATCGACGAAGTGATCCGCCACCACGAGCAAGCCAAAAGGGAGAGCGAGGCATGACCCATCCGATCTTCGCCAAATGGCCGGCCCAGCACCCCGACCGGCTCCAGCTTTTCGGCCTGCCGACGCCGAACGGGGTCAAGGTCAGCATCATGCTCGAGGAATGCGGCCTGCCCTATGAGGCGCACCGCATCGACATCGGGGCGAACGAAAGCCACGATCCCGCTTTCCTGGCGCTCAACCCGAACGGCAAGATTCCCGCGATCTACGACCCCGACGGCCCCGGCGGCAAACCGCTGGCGCTGTTCGAATCGGGCGCGATCCTGATCTATCTGGCCGACAAGACGGGGCAGTTCCTGCCGAAGGACGGCCCCGCACGCTACGAAACCATCCAGTGGCTGATGTGGCAGATGGGCGGCGCCGGGCCGATGTTCGGCCAGCTCGGCTTCTTCCACAAATTCGCCGGGCGCGATTATGAGGACAAACGCCCGCGCGACCGCTACGCGGCGGAATCGGCGCGGCTGCTCAGCGTTCTCGATGGCCGGCTCGATGGGCGCATCTGGATCATGGACGCGGACTACAGCATCGCCGACATCTCGCTGCTCGGCTGGGTGCGCAACCTGATCGGCTTCTACGACGCGGCCGAGATCGTCGGGTTCGAGCGGTTCAAGAACGTCCAGGCATGGCTCGACCGCGGCCTCGCCCGTCCGGCGGTGCAGCGCGGACTGGAGGTTTGCGCCGCCTGACGCGGAGCTACAGCCGATCCATCCGGAGCCAGCGCGCGTCGCCGAGCCAGGCCTTCGACAGCGCCCTGTCGGCCGCCGCGGCTTCCAGCTTGTTCCCCTGCCTGGCCTCGCTGCGGCTTAGCCCGTACAACGCCCAGCCGTTGTTCGGCGTCTGCGCCAACGCGCCGCGAAACGCCGCGCTGGCATCGGCATAACGCCCCGCCTGAAACAGCGCCGCCCCCAGCGACTGCCGGACCGGATAATACCAGTAAGCGGGCTCCTGATAGGGAATCCGCCCCTCGATCTCGATCGCCTGCCGATAGAAGGCGATCGCTTCGTCATGACGCCCCCCGGCCGCGGCAAAACGGCCGCGCGCGACCAGTTCGGCGAGCCTCACCAGATCGTCGGCGGGTATGCCCTGATCGATCATGCCCTTCATGGCATCCGATGTTCTGAGCCGCGCCATCGCCGCCAGTTCGCGATCGAAACCGGCTCGATCGCGGAGGCGGGCATAAGCGATGCCACGGGCATAATGGCGCATCGCGGTCGGGTAAGCGAGGCGCGCATTGGGCGCCGCCATCGCCAATATCGCTTTCGGTTCGGCAAATTGCGCCATCGCCAGATAGGGCGCCGCATCGATCGACTGAATCCACGCGATCCGTTCCGACGTCGCGGGGTCGAGCACCGTGCCGAGCCGCTGCGCCTCGCGGATCGCGGTCGGCATGTCGCCGGCCATCTGCGCTGACGTCACGATGAAGTGGATATTGTGCGGATAATAGCCGTAGCGGACGAGGCCGTGATCGCCGGCGCTGCGAATGAAGGCTTCGTCGGCGCGTGCCGCCGCGACATTCACGCGGATCGAATCGGCGTGGCGTCCGCGCAGTTGATAGATATGCCCCGGCATGTGCACGAGATGCGCCGCGCTCGGCGCACGCGGGTTCGCCAGCCGGTCCGCGGCGGCCTCGGCACGCTGCGGATCGCTCGCTTCCATCAGGTGGATATAGAGATGGTTCGCCTGAACATGCGCGGGATTGCGGGCCAGCACGGTTTCGATCAGCCGCACCGCTTCGCCGCTGCGGCCCACCGGCGTTTTCTTGTCGCTCTCCCAATAATTCCACGGGCTGGTGTCCATCGCGGCCTCGGCGGCGAGCACCGCGACATCGTCGTCACCGGGAAAGCGGCGCGCCACATCGAGCATCGCGTCGGCATAGGCCGCATCGAGCGCCGCGCGATCCGCCCCCGGATCGCGCGAATAGCGGCTGGCGACCGCTTCGATCAGCGCCCGCTCCATGGGAGACGCGCCGTCGCGCAGCATCATCGCCCGGTCCATCGCGTCGAGCGCCGCCGCATGGTCGCGGTCGTCCATCGGCGCGTTGATGTTCGGGCCGAGGGCGACCGCTTCGCCCCACCAGCACATCGCGCAATTCGGGTCGAGCCGCTGCGCCTCGCGGAACGAGCGCACCGCACCAGCGTGGTTGAAACCATAGGTCAGGAGCAGCCCCTGGCTGAAATAGCGCCGCGCCTGCGGTTCGCGGGTCGAGACCGGAAACGGCGACGCGGCGAGATCGGCGAAAAGCGGAATCGGCCCCGCCTCGCTCGCCGGCGCCGCGAAGGCGGAAGCGATCAGAAGCTCGCGAGCCAAGCTGGACCCTGCCTTTTCCGCTCCACAGAGCAGGGTGGCAAGACGGCTGGGGTCGAGAGCGTTCAGCGCCGCGGCCGAAAAAACAGGCAAGGTCGTAGAGCTTGAAAGCGAAAACCCGATCCCGAAGATCGCGGCTAATTTGAAGGCCCCGTGCATCATAATTCCCCCTTCCCCAAAGGTGAACCACAAACAGCGCCGGGAACCTAACATGAGGGACCGCTTATCCCAAGCGCGATAGCCGGATGTCTGAAGTCGGCAGACGTCGATCTTTTATCTTTCATCGTCACCCCGGACTTGATCCGGGGTCCATTCGCGCAGCGCTGAGAAAATGGATTCCCGATCAAGTCCGGAATGACGACGGTCTGTTAACGACTGGAAGGCGGCGTTCTTCGTCCCATAGCTTCGTCATTCCCGCTTTCGCGGGAATGACGATGAAGGGAGGCCGCCTACCCCGCCGGCAGCCGCAGACGCACCAGCAATCCGCCCAGATCCTCGCTCTCCTCCAGCGCGATGCTGCCGCCGTAAATCTCCGCCACATCGCGGACGATCGCGAGCCCCAGCCCGGTTCCCGGCTTGCCGCTGTCGAGCCGCACGCCGCGGTCGATCACCCGCTCGCGATCGGCGGGCGAAATGCCCGCGCCATCGTCCTCGACCAGTATCTCGGCCATATTGCCGTCGCGCTGGATCGTCACGAACACGCTGCCGCCGCCATATTTGGCGGCATTTTCGAGGAGGTTGCCGATCAGCTCGTCCAGATCCTGCCGCTCCAGCCGCGCGACAAGCGTCCGGTCGCCTGCCGCGTCGAGGCGGACATCGGGATAGAGCAGTCCAACCGCGCGCGAGACGCTGTCGACGCTCTCGCGGACATTCGCGCGCGCCTGTGCGGCCCCGCGGCGCCCGACCGCGCGCGCGCGCGCGAGATGATGCTCGACCTGCCGCTGCATCGTCGCCGCCTCGCGCCGCACCGTGTTCGCGAGGTCGCTGTCGGAGCCGGTTGCGCTGTTCACGAGCACGGTCAGCGGCGTCTTGAGCGCATGGGCAAGGTTGCCCGCGTGCAGCCGCGCTTCCTCGGCCTGCTTCTCATTATGCGCGAGCAGCGCGTTGAGTTCGTCGACCATCGGCTGCACCTCGAGCGGCAGCGGCGCGGTGACGCGGCGGTTCTGTCCGCCGCGCATCGCGGCGATCGCGCGGCGGATATGACGCAGCGGCAGCAACCCGTAAAAGGTCTGGAGCGCGGCGAGGATGATCAGCCCCAGCCCGAGCAGCGCCAGGCTGGGGATCAATGTCGCGCGCACCGCGCGGGTCTGAAGGTCGAGCGCGTCGCGCGACTGGGCGATCTGGAAGCGCCAGTTGGTCTTGCTGCCCGGAAGCAGGACGTTGCGTTCGAGCACGCGCAACTCCTCGTCGGGAAACTGGTTGCTGTTATAGGTGTGGAGCGCGGTATCGACATGCTCGCGCGGCGGGCGCAGCGTCCGCTCCCACAAGGAGCGCGAGCGGTAGGGTTCCTGCCCCGCGCCGCTGATCTGCCAGTAGAGGCCGCTATAGGGTTCGAGGAAGCGCTGGTCGCCGAGCGGCTCGATCAGCCGCACCTCGCCGTCGGGGCCGATCTCCGACGAGCGGATCATCGCGATCAGCACATATTCGAGGCTCGAATCGAAATTGCGCGTGATCGCCCCGGTCAGCACCCGGTCGAGCGCGAAACCGCCGCCGATCAGCAGCACCGAAATCCAGATCGCCGCGATCGCGATCATGCGCCGCGCGAGACTGCCGGTGACGCGGCTGGTCAGCGCCGCGGGCCGCGGCGGCGTTTCGGTCACGGCGGCCGGGGCGGCGTCCGCCACGCGCGGCTCAGCCCTGCGGATCGTCGAGCTGGTAGCCGAGGCCGCGGATCGTGGTGATGATGTCGGCGCCCAGCTTCTTGCGGATGCGCGTCACGAACACCTCGATCGTGTTCGAATCGCGGTCGAAATCCTGATCGTAGATATGCTCGATCAACTCGGTCCGCGATACGACCTTGCCCTTGTGATGGAGCAGGTAGGACAGCAGCTTATATTCCTGCGCGGTGAGCTTGACCGGCTCGCCGTCGAGCGTCACGCGGCCCGAGCGGGTGTCGAGGCGGACCTTGCCCGCGATCAGCTCGCTCGACGCATTGCCCGAGGCGCGGCGGATCAGCGCACGCAGGCGAGCGATCAGCTCCTCGGTCTGGAACGGCTTCGCCAGATAATCGTCGGCGCCCGCGTCGAGCCCCGCGACCTTGTCCGACCAACTGTCGCGCGCAGTCAGGACGAGAACGGGGAAATTGCGCTTCTCGCGCCGCCAGCGGTCGAGCACGGTCAGCCCATCGATCTCGGGAAGCCCCAAGTCGAGGATCGCCGCATCGTAATTTTCGGTCGAGCCGAGGAAATGGCCATCCTCGCCGTCGGTCGCGAGATCGACGGCATATCCGGCGCCTTCGAGCGTGGCCTTGAGCTGCGGACCCAGCGTGGGTTCGTCCTCGACAATCAAAATCCGCATTCAGGCGCCTTTCCTTTGCGTGCCGGTATCCCGGCCGCCGTGTCACGACTATGTATCAAGTCCGAACGATCATCGCAAAATGTCGTTGCGGTCCTCGCTCGGCAAATGGGGAATCCAGGGGGGGTCAGGGTTTGCGGCCGACGATCCGGCCGGTGCGGGCATCCACATAGACGATGACGACTTGCGATCCATCCATGAATTTCAGCGCATAGATCATCCGGCGAGAGTCGAACTGCGGCCCGCCAAGATAGGTCATGCCGCTGTAGGGAGGCCGCGCCTTCACTTCCGCCACCAGCCGGTTGAGGGGGATCACCTGCCCCTGGGCCGCGGCGTCGCGCATATTGTCCTGATCGCGCTCGACGCGCGCAGCCGCAGGCGATGCGGCAAGGAGCAAAGCAGAAACGAGCGACAGGGTCAGGGTGCGGATCATGGTCCGGCTTCTAATGCGAACGCATTGAATAAGCGATGAATGAAGCGGACAGCCAATATTCGGCCTCAACCGCATCGGGGGGGAATGGTGGGCGCGACAGGGATTGAACCTGTGACCCCACCCGTGTGAAGGGTGTGCTCTACCGCTGAGCTACGCGCCCATTCCCGTGCCGGCCGAATATCGGGCGGCGTCCGAAAGCCGGCCGTCCATAGCCGCTCGCGCGGGTAATGCAACGCCCATTCGACACCGATTGCCCGGGATCGCCCGGAATCAAATCGGGCCGCGGCTTGCGCCGCGGCCCGAGATGATGTCACCCAAAGGTGCCAGTCAACTTAGTTGACGGCGTCCTTGAGGGCCTTGCCGGCCTTGAACTTCGGCTGGTTCGACGCCGCGATGGTCATCGTTTCGCCGGTGCGCGGGTTGCGGCCGGTCGATGCCTTGCGCTTGCTGACCGCGAAGGTGCCGAAGCCGACGAGACGGACTTCGCCGCCCTTCTTCAGCGCGCCGGTGATCGCGTCGAACACGGCTTCGACCGCCTTGCTCGCATCGCCCTTGGTAAGGCCGCTCGAGTCAGCGACGGCGGCGATCAGGTCTTGTTTGTTCATGCCTAAGGAACCCCTGCATAGGTGGATAGAATGATTCATGGCCCGAAGCCATGGCGCGCCACTAACGATGTTTCCCACTGGGTTGTCAAAGCAAAAATCGCAGAAAACCGCTCCAAAACGCCAATTTTGCGACGAATCAGGGCGAAACGGGGTCCATCGTCGGCCGATCAGTGGCGAATCGCCCTTTCGGGATCGCCGCCGGACACGATCGGGGGCGAAGCGGCAAGCTCGTCGGCTTCGGTCCACTCGATCGGCTCGACCGGCGAGACCAGCGCTTCGGCGAGCACCTGATCGACGTGGCTCACCGGAATGATCTTGAGCTTCGCCGTGATGTTTGCCGGAATTTCAACCAGATCCTTTTCATTCTCTTCGGGAATGAGGACGGTCGTAATCCCGCCGCGCAGCGCCGCGAGCAGCTTTTCCTTGAGACCGCCGATCGCGAGCACGCGGCCGCGCAGCGTGACTTCGCCGGTCATCGCGACATCCTTGCGCACCGCGATCCCGGTGAGCGTCGACACCATCGCGGTGACCATGCCGACACCCGCCGACGGGCCGTCCTTCGGCACCGCGCCTTCGGGCAGGTGGATGTGGATATCCTTGCGCGCGAACAGGCTGGGCTTGATGCCATAGGCCGGCGCGCGGGCCTTTACGAAGGACAGCGCGGCCTGCACCGACTCGGTCATCACTTCGCCGAGCTTGCCGGTGGTGCGGACCTGTCCCTTGCCCGACGCGGTGACGGCCTCGATCGTCAGCAGTTCGCCGCCGACCTCGGTCCAGGCAAGGCCGGTGACCGCGCCGACCTGATCCTCGCCGTCCGAGACGCCGTGGCGGAATTTCCGCACGCCCGCGAACTCCGACAGATTGTCCGGGGTGACGACGACGCTCTCCGCCTTGCCCTCCAGGATCTTGCGCAGCGCCTTGCGCGCCAGCCGCGCAATCTCGCGCTCGAGCGTGCGGACGCCCGCCTCGCGGGTATAATAGCGGATGAGATCGCGCAGCCCTTCGTCGGTCAGCTCGAACTCGCCGGCCTTCAGCCCGTGCGCCTCGACCTGCTTCGCGATCAGGTGACGCTTGGCGATCTCGACCTTCTCATCCTCGGTATAGCCTTCGAGGCGGATGATCTCCATGCGGTCGAGCAACGGCTGCGGCAGGTTCAGCGAATTCGCCGTGGTGACGAACATGATGTCCGAAAGATCGACGTCGATCTCCAGATAATGATCCTGGAACTTCGCATTCTGTTCGGGGTCGAGCACTTCGAGCAAAGCCGAGGCCGGATCGCCGCGGAAATCCTGGCCCAGCTTGTCGATCTCGTCGAGCAGGAACAGCGGGTTCATCGTCCCGGCCTTCTTCAGGTTGGTCACGATCTTGCCCGGCAGCGAGCCAATGTAAGTGCGGCGGTGGCCGCGAATCTCGGCCTCGTCGCGCACGCCGCCCAGCGACTGGCGCACGAACTCGCGGCCCGTCGCCTTCGCGATGCTGCGGCCGAGCGAGGTCTTGCCGACGCCCGGAGGGCCGACGAGGCACAGGATCGGGCCC
>NZ_JAOZVW010000049.1 GCF_025869345.1 Sphingopyxis sp.
GCCCGCGTAAACCGCTCTGGATTGCTTCGCTGCGCTCGCAATGACGATCGCGTAGCCTAATCCGCCGTCTTTGGTATCGCCCCGCTGCTCGCACTGGTCCGGATGATATTCTCCGTCCCCGGCAGCGGCTCTGTCGGCATCGGGAAGCTCGGCATCGGCGGCGGCGCGCTCAGCTTATCGGCGAAGAGCAGCCGCCCCGGCCCCAGCTTATAAAGCACCATCGGCAGCAATTCCTCGCCGAAGACGAAGCAGCCCTCGCTGCGCCCCAGCTTGCCCTGCGTCGCGATCAGCGCCGGTTCGGCATACCAGGCGCCGTGGATGACGATCGCGCGCATGTCGGCGTTGCTGTTGTCGGCCTCCAGCCCCGCGAGCCGCATCGACGAGCCGTTCGCGCCCCAATAATAGTCGCTGGTGCGATAGGCGCCGCGCGACGAGGCCAGGCTGCCCGGCGCGTTCGAGAAGCGCTTGAGCCAGCCGTCGTGCTGCGGGTCCGACCCACGCCCGTGGGTCACCGGGAACATCTCGATCTTCCCCGCCGCCATGTCGATCAGCGCGAAGCGCGGACGCGACGACGGCAAGCCGAAGTCGACGATGCCGACGCGGTCGGTCTGGTGAATGTTGCGCGATTGCAGCGCAAGCTGCTTGCGCGCGACGGCGAGATAGTCGACCGGCGCCTGCACGGGCGCCGGGGGTATCGGTGACGACGGCTGCGCCATCCAGTCGGGCAATTGGGCGGCCCGCACCGACGTCGCGGCGAGCGCCCCCACGCCCGCCAGTCCCGCCAGCACCTTCCGCCGATCGATCAGTTCATTCACTTGAGCAGCAACCCCGCATTGGCCGCCTCCGGCGGTCCCTCGATCCTCGCATAGATCGTATCCGGGCCGGGAAAGGCAAGCTGGTGGTTCCCCTTCATGCGGGCAGATGTGCCATATATGCCATGAATAGCGGGTTTACGCTGCGCTAAGCTGTCGTTAGGGCGGGGGCATGAAGGCAGTCATCTGGCACAACCCCGCCTGCGGCACCTCGCGCAAGACGCTGGCGATTCTCGAAGAGACCCCCGGCGTCGAGGTCGAGGTGGTCGAATATCTGAAAACCCCTTATGCTGCGGACAAGCTGCGCCAGCTCTTTCGCGATGCCGGCCTCACCGCCCGCGAGGCGCTGCGCCTGCGCGGCACCGACGCCGAGGGGCGCGGGCTGGCGGACGCGAGCGAGGACGCGATCATCGCCGCGATGACCCACAACCCCGCCTATGTCGACCGCCCCTTCGTCGAGACCGAAAAGGGCGTGCGCTATTGCCGGCCGCAGGATCTGGTGCGCGAGATTCTCTGAACGGCACGTCCGCCTTGGGGTGGGGAGCCCCTAAATCATAAAATGCGGGAGGTCGTTTTCGCTCGTCAGCGAACGATCGCGCCGCCCTTCATCACATGGTCGATCGCTTCCAGCACCGTGATGTCCTTCAGCGGATCGGCCTTGACCGCGACCATGTCGGCATAGCGCCCCGGCACGATCGCGCCCACGTCGGCGCGGCCCATTTCCTCGGCGGCGCGGCCGGTCGCGGCCTGAATGGCCTGCATCGGGGTCATGCCATATTTGACCATGTTGGCGAATTGCCGCGCGTTGAGGCCGTGCGGATAGACGCCGGCGTCGGTGCCGTAGCCGATCCTGACGCCCAGCGCGACCGCGCGCCGGAACGCCGCGCGCTGGGTGTCGGTGGTCTCGCGGTTCTTGCGGAGATATTCCTCGGGCCAGCCCTCCTTGGTCCCGATCTCGTCGATATAGGTGCCGTTGTAGATGTCCATGACGAGCCATGTGCCGTGCGCCTTCGCCATCTGCAGCGCTTCCTCGTCGGCAAGGCTCGCATGTTCGATGCTGTCGACCCCGGCGCGGATCGCATTCTTGATTCCCTCGGCACCGTGCGCGTGCGCGGTGACGCGTTTGCCGCGAGCGTGGGCGACCTTCACCACCGCGCGAAGCTGATCCTCGGTGAGTTCGGGCGCGCCGGGTTCGGTGCCGATCGCGAGCACCGCGCCGGTGGCGATCGTCTTGATGAAATCGGCGCCATGGTCGAGCAGATACGCGGTCTTCTGCGCGGCCTCCTCCGGCGTCGCGGCGACGCCGAGGCGCATGTCGGGCGGAAGCTGGTCGTTCGGGACGACGCCGTTCACTTCGCCGCCGCCGCCGGGAACGGTGATATAGGCGCCTGCGACCCACATGCGCGGCCCCGGCACATCGCCGCGGTCGATCGCATTACGCAGCGCCACGTCGGTCAGCCCGCGATAGGTGCCGACGTCGCGCACGCTCGTGAAGCCGGCGTTCAGCGTCACCCGCGCGTTGCGCGCGCCGACCAGCGCGGTTTCGGCGGGCGAGGCCTTGATCGGCGCCGCGACGTCGGCGCTCTGTCCGACGTCGGCGAGATGGGTGTGCAGGTCGATCAGCCCCGGCAGCACCGTATAGGCCGACCAGTCGACGACCGTCGCCCCGGCGGGCGCCGTGCCGCACGGGCCGACCGCCCTGATATGCGCGTCCTCGATCGTCACGCACTGGCCGGTGCGCACTTCGTTCGAGACGCCATCGATCAGCCGTCCGGTCTGGACGTAGAGCGTTTCGGCCGAAGCACGCGTGGCGGCGAGCGCCGCCGCCGCGATCAGAGCGACGCGCTGAAGGTGTCGCACTGTTTCGGGTCCCCCGTTTCGAGGCCGCGGCGCAGCCAGGTCATGCGCTGCTCGCTCGTCCCGTGCGTGAAGCTCTCGGGCACGGGGCGCTGGCCCGCCGAGCGCATCAGCGTGTCGTCGCCGATGGCATTGGCGGCGCGCATCGCCTCCTCCATGTCGCCGGGCTCCATCACCGTCTGGCCGTCCTTGTTGCGCGCGCGGTTCGCCCACACGCCGGCGTAGCAGTCGGCCTGCAATTCCATGCGGACCTGCAAGGCATTGCCCTGGGCCTGCGACGCGCGCTGCTGGGCGTTGCGGACCTGATCCGAGATGCCGGTGATCGTCTGGATATGATGGCCGACCTCGTGCGCAACGACATAGGCCTGCGCCGCGTCCCCGGCGGCGCGGAATTTGTTCTGGAGTTCGTTGAAGAAATCGGTGTCGAGATAGACGCCCTGGTCGGCCGGGCAATAGAAGGGCCCCATTGCCGACTGCGCGGCCCCGCAGCCTGTATGGTCGGCTCTTTGAGAAAAGAAATAGAGGGTCGGCTTGCGATAACCGCTGATCATCTGCCCCCATACCTGATGGGTCGAACCGAAGACGTTGCATGCGAACTTCTCCGCCGCCGTATCACAGGCCACGCCTTGCGCTTGGCCGCTGCGGCTGTCGGCCGCCGGATCGGCGGTGCTGCCGCCCGACCCCAGCATGTTCATGCCCGGTCCGAGCAGGAAGAAAGCGACGACGCCGAGCAGCAGGATCGTCCCGCACCCCATCTTGCGGCCGAGCAGCATCGGCAGCAACCCGAAGAGCAGGCCGCCCATGCCGCCGCCCCCACCGCCGCCGAACCCGCCACCGCCGCGCCCGAGGTCCTGAATATCGTCGCCGGGATCATAATCGTCGAGGCGCATGGGGTCCCTCCCGCCGCTAAGTGTCTGTCCGGGGCGGATAGTGACAGCAGCGCGGGGCAATTGGAAGGGGCTTCGCGTCGATGGAGACATGGAGCGGAGACTTGCAATCTCGTCTGTTGCGGTGCACAAAAGGCCCAGGGTGCCGAACGCAGAATAAGGATCGTTTCGAGGCCATGCCCCGCCGTGCCGCCCGCGCCGCTTTGCCGCTTCCCGATCTGGTCGTCCTCGTCCTGCAAGGCGGGGGCGCGCTCGGCGCGTTTCAGGCGGGCATCTATGAAGCGCTGATCGAACTCGGGATCGAACTCGACTGGGTCGCGGGCATTTCGATCGGCGCGGTCAACGCCGCGATCATCGCCGGCAATCCGCGCGACGAAGCGGTCGGCCGGATGCGCGAGTTCTGGGAGGGGGTATCGTCGGCGCTGCCCTCGCTGCCGACCGTCGACAATGATCTGATCCGCGAATGGGTGCATCTGGGCGCGGCGGCGCAGGTCGCGAGCTTCGGCGTGCCGGGCTTCTTCGTCCCGCGCATTCCGCCGCCGATGTTCGCCGAGCGGCAGACGCCCGCCGCGGTCAGCTTCTACGACACCGCGCCGCTCGCCGCGACGCTCGACCGGCTCGTCGACTGGGACCGGCTGAACCATGGCAAGGTGCGGCTGTCGGTCGGCGCAGTCGCGGTCGAGACGGGCAATTTCCGCTATTTCGATACGACCACCGACACCATCGACGCGCGCCATATCATGGCGTCGGGCGCGCTGCCGCCGGGCCTGCCGCCGATCGAGATCGACGGGACCTGGTATTGGGACGGCGGGCTCGTGTCGAACACGCCGCTCGAGCATGTCGTGGAAGCCGGACATGAGGATATGCTCGTCTTTCAGGTCGACCTCTTCCCGGCGCGCGGCGAGCGGCCGCACGATCTGGAGGAAGCCTGGTCGCGCGAGAAGGATATCCGCTTTTCCAGCCGCACGCGGCGCATTTCCGACGGGCTGGTGCGGCGACGCAAGGAGCATCGGCTGATCGACCGGATGCTCGCCAAACTGCCGCCCGAAGCGCGCGACCTGCCCGAGGTGAAGGCGGTCGAGCGGATGATCGACGCCAAGGCGCTCAACGTCGTCCAGCTGATCCACCAGCCGCCCGCGTGGCAGACCGGGGTGCGCGATTTCGAATTTTCGCGCGCGACGATGGAGGCCAATTGGGCGCTCGGCCGTGCTGCGGTCGAGGCCGCGATGAAGGACGGCCACCTGCTCGCCGACAGCATCGCCGAAGGGCGCTCCGACAGCTTTGCCGTCCAGTCGGGCGATCTTCGCCCCAAGGCCGGCTGACCCTCTCCCCCACCTGAAAGGACTATATCATGCATCTCAAAGGCAAGACCGCGCTCGTCACCGGATCGACCTCGGGCATCGGGCTCGGCATCGCCAAGGCGTTCGCCGCCGCGGGCGCGAATATCGTCATCAACGGCTTCGGCGACGCCGACGCGATCGAGGCCGAGCGCGCGGCGCTGGCGGTGCTCAACGGCGGCAAGGCGATCTATGACGGCGCCGACCTCACCAAGCCCGACGAGATCGAGGCGATGTTCCAACGCGCCGACAAGGATCTGGGCGGCGTCGACATCCTCGTGAACAATGCGGGAATGCAGTTCGTGTCGCCGGTCGAGGATTTCCCGGTCGAGAAATGGGACATGATCATCGCGCTCAACCTGACCGCCGCCTTCCACACCATCCGCCACGCGGTGCCGGGGATGCGCAAGAAGAAATGGGGACGGATCATCGGCACCGCCTCGGCGCACTCGCTCGTCGCCTCGCCGTTCAAATCGGCCTATGTCACCGCCAAGCACGGGCTTGCGGGGCTGACCAAGACCGTCGCGCTCGAAGTCGCCGAGGCGGGGATCACCGTCAACTGCATCAGCCCCGGCTATGTCTGGACGCCGCTGGTCGAGAATCAGATTCCCGACACGATGAAGGCGCGGCACATGACGCGCGAGCAGGTGATCAACGACGTGCTGCTCGCGGGCCAGCCCACGAAGCAGTTCGTCACCGTCGATCAGGTCGCGGCCCTCGCGGCCTTCCTGACGCGCGACGAGGCGGCGAACATCACCGGCGCCAATCTCAGCGTCGACGGGGGATGGACCGCGGCCTGACCGAATAGGAACAGGTTCGCGCAGAGATCGCAGAGGATTCGGTTCACGCGGAGACGCGGAGGCGCGGAGAGATGGTGCCTGCCGCGAAGCGGCCTTCTCCGGCAACCTGTCCAGAACCGCGATGGGGTAGGGTATGAAGGGGCCTGTCGGCCCAAACCATAATCTCCGCGCCTCCGCGTCTCCGCGTGAATCCCTTGCCCCTTACCCTCTGCGATCTCTGCAGCCTCTGCGCGAATCCTTCTCCACACCCGGTGTGAGTTCCAGCCGCCGTATCGCCTTCGCCGCCATTCGGCGTGCACGGCCTTGAGCATTTTCCTTCCGGCTCTTAAGGTTAACCGAACAGGGGGCAGGAGGACGATATGCGGGGTCGCATCCCAAAACTATCCATCGTGGCGCTGGGGCTTGCCCTCGGCGCCTGTCAGACGGTGCCGTCGGTGCCGCCATCGTCGGCCGACGCGCCGGTCGCCGATCCGGCGGGAACGTGGCGCGCCACCGCGACCGCGCAGGACAAGCAACGCATCCGCAACTGGTATTCGAGCTGGACCGCCGCGCTCGCCAGCGCGCGCGCCAAGGGCTATGGCGCGAGCGTCGAGCACGAAGGCGTGCTGCTTCAGCCCAACGCCGCGCTGCCCAACCCGCATCTGCCGCCGGGCGACTATCGCTGCCGCACGATCAAGGTCGGGACGCAGGGACGCGGGACGCTCGGCTATATCGCCTATGACTGGTTCCGCTGCCGCGTCGCGCCCGAACAGGGTTTGATGAGCCTGACCAAGCTCACCGGGTCGCAGCGGCCGGTCGGGCTGATCTTTCCCGACAGCCTGACGCGGCAGGTGTTTCTGGGCACGCTGGTGCTCGGCGACGAGTCGATCGCGGTCAGCTATGGCAGCGACCGGATGCGCGACATGGCGGGGCTGGTTGAACGGATCGGCGACAATCGCTGGCGGCTGGTGCTTCCGTCGCCCGCCTATGAATCCTTGCTCGACGTGATCGAGCTCGTTCCGGCCGGCTGACAAAAAGGGGAAGATGATGATGCGGAGCTTGTGGATGGGCGTGGCCGCCCTCGCGATCGGCGCGCCCGCCGCGGCGCAGGATCTGGGCGCCGAGGTGCAGAAGCAGATGCCGTCGCTGATGACGATCTACAAGGATCTGCACGCCAACCCCGAACTCAGCTTCATGGAGGTCCGTTCCGCGGGCATCCTTGCCGCCGAGGCGCGCAAGCTCGGTTTCGAGGTGACCGAAAAGGTCGGCGGCACCGGCGTCGTCGCGGTGATGAAGAACGGCCCCGGCCCGGTCGTGCTGATCCGCGCCGACATGGACGGGCTGCCGGTGACCGAGCAGACCGGCTGGCCCGGCGCGTCGAAGGTGCGGGTGACGACCAAGGAAGGCGTCGAGACCGGGGTGATGCACGCCTGCGGCCACGACACCCACATGACGAGCTGGATCGGCACCGCGCGGCTGATGGCGGCGAACAAGGACAAATGGTCGGGCACGCTGGTGATGATCGGCCAGCCCGCCGAGGAACGCGGCGCGGGCGCGCGGATGATGTTGGCGGACGGGCTCTATACGCGCTTTCCGCGCCCGCAATATGCGATCGCCTTTCACGATGCGGCGCAGTTTCCGGCGGGGATGATCGGCTATACGCCGGGCTATGCGCTGGCGAATGTGGACAGCGTCGACGTCCTGGTCAAGGGGCTCGGCGGTCACGGCGCCTATCCGCAGGCGACGAAGGACCCGATCGTGCTCGCGAGCCGCATCGTGACCTCGCTCCAGACTCTGGTGTCGCGCGAGACGAGCCCGCTCGACAGCGCGGTGGTCACGGTCGGCAGCTTCCACGCCGGCGCCAAGCACAACATCATCCCCGACGAGGCGAAGCTGCAACTGACAGTGCGCAGTTACACCGACGCGGTGCGCACGAAGCTGCTCGACGGCATCGCGCGCATCGCGAAGGGCGAGGCGATCGCCGCGGGCATCCCCGAGGACCGCATGCCGGTGGTGAGCGTCGAGAAGGAGGAATATACCCCCGCGACCTTCAACACGCCCGATTTCACCGAGGAGATGGCGGCTGGCCTCAAGGCCCGCTTCGGCGACCAGCGTGTCGTCCAGCTTCCGCCGGTGATGGGCGGCGAGGATTTCGGCCGCTATTCGCGCGACGAGAACAAGGACATCAAGAGCCTGATCATCTGGGTCGGCGGCGTTCCGCAGGCCGAATTCGACGCAGCGAAGAAGGAGGGCCGGACGCTCCCCAGCCTCCACTCCCCCTTCTGGGCTCCCGACGCCCCCGCGGTCATCTCGACCGCGACCGAGGCGCTGACGTCGATGGCGATGAAGCTGATGGCGAAGGCATAGAGGGATCGGCTGACGGACGACTGACCTTGCATCGTCATCCCGGACTTGATCCGGGATGACGAAAGTCTGGAATCCACCGCTTCCCGGCATCCCCTTCGCGCTGGACAAGATCGCCACCGCGCGGCTACCCGCGCCGCATGGGTATCACAGCAACGATCATGAACACCGCCACCGGCGAGCCGCTCCAGAAAATGAGCTTCAACCGGATGCCGAAACCGTGGGCCAGCTTCACGCTCGCGACCGGCGAGCTCGTCACCGCCGAACGCATCGACGTCGGCAAGCCCGCGCCGGGCAAGTTCGCGGCGCCGATCAGCATCTGGGTAACGGTCAAGCCGAAGGGCTGACCCCGGCGGCGTCAGCCCGCCGCGATCCGTCCGCCCGCGATCCGGAATCGCGTCACCGGACCCGGCATGTCGGCGAACAGCGCCGCCTCGGTTCCGGTCAGCCACGCCTGCCCCCCCTGCCCCGCGAGCCGTTCGTAGAGCGCGGCGCGGCGCGAGGGGTCGAGGTGCGCCGCGACCTCGTCGAGCAGCAGCACCGGCCGCGCCCCGCGCGCGCGCGCGACGCAGTCGCTGTGTGCGAGGACGAGTGAGAGCAGCATCGCTTTCTGCTCGCCGGTCGAACAGCGCGCCGCCGCCCGGCCGGTCGCGGCGTGGACGGCGGAGAGGTCGTCGCGGTGCGGCCCCGCGGTCGCGCGGCCCGCGGCGGCATCGATGCGGCGGCGCGCGGCGAACAGGGTCTTGAGCGCCTCGACATCGTGCGGCCCCTCCCTCTCGCGCCCTTCGCCGTCGACCAATGTCAGCAGCGGCCGCGCGAACGGCGCGTCGGGCTGATCGGCGAGTTCGGCCGCCAGCGCCGCCAGCGTGGACAAGCGCGCGGCGTCCATCGCGGCGCCATGCTCGGCGAGCTGCGCTTCCAGGCTGGCGAGCCATTGCGGATCGGCCTGTCCCGGATCGGCGAGCAGCTTGCCGCGCGCGCGCAGCGCCGCTTCGTAGCGGTTGCTGTGCTGCGCGTGACGCGGGTCGAGCGCGAGGACGAGGCGGTCGAGAAAGCGCCGCCGGTTGCCCGCGCTCTCGACGAACAGCCGGTCCATCGCGGGGGTCAGCCAAAGGATCGCGATCCACTCGCCGAGCGAAGCAGCCGCCGCGGACGCGCCGTTGATCCGCACGATCCGCCGCCCCGGATGCGCGGGCTCGATCCCCGTCCCCAGTGCGACCGGCGGCAGATCGGCCCCGGCGAGAACTTCGGCGAAGATGGCGAAGCCGCCGCTCGCACCGTCGCGCACCATGTCGGACAGCGGCGCGCGGCGCAGCCCCCGGCCGGGCGCGAGCAGCGAAATCGCCTCCAATATGTTGGTCTTGCCCGCGCCATTGTTGCCGTGCAGCGCCACCAGCCCCGGCCCCGCCGCCATGTCCGCGCCGGCATGATTGCGAAAATCGGTCAGCGAAAGGCGGGTCAGCGTCATGCCCGATTGCGACTACCGCACGTATCGGCCGTACGCCAGTCTTCAACAGTCTCGTCCCCCCGGACTTGATCGGCCTTTATTCCTCCGAGACATGCAAAGCGGGAGCTTGGCGGCGAAAGCTGGCGTAGATGGGGTTCGCGCAGAGGCGCAGAGAGGAAGAGTTGAAGTTCACGCGGAGACGCGGAGCCGCGGAGGGGATCGGACTTGCCGCGAAGCGGCATTCTTCATGCAACGCCGCGGCTTGCCGCATCCTCGACGAAAAGAGGGGGCCTGTCGGCCCGAACCTGCCTCTCCGCGGCTCCGCGGCTCCGCGTGAACCAAAATCTCTGCGATCTCTGCGCGAAGCTTATGAAACGGCCGGGCATCGCCTGCTTCACGACTGGTTTCTCCAGGCTCTCGTCAGAAACCATACGGGCCGGAGAGGGATAATCCCCGATCAAGTCCGGGATGACGATATTGAAATTTCCTAAAATCGGGAATTTTCACCATATCACCGCAAAATTCCCGTTGGAATAAAATGTCCAAATCCGAAAATCCGCAGTTAACCGCCAATGAATGAAATTGGCACGCCCCCTGCAATACATTGGGCATCCACCGGATGGCCCGGCGGACCCATATAGGAAGGACAAGATCATGACTCATTTCAACGTCGACTCGCTCAAGAGCTACGCCATCGCCGCGGTTGCTTCGCTCTATTGCTCGATGCTGTTCCTCGCCGCTGTCGGCCCGAACGCTGCGCATTTCGGTGGGCTGGTCGCCTGACCAGCCCCCGAAGGCCACCAAGAACGCCGGTCCTCGGGCCGGGATCGAAAGGAAAGACATGAACCAGGGTTTTCGCAAGAATCGTCGCAGCGGGATGATCTTCGGCGTGTGCGCCGGGATGGCCGACCAGTTCGGCATCGACGTCTTGTGGACGCGCGTCGGCTTCGTCGCCCTGACATTGCTGGGCTTCGGCCTGCCGCTGCTGCTGTACCTCGCCGTCGCGATCCTCGCGCCTTAGGACAGCCCGGGCCGGAGGTCTTGAAGGCCAGTCGCGCCGGTCCGCACATTCCCAAAAGACCCAGGGCCCGCCGGTCATGCCGGTGGGCCTTTTATTTTGTCGAGCTACTATCTTTCATCGTCCCTCACCTTCGTCATTCCCGCGAAAGCGGGAACCCAGTGTGGGATCAGCCGACGCACGCTCTGGGTTCCCGCTTTCGCGGGAATGACGAAGAGGGAAGATATCCGTTTCCAACCCCCACGCGCTGCCCAAAAGAAAAAGCCCCGCCGGATCGCTCCGGCGGGGCTCATTTCCATCAGGCCATCGGGCCGAGGGGCTTATTCCTCGCCTTCGCCTTCCGGCCGGTCCTCGACCATCACGTCGTCGGTGGTGAAGTCCTCGCCCTGCACCTTGCCCAGCGGATCGTCGCCGATCGCCGCCTCGGGGCCCTGTGCCAGTTCGGCCTCATGTTCCTCGGCGGCGGTCTGCGGCGCGATCAGATGTTCCTGGTTCGCGCGCATCGCCGCACGCAGCGCCGCGTCCTTCGACGAGGCGGTGACGCGGACGCGGTTCATGGCAGCGCCGGTGCCCGCCGGGATCAGGCGGCCGACGATGACATTTTCCTTGAGGCCCTGCAGCGAGTCGATCTTGCCCTGCACCGACGCTTCGGTGAGAACGCGGGTCGTTTCCTGGAAGGACGCCGCCGACACGAAGCTGCGCGTCTGCAGGCTCGCCTTGGTGATGCCCAGCAGCACCGGGCGCCCTTCGGCGGGCTTGCCGTTCTTCGGCAGCTTCGCGTTATATTCCATCATCTCCAGATAATCGAGCTGTTCGCCCGGCAGCAACGTGGTGTCGCCGCCGCTCGTGATCTCGACCTTCTGCAGCATCTGGCGAACGATCACCTCGATGTGCTTGTCGTTGATC
>NZ_JAOZVW010000050.1:0-36035 GCF_025869345.1 Sphingopyxis sp.
GATCGCTGGGCCGCTTTACGTCGAGGCTAGCACCAATCCGCGGAGCGGTTCGTGCTTCGGCCAACTGCGCATCAGTCGCGCGACAGCCCCGCGAGAAGCGGAGCATGGGTGGCGAGCCTGCGGGATACGAACTCCGTGAACAGTCGCACGCGCTTTGTCTTGCGTGTCTCCCCCTGTGTAAGAGTCCAGAGCGTTCCGTACATGTGCAGGTCGGTGCCCGGCACCCTTGCCAGCAGGGGGTCGGCATCTCCGACGAAGCACGGCAGTGTCGTGATCCCGAGCCCTTGGCGTACGGCCGCAATCTCCGCCGCGGCGTCCGTGACCCTGAATGGAACCCCGGTGATACGAACCTCGCCTTCGTTGGCCCAATCCGGAATGCCGTGCATGCTGATGACGATCCACCGGAGGGGATCGGGCGTGCCTGCGCGCCATGCGGCCAGTCGATCGCGGGAGATGTAGACGCCGCCGAACAGCTCCGGCCCCTTCAGACCGTGAAGATTGAGCGGCAGGGTTTTGCGGTCGTAGACGACGCGAAGCGCGACGTCGGCCTCGCGGTTGGTCAGATTTGCCAGTTCGCCGGACGACAGGATTTCCATCTCGATTTCCGGATGGAGGCGCGCGAAATCGGCGAGGTCCGGCATGAGCAGATGTGTCGCAAGGAGCGGTGTCAACGTCACCCGCAACAGCCCGCGCACGCTCTGGTCGCGCCCGAACACGCGCGTCTCCAGCTGGAGCGACGACGTTTCCATCTGGGCGGCGAGCTCGAGAACCTCCTCGCCCGCCGCTGTCAGACGGTAGCCCGAAGGCAGTTTTTCGAACATCTGCACCCCGAGGCGTTCCTCGAGCTGGGCGATGCGTCGCAGCACGGTGGAGTGGTTCACCCCGAGGCGCCCAGCCGCTGACCGCACCGAGCCTTCACGCGCGATGGCGAGAAAATAGCGAACGTCATCCCAGTCGATCATGGTGCATTCCCGCGCCGCCAGCCGCATCATCCAAAACCTGCCCTAACATACTGAGCGATGGAATGCGCGCTTATCGCGGCGTTAAGCCGTCCGGCTGGATCGTTTTCGCACCACCGATGTGCGGGATTTCCTACTCACCGCCGGACTTCGGCAGCCCCATCTTCGGGGTCTCGGCGGACCTCCCGTCCGCTCAAACCCGAGACGGCGAAACAAGGACTGCATACTATGACCAGATTGAATGGAAAGACCGCCGTCATCACCGGCGGCGCTACCGGCATCGGCCTCGCCGCTGCAAAGCGCTTCATCGAGGAAGGCGCCTTTGTCTTCATCTTCGGCCGCCGACAGGATGCGCTCGACGCGGCCGTGGCAGAGCTTGGGCTCAATGCCCGGGCTGTGCAGGGCTCGGTTTCCGATGAGGCCGACCTCGACCGACTTTACGCAGCGGTGAAAGCCGAGCGCGGAAGCCTGGACATCATCTTCGCCAATGCCGGCGGGGGAAGCCAGCTCAAGCTCGGCGAGATCACCGCCGCGCACATCGACGAGACTTTCGACATCAATGTGAAGGGTACGATCTTCACGGTCCAGAAGGCGTTGCCGCTGATGGGCGAGGGCGGTTCGATCGTCCTGACCGGATCGAGCGCCGGCACGACGGGCGCTCCGGGATTTTCTGCCTACAGCGCAAGCAAGGCAGCCGTGCGCAATCTCGCGCGGACCTGGGCGGAGGAGCTGAAGGGCACCGGCATCCGGGTGAACGTGCTGTCGCCGGGGCCGACGGCGACCGAACTGGCCAAGGCAGCGCTCGGCGAGGAGGGTCAGAAGGCTTACGGCTCGATGACCGCGCTCCAGCGCATGGGGGATCCGGCGGAGATCGGGGCGGCGGCTGCCTTTCTCGCGTCATCGGACAGCAGCTTCATGACCGCCAGCGAACTCGCCGTCGACGGTGGGCTGGCACAACTCTGACCCCGTCGTGGTCCCATGCCTGGGGCCCACGCAACGAAGGATGAAGGACTATGAAAAAGCTGGAAGATAAGGTCGCCGTCATAACGGGCGGCAGCAGCGGGATCGGGTTGGCCACGGCCAAGCGCTTCGTGGAAGAAGGCGCGCATGTCGTGATCACCGGGCGAAGAGAGAAAGAGTTGGAGGCGGCCGCAACCTTCATCGGAGGAAACATTACGGCGGTCGTAGGCGACGTATCGCGCTTGGAAGATCTGGATAGGCTCTACGCGACCGTGCAAGAGAAGCATGGGCACATCGACATTCTTTTCGCGAACGCGGGCGCGGGGACGATTGCGCCGCTCGCGGCGGCTACCGAGGCCCATTTTGACCAGACCTTTGACGTAAACGTGAAGGGGCTGTTCTTCACGGTGCAGAAGGCCCTTCCCCTCTTCAAGGACGGCGGTTCGATTGTCCTGAATTCTTCGGTCTCGAACGTGTTGGGGCTTCCAGGTTTCAGCGCCTACGCCGCCAGCAAGGCGGCTGTGCGAAACTTCGCGCGTGCTTGGACACTGGAGCTGAAAGACCGCAGAATTCGGGTGAATGCCATGAGCCCCGGACCGATCGAAACTCCTGCCCTGGAGACAACGACGGGCCTTACGCCTGAGCAAGCCGAGCAAGCGGCCGCCCAATTCGCTTCGCAGATACCTATGGGCCGCAGAGGCAAGCCAGAGGAAATCGCGGCTGCCGTCACCTTCCTCGCCTCCGATGAAAGTTCTTACATCACCGGCGTGGATCTCGCCGTCGATGGAGGCATGGCGCAAGTCTGACCCCCGGCATCACACAAGATCGGAGAAATATTATGAATTATGCAATCATCGGCTTCGGCGAGATCGGCCAGACCCTGGCTAGGGCATTTGCCCGGCGCGGTATCGACGTATCCGTGGCAACTACGCGCGAGCCGGAGAGCTTTGCATCCGCCGCGGCCGCGATAGGACCCGAGATCACTCCCAAAACGCTCGCGGAAGCCGCCGAGGCGGACATCATCTTCCTGGCTGTCCGGTTCCAGTCGCACCCGGATGTCGCGCAGGCACTGCCCAGCTGGCAGGGGAAGATCATCGTCGATGTGACCAACGCATACGGCGTGTCCGATGAAGAACTGGGCGGGCAGCCTTCCGCCAAGGTCGTCGCTCAGGCCTTCGCCGGCGGTAGGCTGGTCAAGGGCTTCAACCACCTGGTCGCTGCCGTCCTCGACCAGAATCCGGCCGTCCATGGCGGCAAGAGGGTCGTGTTCCTGACGAGCGACGATGACGCTGCCGCCGAGGAGATTGCCGCGCTCGCGGGAAATCTTGGCTTCGCGCCGATCAAGCTTGGCGGGCTTTCGGAAGGTGGCCTGCTTGTGCAGGCGCACGGGAATAGCTGGGGCCATCTGATCTTCAAGGATCTGGTCAAGTTCGACTGACAGAAACGGATCCTCACCGGCAGGGACGACGTCGGAATGGGAGAAAATTCCATGTCAAACCGGACGATCAGTAAGCGAGAGAGAACAGCATGATCATCGATCTGACCGGCCGCAAGGCCATCGTTACCGGTTCCACCGCCGGCATCGGCCGCGCCACAGCAGAAGGGCTGGCACGCGCGGGCGCTGCGGTCGTCGTCAACGGCCGCGCCAACGCCCGCGTCGAGGATGCCGTGCGACAGATTCACCAGACAGTGCCCAATGCCCACATCACCGGCGTCGCCGCGGACATGGCGACGGCCGAAGGCGTGGCGGCGCTGATCGCCGCGGCGCCTGACGCCGACATCCTCGTCAACAACGTCGGGACCGCCCATATCCGCGAGTATCACGGCGTTGACGACATCGCCGCCATTCCCGATGAAGACTGGCTCGGCTTGTTCCAGCTCAACGTCATGAGCGGCGTGCGTGCGACGCGGCACTATCTGCCCCGGATGGTTGCGCGAGGCTGGGGCCGTGTCGTGTTCGTCAGTAGCGAATCGGCAGTCAACATTCCCAAGGAGATGCTCGACTACGGCATGACCAAGACCGCGCAGCTCGCGGTATCGCGCGGGTTCGCGGAGGCCGTGGCGGGCACCGGCGTGACGGTCAACGCCGTCCTGCCCGGTCCGACCCGCTCCGAAATACTCGGTGACCTCATGGCGAAGCAGGCGGAGGCGCAAGGCGTGACGCAGGACGAGGCCGAACGCGGCTTCCTTGCAGCGATGCGCCCCACCAGCCTGCTTGGCCGCTTCGCGACGACCGACGAGGTCGCCAACATGATCGTCTATGCTTGTTCCGAACAGGCATCGGCGACGAGCGGCGCGGCTTTGCGGGTCGAGGGTGGTGTGGTGCGCTTCGTCGGCTGATCGACCCGGCACCACACCGCGGCGACAAAACTTCACAACACAACAAACGTCCGCTCTCGCCAAGAGGCGACGTTTGTTCGTCGTCCGGACAGAGCCTTGAATTTGTCTTTCGACGAAGTGGGCTGTGCTGAAACCATGTCGCTTTCGAACATCCACTTTTGCGATTGCCCCAACAAGGAGCGGCCGGTCGGGAGACGGCCAGCCTTGCGCATAAACGGACAACCACCTGTTCAATGTGGAGTTTTCCACTTTGGGTAGAAGCTGCGATGCGTGATGAGTCGCAGGAACGGCGACTATGTCCCGTTCTCATTACATTAGGTTGCTCGAACACGGCTTGGCGTCTGAACGGATTGCCTGGCGCATCGACACCGGCGACCGCGCGAGGTCGAGGAGGCTCGCGGTTGGTGCCGCATCCTTCCCGATGTCGGGCGTGCCGATGTTCGGCGGGCGACTGATCCGGGCCTTGCGGGCGCCTCGCGCCTGCGGCGCGACCGCGCTCAGCTTCGCTTGGCCCCCCTTCGGCGCCACGCGAAGGCGGGCCGCACTGCGCGTGTCCCGCCCCGTCCGGGCTATGATCGCTGGCGCGGGGCCGGCGCTGCGCTCCGGCGTGTCGTCGCCGCGCTGAACGCGCGGCGGCGTCGTTTCGGGGCCTTCCCTCCGTCGCGCGGGTGAGCGGCGCGCCCTTCTGGGCGCGGCCCGGCGTCCCGCAAGCCGGCCCTTCGCGGCCGGCTCCTCCACTGTCGTTGCGGCCCTTGCCACCCCATCGCTTTGCGATGGGGCCCCGGCTGCGCGTGCAGGCCGCCTCCTGGCCGCGCCCGGCAGGTCGCATCTGCCGCCCACCCCCACGCCGGGGGAGGCCCATGCGGGTTTGGGGTGGCTCTTGGAGGACAGCCATGTGCCAGACCAGCAAGCGCCGCGCAAGCCGCGAGGATAGAGGGGCCAAGCCCCCGGCGCCGCGCACCAATCTCTACGATGACGTCACCCGCCGCATCATCGCCGAACTCGAAGCGGGCCGCTTTCCTTGGGTTCAGCCTTGGGGACGCCCTGAAGGCAAGGGCGGCGGCGCTGGCCCCGGAATCCCGCGCAATGCGCTCACCGGCCGCCGCTATTCCGGCGTCAATGTCCTCATTCTCTGGGGCGCGGTGATTGAGCAGGACTGGCCGTCGCAAGGCTGGCTGACCTTTCGGCAGGCGCTGCAAGCGGGCGGCGCCGTCCGCAAGGGCGAGCGCGGCACCACCGTGGTCTATGCCGACCGCTTCACCCCTGAGGCCGAGAAGGAACGCGCGCGCCAGAGCGGCGACGAGGCCAAGAGCATCGCCTTCCTCAAACGCTTCACCCTGTTCAACGTCGCGCAATGCGAAGGGCTGCGCCCCGGCCTCGCCGTCGACCCCGCACCGCTTCCCGAACGCGAGATCGTGCCGGTCGCCGAAGCCGTCATCGCCGCGTCGGGGGTCGATTTTCGCATCGGCGGCGACAAGGCGTTTTACGTCCCGAGCGAGGATTATGTGCAGGTGCCGCCGCAGCCGGCTTTCTTCGAGCAGGTGAACTATTATCGCACGGCGCTTCACGAACTTTGTCATGCCAGCGGCCATGTCTCGCGGCTTGACCGCAAGTTGATGAACGGGTTCGGCAGCAAGGACTATGCCCGCGAGGAACTGGTTGCCGAAATGGGCAGCGCCTTCCTTTGCGCCGCGCTCGGCATCGTCCCGACCGTGCGCCATGCTGACTATCTGGCATCGTGGCTGGCCGTGCTGCGCGAGGATAATCGCGCGATCTTCCGCGCCGCGAGCCAAGCCAGCAAAGCCGCCGACTGGTTGCTCGCGCGCCATGCCTGTCCTGAGCAAGGTCGAAGGGCCGAGGCGCAAGACCGCCAAGACGGAAGGGCGGCGGCATGATGCTCCTGACCCCCGAACTCCACGCCGCGCTGCGCGCCAACGCCGCCGCGCATCACGACGCGCTCCAGCAGGGATTGACCGAACCCGACCCCTTTCCGGTGATCAAATTCTTCAATCCGGTCGGCGCCGCGACATGGCTCGCGACCGAACTCTACGCCGATGGCGACACGCTGTTCGGATTGGCCGACCTTGGGTTCGGCTGCCCCGAACTCGGGGTGTTCAGTCTGTCCGAACTGGCGGGGATCCGCTTGCCCTTCGGCCTCGGCATCGAGCGCGATGTCGGCTTTGCGACGGCGCACCGGCTGTCGACATGGGCGGCCTGGTCGCGCCGCGCCGGTTCGATCCTGCTTGCCGAAACCCTGCTTCGCCGCGCGTCCGACGCGGTGAACGACGACGAGATTCCGCCAAGCGGCGGATAACGTGCGGCGCGTTTCGCCGCCAATCCTAGCCGGTCCCGCCCCGCTTCAAGACAAGACGGGACCGGCGCTCACGAGGAGCAAGACCATGAGACTCTCTTTTATCGACCTTGGCAAGCTGTCGATCAGCAAGGCCAATATGCGCTACGCGAAAAAAGCGCCCGACGTGTCCGACATTCTCCCGACCGTCCGCGCGCGCGGCGTTCTCGTGCCGCTGATCGTCCGCCCGAATTGTGCGCCCGATGGCTATGAGATCGTCGCGGGTGCGCGGCGCTTCACCGCCGCGCAAATCGTCGCCACCGAAAGCGGCACCGCCGACCCGCTGCCGTGCGCCATTCTCGAGGATGGCGACGATGCCGACGCGATCGAGGCGTCGATGATCGAAAATCTCGCGCGGCTCGCGCCCGACGAGGTGACGCGCTGGGAAAATTTCGTGCGGCTGGTCCGCGAAGGCCGCGACGAGGCGGACATTTCGGCAACCTTCGGAATGCCCGAACTGGCGGTGAAGCGCATCCTCGCGCTCGGCAATCTCTTGCCGCGTATCCGCGACCTTTACCGTAAGGAAAAGATCGACGCCGCGACCGTTCGCCATCTGACCTTGGCGAGCAAGGGCCAGCAAAAGGCGTGGCTGACGCTGTTCGACGACGCCGACGCCTATTGTCCGACCGGACGCCAATTGAAGGCGTGGCTGTTCGGCGGCGACGAGATCGGCACCGACAAGGCGCTGTTCGACATTGGCGATTACAAGGGCCAGATCGTCAGCGACCTGTTCGGCAAGGAGCAATATTTTGCCGATAGCGATGCCTTCTGGGCCGCACAAAATGCGGTGATCGAGGCGCGCCGCGAGGATTATCTCGACGCCGGATGGCCCGATGTCGTGATCGTCCCGCGCGGCGAATATTTCTCGGCATGGGAGTATCGCAAAGCGCCCAAGCGCAAGGGCGGGCGCGTCTATGTCGAGGTGCGGAGCAACGGCGAAGTGACCTTCCACGAGGGCTATGTCACGTCGAAGGAAGCGAAACGGCTCGAACGCGGCGAAGCCATCGACAGCGGCCCCAAGGCACCGCGCCCCGAAGTCACCGGCACTTGCCAAACCTATATCGACCTGCACCGCCACGCCGCCGTGCGCGCCGCGCTTTGCCATCATCCCAAGGTCGCGCTGCGCTTGATGGTCGCTCATGCGATTGTCGGGTCGCCGCTGTGGAAAGTTCAGCCCGAACCGCAGACGACGCGGAACGACGCGGTGCGTGAGAGCGTCGAAATCTGCCGCGCCGAAGCGGCATTCGACGAGAAACGGCGTGCGGTTCTCGCCTTGCTCGACTTCTCGCCCGAAGAGCCGACCGTTACCGGCGGCAATGCCAACGGCACTGGCCTTGTCGGCGTCTTCCTGCGCTTGCTCGACTTGCCCGACCGCGCGGTGATGGACGTGATCGTCATCGCCATCGGCGAGAGCCTCGCCAGCGGCAGCGCCGCCGTCGAGGCGGTCGGGCTGGAGATCGGCGTCGATATGGCGCGTTTTTGGCAGGCCGACGACGCCTTTTTCGAATGTCTGCGCGACAAGGAGGTGCTGACCCGCATCACCGCCGAAGTTGCAGGCGAAGAGGTCGCGACCGCCAATGCGAAGGAGCCGGGCAAGGTCTTGAAACGCATCGTTCGCGACCATCTGGATGGTGCGAACGGACGGCCCAAGGTCGAGCAGTGGGTGCCGAAATGGATGACCTTCCCGCCGTCCGCCTACACCGCGCGCGGCGGTGTCGGCAGCGTCACCGCCCACGCCAAGGCGCAGGCGGCGCGCGCCGACAACCAACCCGAGCCGCAGCCCGAGCGCGAAGCCGCATAGCATGGAGGCGGGCAGCGGCGCGGCCGCCGCCCGTTTCCTCACCCGAAAATCGCGCCGCGCCGCGCGACCGCAAGCGGTCGCGCGGCGCGGTTTTATTTGCGGATCAAAGCATTTCCCCCGTTGCCGGCGCCTTGCTACACGCGAAGCGAAGGAGAGACGTGATGGCGGACGAACTTCATGAAACATTACTGGCGCTCACCGCCGATATTGTTGCGGCGCATGTATCGAACAACAGCGTTGGCATGGCCGACTTGCCGACGCTGATCGGCAATGTTCACGCCGCGCTCGCCGGTCTCGGGACGCCCGCCGAGGCACCGGTCGAAGAACAGAAACCCGCTGTCTCGATCCGCGCTTCGGTCAAGCCCGACCATATCATCTGCCTCGAGGACGGGAAGAAGTTCACGACGCTCAAGCGGCATCTGATGACCGATCATGGCCTGACGCCGCAGGATTATCGCACCAAATGGGGGCTCGCCGCCGACTATCCGCTGACCGCCCCGGACTATTCGGAGCGGCGCAAGGCGCTCGCCAAGGCCATCGGTCTCGGTCGCAAGCCCGCTGTCAAGCCCGTGGTCCGGCGCCCGCGCGCGAAGAAGACGCCCGCCGCCTGACGCTTATTTCGCGCGGTGGCGGGTCACGGTTCGGCCGTTCCCGCATAAGGTGCAGGTGTCGCGAATGCGCTCGAAGCCGCGCGTCCCGCCGAGCGCGCGGGTGACGACATTGGCCTGCGCGGGAACCGACAGGCTGAGCCGATCGGTGACGCAGCCGTCGCACACCGCCGCGCCATCGAGCCGCATGATCAGCCGTTCGATCTGCCCCGCTATCGTCGTTCCACCCGTCATCATGCCGTCGCCATAGGCGCGGTTCGGCGCGCACGAAAGCCGTGATGCTCCGTCGGGACTCATCGCCGGGCACTCCTGCCGCCGCGCGCATCCATATCTTCACTGGCCGCCCGACCCATCGCCGGCTCCTGGGGCGCAGACCTGGGACGACCGCGCCCCCCGCGAAACCATCGCGCGGAGCTGATGTCCCCGCGCCGCCAGGGCGGCGCTCCTCGCGGCCGCTTCGCTTCAAATCAGCCCCGCGCTTCCGGTCCTCCGCTACGCTGCGGCCTTCGGTTCGCGGCGCGCGCGGCCGTCCCTTCGGTCCGCTCATCGCCCGGCAACGGGTCGGGCGAGCTTGAGAAGGAGTATGGAAATGCCCGCAATCGGTCATGTGCAGCGCCAGGACGACGGTTCGTTCCGCGGCGCCTTGAAGACGCTTTCGGTCAACGCCGAGATCGTCATTCTTCCCAACCGCGGCAAGACCGGCGACCAGCCCGACTACCGCATCTTGTCCTCGGGTGTCGAACTGGGTGGCGGCTGGGTTCGCACCGGTGAGGTCTCCTGCCGCGAATATATCCGGCTCGCCATGTCGGCGCCCGAACTCGGCGGCCGCACCCTCTACGCCAACCTCGGCCGCGCCGCCGGTCAGGATGATGATGACGCCTTCGCCATCATCTGGAATCCCGGCGACTGAGCCGAACCGCCCCGCGCCGGCCCTCCGGCGCGGGGCTTTTCTTTGCTTTTCCTTGGCCGTCTCGGGGACAAATCATCGCCGCGCGCCATCCGAGAGGATGGAAATCCGCTCAGCAATGTCGAGCATCCGGCGGCGAACGGGCTGCGTCAAGGATCGACGGTGCCCCCAATTTTGCCGCCGTCTCCGCTGCGCTTCGCTCCACTCCGCCGACAACAAAATCGGCACCCCCATCGTCCGCTACGCGGCCGCTTCGCGGTCCTGGACCCAGCCCGCCCGCCACCGGGCGAGGCTTCATCTTTCACGAAGATGAGGAGATGAACCATGTCGATCGAACAGCAAATCGAGGAACTGCGCGCGGAGCTTTCATGGTGCGACGATGCGGCCGAGCGGCGCCAGATCGAGGCCGAATTGCGGACAATCGAAACGCAATGGAAGCGGCGCAACCGGGCGCAGCAATGTGACGATCAGGTCTGTCGGCATCGATGATCCGGCGGCCCTTGGGGCAGGTTTCGGGAGTGGCGTCGGCGGGCGTCGCTCCCCTTTTTTGATCGCAGGGGGAGGCGGGAATAGCGGTGGGGGAGGGGATTGGCGCAGGGCAAGATATAAAGCTACGGCACTGTCCGCCCATGCGCACAGTGCCTAAGCTATTGTCTGCACATCGTTTTTAGAAAGAAGGAAACGGTGCCGCCGCGCTGGCGACGGTGCCAAAACACCGGGAATTGGCGGTTTTCCGTCCTATTCGGCGGCACCGATTTTCATGTCTCCGGGCCGCGCGCATGATCGGGCTTTCTCTCCTATCGAAGGCGCCGATCATGCCCACCAGCGACGATTTTGAACCGCGGCTTGGCCGCCTTGGCGACAAGGGCCAGAAGCCGCGCCCCCGCAAGTTCCTCTCGCGCGTGATTGCCGCCGCCAATCTCGCGCGCGGCGGCGCACCCGGTCGCGCCCGGCAGTCGGCGTTTACCGGCAGCCGCATCGGACGCGGCGCCGGCGTCGGTCGCGTCCTGTCATCGCGCGACCGCTTCACCGCCTTTCGTCAGCGCCGCGCCATCGTCAAGGTTCGCACCGTCAAACTGGGCGGAAACGGCTTCGAGGGCGCCAAGGCGCATCTGCGCTATGTCGAGCGCGACGGTACGACGCGCGAGGGCGGGCGAGGGCAGCTTTATAGCGCCGACAGCGACGCGGTGGACCGTAATGCCTGGCTCGAACCGGCAAAGGACGATCGTCACCAATTCCGTTTCATCGTCAGTGCGGAGGACGGCATGGAATATGACGACCTCAAACCGCTGACCCGAAGGCTGATGCAGCGCGTCGAAGAGGATTTGGGAACGAAGCTCGATTGGGTGGCGGTCGATCACTACAACACCGGCCACCCGCATACCCATATCATCGTGCGCGGGAAGGACGAGCGCGGCAAGGATTTGATTATCGCGCGCGACTACATCAGCCACGGTCTGCGCGAGCGCGCCAGCGAATTGGTCGATCTCGACCTTGGCCCGCGCACCGACCATGCGATCGAGCAGCGGCTTCGCGCCGAGATCGAGCAGGAACGGTTGACCAGCATCGACCGCGCGATGCTGCGCGAGGCCGACAAGGACATATTTGTCAGTTCCAACGCGCGCGGCGCGTTCGATCAGGCTATTCGCATGGGGCGGCTCAAGAAGCTCGAACGTCTCGGGCTGGCGACCCGCCACGGCGCGGCGCATTGGCGGCTCGCCCCCGACCTTGCCGACACGCTGCGCCGCATGGGCGAGCGAGGCGATATTATCCGCACCATGCAGCGTGCCTATGCGGCCCGCGGAAACGCACCCGCGCTGGTCGATCAAGTCATCTATGATCCGACCGCACCCGATGTCCGCCCGCTTGTCGGCCGCATCGTCGAGCGCGGGCTGTCCGATGAATATGCCGACCGTCATTATATCGTCGTCGAGGCGATCGACGGGCGCATCCATTATGCCGAGATCGGCAGGGGCGAGGCCGTCGGCCCGATTCCGAAAGATGCTATCGTGCAGATCGAGCCGCGCAGCAGCAGCGGTGTTCGCTCCGTCGACCGCACGATTGCCGAAGTCGCCGCCGCCAATGGTGGGCGCTACACGATCGACGGGCATTTGCGGCACGACCCGACCGCGAGCGAACCATTTTCCGAAACCCATGTCCGCAGGCTCGAAGCGATGCGGCGCGTGACTCGCAGCGTCGAGCGCGAACCCGATGGGAGCTGGATCATCACGCCCGACCATCTGGACAAGGTGGAGCAGTTCGAGGCACGCCAGCTTCGCGACCGTCCCGTCACCGTCGAAACGCTGTCGGCGTTGCCGCTCGACAAGCTGCCGGGGGCCGAGGCCGCGACGTGGCTCGACCGGGAATTGGTCGCTGATAATCCGGCGCCGCTTCGCGATGCCGGTTTCGGGCGCGAGGTCCGCGCCGCGCAGACCTTGCGGCGGCAATGGCTGGTCGCCGAGCAGCTTGCCGAGGAACAGGATGGGCGAACCGTCTATCGCCCCAATATGCTCGCGTCGCTCCAACGTCGCGAATTGCTGCGCGTCGCGGATCAGCTATCGAGCGAGGTCGGCAAGCCCTTCGCCGAAGCGAAACTGCAGGAGCCGATTCAGGGTCGGCTAGTCCGCGCCGTCGATATGACTAGCGGGCGTCATGCGCTGGTCGAACGGTCGCGAGATTTTGTTCTGGTTCCGTGGCGTCCGGTGATGGATCGGCACATCGGCAAGAGCGTATCGGGCATCGTGCGTGACGGCGGCATAGGCTGGACGTTCGGACGGCAGCGCAGCGGACCGAGTATTTCGTGAACAGCTTGCCTTGTTGCTATTGCCTGATTTGCACGTTGAGCGATTGCAACGCGGATTGCAGTCCGCCGATACGGAGCAGTTCGACAACGGGACAGGCGGGATCGAGCTTCGATGTGACGGCGCGATCATAGATAGCGACACATTCGGCATTGGTTATGCGCGACATATAGGCAATGCCATCAAAATCCGTGCGGTCATAGAGTTGCTTGCTGAACTTTCGTCCGGCTTGCTGCGCCCGTCCGCGCACGGCGTCGGTCGGAATACCCAGTCGGCTCGCGCCGCTTGTGCGGAGGTCGAGCAGCTTGAGCGGCGCGAGCGAAACCATCTGCGCGACGACTTGCTCTTGTAGATCGGCTTCGAGCAATACACGCTTCTTTCTGCCTTGGAACCGATCGCGAATGACCTTTTCGGCAAGCGCCGTGGGGAGGTCTTGCGCGGCATATAAGATCGTGAAGCTGTGGTTCGGGCTTGAGAAGCGCGTCTCGCCATGACCCATGCCGGTCGGCGTGGCGCGATGCCGCGCTTCCATCACCCGGAGATAGCCGGTCACATCGATGGCGACGGCCAGCTCGCGCAATATCGCCGAATCGAAACTCACGGATGCTCGAAGATGGTCCGGGCCGCTTCGACGACCGCATCCTTGCGATCCTGCTTGAGCAGGTCGATCGGCCGCTTGTTCGCGAGCAGCGGGCTTTGCTGGACGAGCCAGAGCCAGGCGCGGCGGGGATGGCCGACGATCTTGAGAACATCGGCAATGCCCTCGACAGGGCGGCCGTCCACGAACTGTTCGAGCGGGAAAGCGTGCTTGCGCGCGCCGGCGAGCAGCGCGACGACTTGTCCGCGCTTCTGCCAGTCATGAAGAGTCGAGCGGGCGATGCCGCGTTCATGGAGCGCGCTCGAACCGGCGACCGGCCCGGCCCATTCTTCGAGCGGCGCCTTAGTCGCATAGTCGGAGAGGCGGCGGCGACCTTCCTCAAGGTCGATCAATTCTCCAAAACCAGCGCCCTTGCGCGGTTCGACTTTGGTGGGGTCGGGAATGACGAGCCGTCCGGCTGGCGCATCATCGCGCGCCAGCGCGGCTATCATGTCGGCGACATCGGCGCTCTTGTTCTTGAGCCGCTTCTGCTGCGCGGGGGGGAGCGCAACGACAGCCGCCGCAACGGCGGCCACAATCTGCGCGGTGTTCGCGACGACTGTCTTGGCAAGGCCGGGCTGGCGCGTCAGTGCTTCGCTGACTTCGCTCGCCACCAACCGGCGCAGACCGGCACGGGCATCGGCATTCTGAAACTGAGTCGCCATGTTCGTCGTTCCTTCCAGAACCGATATAGGATCAAACTCCCATTTTGTCCAGAATGTCCGATATGTACAAATTGAGCCGTTAAATTCATATCATTTGATCCAAGGCCGTCATCGTCTCGGCCAGAAGCCGCTTGAGCGACAAAAGGCTCGCCCCGAGAGACATTTCGGGCCGCTCTGCCATGAGCATTAGAGCTTTCAGGACAGCGTTAGACTCACGCGCCAACAAAACGAGATGAACTCCGCTCGGGGCGTTCGTCCCACTCAGCCAGTTTTTGGCCGTGCGCGCGCTCACGCCCGTCCATTGTGTAATGATCTTTGCGCCGTTTCGCGCCGATCCAAATTCGACCTTCAACGCCGATGCGATCACCTGCGCAAACTCCTCGTCCGTTAAGATCGCGCGACCAATTGGAAAAGAACTTCCCTCCTTTGGCGACATGTTGCCTCTCCTTTCCTGTTAGGGAGCGTCAGCAGGCAACCAGAAAGCAATCGATCAATACCAGGGCATATCAATGGTAATTGAGTGGACGACAGGAAAGGGTCGGCCGGGCGATGATCGGCCACCAAGGCGGGCAGCCGAATATGTCCGTATGGAGCCTTCGACCATCCGGACGCCGTGCAGGCGCCACCGCAACGGCGCGATCGGGAAATTACATCAATTTAATCCACGCAAGATGTGCGAGGTCATGCCGCGACAAGCACGGCTGGAGACTCGCAAAGCCAGCGCACGGACTCGAAATGGGCCGCAGCACAACGCACGGATCGATCCGATCTAACGCCGATATCGAGAATCTCTCCATTTCGCGGCGACGCCGCAGCCGATCCGGTGGCAAGTTGGCACAGTTCTCATGACCATCGCTGATCTCATGGCGGCTTCGCGCGCATGTTCGAGAGCCATAGGGAATTGCAGCGTGTTCCAAATAGCCGCTTATTTGCGCTGGGAAAATCCGGGCATCTCAGGCCGGCGGCTGGCGCGCTTGGCGCCGATCGCGCCAGAATGGATGTAAACGCCGCAGAAACCATGCTAGAAATCGGACATAAATGCTGCGTCATTTCGGGGGAAAGGGCAACGCATGGGGGACATAGGCACTGAAACCGGCTCGCGGGATGGCGATCTCTACGCGCGTCTCGACGAACTCGAACTCATGGTGCGGAGGCTGATGGGAGGTGTGTCCATTCCATCCGCTGCCGGCGCTTCCTTCCAACCGCTCGCAGCGGACCATCATCACAGCGGACACGCGCACCGCGAGCCCGCGACAAGACCCTCATTCGGAAGCCTCGCGCACGCTCCCGTCGATGGCCGGCACGGCGATGCTGGTCCCAGAGGTTTCGACAGCGGCCGCGCGAAGCTGGTTCGCAGGCTCATTCGCAAGCGCCGGCAGCGCGAACAGCATTTCCCGTCCGACCTGTTTGCCGATCCCGCTTGGGACATGATGCTCGATCTCTACGCTGCGCACTATGAACGGCGCGAAATATCGGTATCGAGCCTCTGCATCGCGGCGGCGGTTCCGGCGACGACGGCGCTGCGCTGGATCAAGACGATGGTCGAGGACGGGCGCTTCGTGCGCGTTGCCGATCCTGATGACGGGCGGCGGATTATCGTGAGCCTCGCCGACGATACGCGCTGCCGGCTCGACGAATATTTCGACAATTTCGAGGACTGACCCCGGCATCTGAACAGTACGCGCGCCGGAGCCACGCGCCGCGCAGCGTCAATTCATGAAAAGATTGCGCCGTAGCCGCTCGATTTCCTCTTCGCTCGGGGCTTCGCCGAGTTCGCGATTGAGACGATCGATCGCCGGACTGAGGTCGGCCGCGGTGCGGCTGTCGCCCAGCTTGTCGAGACGAAGCATCTGCTCGACCAGCGTATCGCGGATCGCGCGGACGGCCCGCAACCTCTCGATATCCTCCGCCATAATGCCCTGCGCCTTGTCGGCCTCTCGTCCAGACCAGCCAAGTGCTGATGGCGAGGCGCGCGGCAGATAGCAAACTAAGCGGCAAGCGAAAACATCTTCCTCACCAAAATGACCCTATCGGATGAGGTAAGCGGTAGATTCAGTGGCCATGTGTCTCATTTTGAGCCTTGATCAGTTCGTCGAGGCAGGCGGCGATGGCTTTCCACATCGCGATGCCTTCGCGGTCGCCGGCGAGCGCCAGCGCCCCGATCCGTTCGGCGACAACAACCGCGGCCCGAGTACTATGCTGACGTTCGATTGCGAGCGCGCAGGCCCAAACATGCTCTTGAGGCGACATGGCGTCCGATCTCTTCGTCCATTCTTCCCGCATGGACGCGGGGCTAGAACAAGCGGCGCACCATCTGCCAGACGCCGACGAGGAAGGAGCCGCCGACCACGATCGTGGCGATCCAAAATTCGATCGCGACTGCGCGATCGCGCCATTTCCTCGAATCCCGTTCCTTCATGCGGCAAGGATGACAGTAAGCAAGATTGTAGGAAAGCCCGCTTTCGCAAAATAGGAAACGCAGCGCGCCACTTGCGCAATCACCTTGCCCCGCACGATCATCACCATATTGGCAACATCTCCATCCGATTACGGACAACGGTCTTTTGCCGTAGCGGAAACTTATGGTTAATATGGCGGCACGATGCCGACGCATAATGACTCGAAATCCAAGCCCGACGAATTCGAATTGCTGACCGAAAAGCAGGCGGCGGTTCTCGGCCTTCTGGCAAAAAGCCTCACCAGCAAGGAAATTGCCGCCAAACTCGGGACATCGGAATCGGCGGTCAACCGCCATATCGAGATATTGCGGTCGCGTTTCGGCGGCATCACGCGCGCGCAGCTCGCGCAGCGCTACCGTGAAAGACCGAGCGATTTCCATCAGATAGTCGGCGCTGCCGCATGTGTAGAAGCTACCAAGCAAATAATTGATCTCGCCGAAACCCCGCGCGGCACGGAAGGAGAGCCCCAGGACGACCCCAAGGCCGGTCTCGCTTTCAAGGACTCGCTCGAGATGACGATCGATGCGCCCTGGACGAGACCGGAAGAGCAAAGGGTCGTCCCGAGGGTGCTCGACGGTGACAATGCCGCGCTCACCCGTGGTGCGGCGATCGCGATCATCCTGTTCGCGCTCATCGCCAGCCTGATCCTCGGCCTTGCCGCGGCGCAGGCGATCACGGACGCGCTCGGCAGCTAGCCGCCCTCATCGACGACAAGATGATGAGCCCATGGCCGCGAGCGCATGGGCCGGGGGACGATAATGACCATTTCCAATCCGACCGCACCGGTTCCCGCCTACATGATGCGCATCCGCAACCAGATCCGGGCGGCCGAAGCCAAGGCCGACGAAAGCCTGCTCGCCAAGCTCGACGTGATGAGTTCGATCCTGCGCGCGCGCCAGATCGAGGATATTCCCGCGCCACATGTCGGCCAGGAAGCGATTGTCCGGCTCGGCCGCGCAATCCAGTCGGACATCAGCGGCACCAACGATGTTTTTCGCACGCATAATGCGCTCGTCGCCGACAAGACGCTGATCACGGGCATGCCGGGTCACGACGACACCCAGGTCTTTGCCGCCGAAGAGGACGAACGACAGGCGGTTGCCTGACGATTGACGGCGCCGCCGCGCGGGGCCAGTTTCACTAAGTGAGCTGGATCTGGTCCTTCAACTTCTTGTCGGTCGCGATTCTCGGTGTGGCGGCGCTGCGCTGGGGAGCCGGTCCCGAACGGATCTGCGCGGCGGCGCTCCTCGCGATGAATGTTACGGACCGCATCTATCATGCCCTCGTTGGGCGCGGGACGATCTACGGATCGGTCGATATCGGTCACCTCATCATCGATATGCTCGTCGCGGCGGTCTTCATCGGCGTCGCGCTCAAGGCGAACAGGGTCTATCCGCTATGGCTATCGGCGTTTCAGCTGGTCTCGGTCGTTTCGCACTTCGCTCGCGAGGAGAGCCGGAAGATTGCGGAACTCGCCTATTTCCTGATGAACTATGTCCCTTATTACGCCCTGCTCCTGATCCTGGCGGGCGGCATCTGGCGTCATGCGGTGCGGACGCGGCGCCACGGGCCATACCGGTCGTGGCGCATCTCCTCGAGCCCTTCGCCGGCGACCGCGCGCATAACGCCGCCGTCCGGCTGATCGCACATTTCGGAAGCTTGGGGCGCGCGCTCGACGCTTCACCCGGGCAACTCGCCGCCGCGCTCGGCCGCGACGATGATCTGGTGAGCGCGATCGTCGCCGCCCGCGCGCTCATCAAGGCCGGGTTGCGCGAGCAGGTCGCAAGAACGCAGGTCTCGATCCGCGACCCGCGCTTTCGCGATTATCTGCGCAGCATCATCGCCAAGTCGTCCACCGAATGCCTGCACGCGACCTTCGTCGCGCAGGATTGGGGCTATCTCGCCGACGAGATGTTGGCGCAGGGCGGCATCAGCCACGTCGAGGGCGATATGCGCCGGCTACTCGGTCGGGCGTTTGATCTCGGCGCGCAAGGCGTTGTCCTCGCGCACAACCACCCGTCGGGGTCGGCCGAGCCGAGCGCGGAAGACATAAGGCTGACGCGCCAGATCGCCAATCTGACCCAGGCGGTCGGCGTCCAGCTTCTCGATCATCTCATCGTTGCCGGAGCCGATATCGTCAGCATGCGCGAAAGGGATCTGCTATGACGTCGCAGCATGACCAGCCCGGGCGGATCGAGGCCAGCGGCATTCCGCCACCCCTCGGCGGCAATGAACAGGATCTGCTCGCGGCCATCGCGCAAAGCGAGTTTCACAACCGCCGGCGCCGCGACAGCCTCATCCGCTACGATCTTTTCGCCGAACCCGCGTGGGATATGCTGCTCGATCTCTACATCGAGCAGCACCGCGGGCAGCCGGTCGCCGTCGACCGGCTTTGCGCGGCCGCCGGGGCCGCCAGCACCACCGCGCTGCGCTGGCTCGCCCTTCTCATCGAGAAGGAGCTGGTGATACGGTCGTCATCTGTCGAGGAGGACGGCATCGTCCGCGTAGCGCTGAGCGAGCGCGGGATCGGCGAGATGGAGCGCTATCTGCGCGATTTCCTGCATCGCGACCGGCTGGGCGGCGACATAGCCGCCGCGCTCTCCGCGCGCTAAAGAAGGGAGCGGGGAATTGGGGGACCTGCCATGCGTGCGCTGACACTTTGCATCCTGCTTCTGCTCAGCCTGCTCGGCGCCTCGCGCGCGGCGGCGGACGACATCGTGCCGAGCGAGCGCGTGTCGAGCGCGGTCCTCGTGCGCGAAGGACCTTCCACGGATACAGCCATCCTCGGCCGCCTGCGCCCCGGCGACAGCGCGCGGCTCGTCGGCGAAGTGAGCGGCTGGTACCGCGTCGAGCTGCCCGACGGTACGCAAGGCTATGTCAGCAAGGCGTGGACGCTGGTGATCGGCGGCACCCCGCCCGGCGAAGCGCTGACGGGGGCGCCCTACAAGGTCCATGTAATCGACGTCGGCACTGGGCTCGCGATATTCATCGAGGGCCGCGATTTCGCGCTGCTTTACGATGCGGGGAGCCAGGATGATCTCCACGACGGCGACGAGAACCGCGTCGTCGCCTATATCGAAGCCGTGCGCCCCGGCCTTGCGCGCATCGACCATTTAATCCTCAGCCATCCGCACAAGGACCATCTCCAGCTGATGCCCGACGTCTTCCGCCGCTTCGCGGTCGGCCATGTCTGGGAGTCGGGGCGCGTCAACAAGACCGATGGCTACTGCCATTTCCTCAAGGCCGCGATGTCCGAACCGGGGGCGCAATATCATGACGCGATCGCAGCGAATGCGACGCGGAGTGTCACCTTCACGGGCAGCGGCTGTAACGGCGCCGTGACGGTGCGCGAAAGCGCTATGATGGACGCGGCGCCCGTTTCGCTCGGTGTCGGCGCGCGCATGAGATTTCTCTATCGCGACCCCGCCAATCATTCCGATCCCAACGAGAACAGCGTTGTCGTCCGGCTCGACCTCGGGAGCCGGCGCATCCTGCTCGCCGGCGATGCCGAAGGCGGCGAACGCAAGCCGCCGTCGGAGCCGCCCGAGTCCGGAAGCGTCGAGGCAAAGCTCATCGCCTGCTGCGCCGCCGACCTCAAATCAGACGTCCTCATTGTCGGCCATCACGGTAGCCTGACGTCGTCGCGGCGCGCCTTTCTCGATGCGGTCGGTGCCTCGATCTACGCAGTCTCGTCGGGCCCCTATCCATACCGGCGCGTGCGGCTTCCCGACGACGAGATCGTCGCCGAACTCCAAGAGCGCGGAGAAGTGCTGCGCACTGACAAGAGCGATCTCTTTCGTACCGGCGACGAAATGGGCTCCTGCGAAATGCGCACGCGAAAGATCGGGCCCGATGCCGACGAAACGCCGGGTGGTTGCGACAATATCCTGATCACCATCGGCGGCAGCGGAGCAATGACGGCGGATTACAATCCAGCCATGGATTGACGCGAAGGACTAACGAGTTCGCGGGAGCGAAACATGGCAATGCAGGGGGCGGTTACATGAAGAATATCGTGATCTTTGCCGACGGGACCGGCCAAATCGGCGGTCTGCGCCCCGATCAACGGCTTTCGAACGTGTACAAAATGTATCGTGCGATGCGGCCTGGGCCATCCTCTCCGATCTCCTATCGCGATCAGGTCACCTATTACGATCCCGGGCTGGGCGCCGGTGAAATCGATGGGGTAACGCCCTCGAAGATCAAAAGCGTCCTCGAGGCGGCAGTTGGGGCGGGTATCGAAGACAATATGATCGACTGCTACGCCAAGATCATTTCCTACTATGAGCCGGGCGATCGCATCATTCTGATCGGCTTCTCTCGGGGTGCTTATACGGTGCGCGCACTCGCGAATATGATGAACTTGTGCGGGGTACCGACCCAGCTTCCGAATGGGGCGCCAATTCCACGATATGGGCCGGCACTTCGCGCTGTGGCGACAGAGGCGGTTAAATCGGTCTATAGTCATGGCACGGGGAAGCCTCGCGACAAGCAGCCCTATTTCCGTCAGCGCGAAGAAAAGGGGCGGCGGTTTCGCGTCACCTATGGATGCACAGCCTGCGATGGTTCCGACAATCTGCGCGGCAATGTCGAGCCCGATTTTGTCGGCGTTTTCGACACTGTCGCCGCGCTGCAGAACGCGGCAGTAATCTGGCTGGTCCGTGGGGTGTTTGCCGCCACATTGCTTCTGCTCGCTGCAAGCATCATTTTCAGCTGGCACGGGGCTTGGAGCTTGGTCTTCGGTCTCCTCACCGGCGCCGCGCTCATAGGATACGCGCGGACGGTCAAAAGTCAGATTCGCTATTTCGAGCAGAACCCGGATACGCCACTCAACCTATGGGATCCGCGCAGCTGGCCGCGCATCATTGGCAACACGCACCGTGCATACTGGCGTAAGGAAAATTACGACCGCTGGCTTTCGCCCAAGGTCGGCTTTGCGCGCCACGCGCTTTCGATTGATGAAAACAGGGCCGATTTCCCCCGCGTCGGATGGGGGACGCTCGCTGCAGTGGAGGAAAATAGAGGCAAAAAGCCGGAATGGCTCGAACAGATTTGGTTTGCCGGCTGCCACAGCGATGTGGGCGGCAGCTATCCTGAGGATGAATCGCGATTGAGCGATATTGCACTTGAGTGGATGGTCGGCGAACTCAAAGCCTGCATTCCCTCCATACAGGTCCGGAAAGAATTTCTCGTCACCACACCAGATCCGCTCGGACTGCAACACGACGAGGTCTGGATGATGAATCGATGGTTCTTCAAGAAAAGATGGAAACGCCTCCCGCGTTTGGTTGAGTCCGAGTTCAGCTTGCATCCGACTGTCGTCGAAAGGCTTAAAGCATCAGCCGTTCCTGATCCCGAATGTTCGCGGCCCTATCGACCGCCTCAGCTAGCTGGCCATCCGCAGGCAACCGAGTATTTCGCTTAGCGGCCTCAACACAATGATCGCATCTGGCCGTTAGCGGTCAGTCGGCTTTTAGGCCGGGATCGTGGGTAGCGGACCTTGGCGCTTAGCGTCCCCCCATCCTCCGGCGCAGTTCGATAAGCCGGGGGTCGTTTCGCACAGTCTCGTTCCGTCCGAGCCGTTCGATCAGCCCGCTCGTCCCCCAAGCCCAACTTCGGACGTCAACACCGAGCGTGGCATGAAGGATCGCGACATGCTCCGCAGGGAACCGTTCTACCATGTTATCGTCGGAGCGACGGATCCGGATCGGATCGGCCCAGCCGTCGTCGGCGACAGTGAGGAATGGAAGGACGGCGCAGGTAACCTCCGGCATCTGATCTCCTGCTGACATGGCAAGGCTCGCAAGCTCCGCCGCGGCACGGGAAGTGCGGGCCACGAGTTGACGCGGCCAGACCCGATCGAGAAACTCGATGACCTTCGTCCAATCCTTCTCCTGCTCTGCCAAATAACCCAGATTCCGAAGTACAGAGGTTCGCCCGCGGTCGTCCATCACGATGAGCGCCTCGCGTAATTCGCTGTCCGAAACGAGCCGCTCGCCATCGGCCCCCGGCGAATTCCAACCCCGAAGCAGGGCAAGACCCACGCCTTCATCCTCTTCGTCGCCCTTGCGGGATGCCAACGAGACCATCAGTCCCTTCAGGCGAACGAAGAGGGGCAAGGACCATTGGCCGCCATATCGCAGGAGCGACGATATGGCCGCGAGCGACGCGTCCGCATCGGGTTCGCGCTCGATAGGCTCGATGATGTGCAGGCTGGTCCAGTCGGGATCGACATGATAGAGCCAGTTCAGTCTCGTGCCGAAGATCGCCATGACATGGCAGCGGAGATCGCTTCGTACCGACAGGAGATGCCCGGCACGCGCCCGCCATTCATCCGTCATCCTCTCATGGTCCGGCCCCTCCCACGAAAACTCGTCGCCGAGCAACGTGGCCATGCGGCCCATCGGCGAATTGATGGAGGCGGTCAGCCAATCCCTTCCGTGTCGCTCACGATCGAGGACCGCGCCACGTCGGGCATGGCGATCGCGGTTTCGACGACCCGTTCCCAGATCTTGAGGTAGGATCCGCGAGCGACATGCGACAGCGCGCTTCCGGCCCGGCTCAGCCATGCCGCGACCGCCTGAAGATTGGCGCCAAAGATCGGTTGCGAAAGCGACGAAAGCCGCTCGGCGATCAATATCCGGAACCTCGTCGGATCCTGCGAGCGCGCGTCGTGCCAAAGAAAATCCGACCATTCCCGTTCCCGCGTGCCGCCCTCGCCGGCCGACCGGACAAGCGAGGCCAGCGCCCGGACCGGCCAGCGTTCCGACACACCCTTGAAGGGGCGTTTTTCGACCAGAATGTCCCGGGTCCGGCCCGAAAGGGCATCGGATGCATCGAGGAGGTCGTCGATCGGCACGTCCTCGAGATCGCCCGGCTCGGTATCGGTGGCGACCCAGCCGCCGCGCGACGTGGACCGGTAGATCTCATCCTCGGCATCCTCGAGCGTCCAGCCCGGCACGATCTTGCGCAGGGCGGCACGCTCCGCCTCGAGATCGAAACTCACCGAAAGCCCTTCGCGCTCGATCCACACCAGGCGGCTTAGCGCCGGATCGGCCCATGTTCCCGGCATGAGCTGCATCAGCCCTATTGCGCCGGCGCGGCTGGTGATCGGGCGACCGTCCAGCATCGTCCGCCCACCGCTTTCGACGCGCATGACGTGCTCGATCCATTCGACCGGGATGCCGAAACGCGCCGACGCCTCTGTGATATAGGGCTGCCAGCGATCGACCGATTGCGCGTATCGCCGCTCGATCAGTCACAACCGATTCCCGTGTCGGCCGTGTCGCGCGACTGGCTTTCGAGATCGTCGCAGAATCCCTAGGGCTGTGCGGATTTCTTGGCGGCAAGAGGCACGGGAGGGTTCGCGCAGCCCGGCCAATGGGATCGGCGCTTCTCGAAAGAGAAGAAGCGGCCGGCCCCATTGGCCTGACGCAACTCCTCGCCGCCGAAAATCCGTGCGGCACGCCAGGGTCGCTGAGAGGCCGGCGAAGGGAGTGATGGAAGCGACTGGCTCCATATCCCCATCACGCGTCGCGCGCGCGACCCCATTGCTCCAGCTGCCCCGGCGTCACAGCTTCAGAAGCGGAGCAGGGGGCCGTCTCGGTTTGCCTGCCCGCCTCGTGATAGGGAGCTTCTCGAATCGGAACCGGAGTAGACAAATCAGTCCCGACACACGATCAGCCGTCCAGTGCCGAATAATCCCATGCCCGGTTCCTCATGGTCCGCGACATGCGGGGATCGACCGTCCATTATCTCCCGGGCGCGAACGGATTGTCCATCGGCATGCCGCGCGACTTGACAGGAGAAATCGCAATGCGGGGCGAGTTGAATCTAAACTGGGGTAGAACGTTCGGGATGGCAGCCTGCATAAGCCTGATCCTCTCCGGCTGCGGCGGCGCGCCGGAGGTCACACTCCCCGCGGACCGGACGGAAAGCGCGGGGCTCTGCTATGGCGCAACCATGACCCTGACGCAGGAAAAGGTCGGCAAGGGCTCGGTCCCGCTCGACGCCGCGAGCCACGCGCTGCATTTCGCGCTGCTCGCCGGGACGGACGGCGACCTCGGCGACCCGGCCAAGGTCGTCGCCAAGATCGAGAGCATCGGCACGCAGGACAAGGGATTGCAGGACAAGCTCGTCGCCGACAAGAATGCCGCGAGCTACACTGCCCCCTGCGCCAAGGCGTTCCCGGAGACGCAGGCGGGCACATTCAAGGGCCTGCCGACTGATACGCGCGACACGCGCACCCAATGCTATGTGCTATCGACCGTGCTGCTTCAGATCTTCGCGCAAAGCGAGATCGCGCCCGATCCCCGCGCCGCGACCTGGGTCAAGCTCAACGGCCAGCTCGAACAACAATTGAACAACGAAGTTTATCCGGCGGAGGATGATGATCATGTCGGCGAGATCGCGATGCGCGCGCTGGCCAAGGCAGTGCGGCTGGGGCCACCGGTCGATGTGATGACGGCCTGCGGCGAGCGTTACCTGAAAAGCTGACGGCGGGCGGCGCGACCGAGGCGCATCGATGACCTACACGACGGTTTATAACATCGCGAACGACAGCATCGACTGGCAGTTTCCGCTGATCGGGCTGGCGCTGATCCTCGTCGGCGCGGTGATGAAATGGGGGTTCGGAAAACCGGGCTGGAACAGCTATCCCATCATCGTGATCGGCGTCTTCACGATGCTCGCGTCGGGCGCGGTGCCGTGGTGGGACTATCGCCGCGTCACGCAGGCGGTGGCGAGGGGCGAGGCGAAGCAGGTCGAAGGACCGATCCACGATTGGCGCATGGCGCGTGCACGCGGCAAGCGCCGGAGTACCGACGCCACCTTTTACTCTCATTACGAGCGTTTTTCGGGCGGCGACGTCGATTTCGATGTCAATTGGGGGGCGCTGGAAGCGGGCTTCGCCAACCGCGGCAGCACCGAGGAGAAGCCGGCGGTACGCCTGGCGAACGGCATGCCCGCGCGCATCTGGTATCTGCCGATCAACGGCCCCGGCAAGCCACCGCGCATCACGCGCATCGATCTGGGCGCGGAAAGCTGGGCCGATGCGGTGCAACAGGATGATGCCGGTATCGCTTTCCGGCTCGCGCAAGGCCACATCGCCGACGAAGCCAAATTGCTGTCCGATGACCGCAAAGTGGCGATCGCCTTCCTGATCCAGACCTTCGAGCAGAATAGCGGACACCGGCTTGTCGTCGTCACGACGCCGTCGCTCGGCGGGACCGAGATCGCGCGCTTCGGGGCCGAAATCGCCGATCGCCGTGGCATGAAGGACAACGGCATCCTGCTGCTGGTCGCGCCGAACGAGCGGCAGGCGCGGATCGCGGTCGGCCGCGATCTTGCGGCCCGCCTGCCCGATGCCGCCGCGCAGGCGATATTGGACGGGGCGGTCCTGCCGCGGTTCCGGCGCGGCGATGTCCCCGGCGGGATCGAGGCGGGCGTGGAGAGGATCATCGCCAAGGTGGCAGGCCCGGAGAAGCCGTGAACCGGCTACTGAACCCGCCGGTGGTCGCCGCCGTGCTGCTGTTACTGCTGGCGGGCGCTGCGTCGCTCGGCTGGCTGTGGCTGCGCGATGGCCGGATCGCGCCCATGGGGATCGTCTGTGCGCTGCTGCCGTTCGGCTTGCTGCTGTGGGCCATATTGGCGGGCGAAGGCGGTCGTTCGCAGATAGGCATCACCGCCTGGGCACTCACCATGTTCGGGGCGTTCATCCCCGCCATCTATGTGATGCGAAGCGGTCCGGAAAACTGGTTCGTGCAATGGCGGTTTCTGCTGACCTTCGGCGGCGCCTATCTCGCGATCATGATCGTTTTCATGCTGTGGCTCGCGGCCTGGACGGCCTGGGTGCCGCCAGCGCCCGGCGCCATGCCGCTCGCCGAACACAGGCTGAAGCAGCGGGTCCGGTCGCTGGCGAATGCAGGGCTCGAACTCAGGATCGAGACACCGGCGGGACGGCCCGACCGGCTGCTTGTTTCCCGCGAATTTCGCGACGGAAAGCGGACGATCGGGATGCGGCTGACCTTTGTATCTGAACGGCATTGCGTGCTGGCGCGCGAGGTGTCGCTGATCCGCGGCGACAAGCCGATGGACGCAAGCGAAGCCCGGATGAGCAGCAGCCTCCGTCCACGCGATGGCACCCACCCCGATGCCGACCTGATCTATGACGCCAGCCTGACCGTGACGCCGCCGAGCGAGGCCATTCGGCGGCAGATTGCGCTGCGCATCGCAGACGGTCGCGTCGAGATCGCGGGAGACAAGGATGCGGCGTCGGCCCCCGCCAATCTGGCGCATGTTTTGACCGAACTGGTCCACCAGTCGGGGTGGGGATGGCAGGGCGTGTTCGCCGATTGGCAGCGAGCTTGTCGCAAGGCGTGATTCAGTTCGCCCCGATCAATCCGGGGTTGTCAGGCACTTTTCCCGCGCAAATCCGACGGGGTCATTCCGAAGCGTCGGCGGAAGGTGCGGTTGAAATAGGATAGATCGCCGAAGCCGCAGGCATAGGCGATCGCCGAGATCGTTCCCGACGTCTGTCCTGGGTGCAACAGCAGGCGATGCGCCCGGTCGAGCCGGTGTCCGAGGACGTGGGCGGAAAAGCTGCTGCCCTCCTCCTGAAACAGACGGCGGACATAGCGCGGGCTGATCGCGCATCGCCGCGCGACATCCTCGGCGCCCAGGTGCGGATCGCACAGCCGGCGCGCGACCTCGGCCTTGATTGCTCGCAGCCGCGCCGCTTTCACGCCAGGCTGTTCGGGCAGCGGCGGGCCGTCGATATCCCCCGCCGCGATGGCGGCGATCAGGTCGCGGATATGTCCGGCAACAAGCGGCCCCGCCGCGCCCGCAGCCGCCGCGGCGCGCAGGCGAAGCATGTCTACATAGGCATGGAGAAGGCCCAGCAAGTCGTTCTGCCGCGGCACCACCCGCATCGCCAGATCGTCCGCGTCGGAATAGAAGGCGCGCAGATCGTCGAGCGCGATGGCGATATTGGTGAAACGGCTCCGGCTCGGGCAAGCTATGGCGCTGACCTCGCCGCCGCGCACGAAGATCGAGTCGCCCGGCGCCAATATATGCTCCTGCCCGCCTTGCTTGATTTCCAGCGGCGCGTCCGCGGTGATCAGATAGAGCATCTCCGCCGGATCGGCGGCAATCAGACAGTGCGTTCGCGTTACCCGCACCGGCGATGCGAAGACCGAGGCATAGGCGGCACCCGGCAGCGCGCACAGCGTTCCTTCGGCGTGAAATGGCGTGTCCGCCGCCGGCTCTATGTCGATCCGAACCATCGCCTGGCCGAAGACCTCGCGCCACATCGGCAGGCGCTCGCGGGCTGGAATCGAGGCGGTCGATAATCGCTGCGACAGAAAAGCCGAATCCACGCCGCGCCCCTCCAGTGGCATCGCGCCGCCAACGATGGCGGGGCGACGCTAAAGATCGCACCCTATCGACCGAGTGCCGCCTGGTCCACCTCGCGTTCCCTTTGGTCCGAGACGGATGCGAGCCGGCATGGCATCACGGCGGGGCAGGGAGAAAATGATGCGCGAACACCCATTGCCGAATCCGATGCCCGCCGATTTCTCGCCGGCGCCCGGAACTTGATGCGGGAGCAGATGCGTCGGCAGCGACCCGTCGGCGTATCAGCGGGCCGAATGGGGAGAGACTGCCGATCGGCTTTCCTCCGTCCCTGTCCGGTCTTCCCCGTCGGGCCTGCCCGTATGTTGTGCAGCACGGGCAGGCCCTCCCTCCGAAAAGCCCGGAGACAGAAGCCATGACCCGCAAAGGGCAAGCAAGGGCCCGATTTCCAGGATCGCCAACCCCGCGGCATTGGCGCGCACTGCTCGCATCCGTGCTGGTTCTTGCTGCCGTGCCGACCGAAGCGCAGGATGAACGGCCACGCTGGTATGGCGTCGATCATGGCGAGCAGACGCGGCTCGTCTATGGCGTGCCCGAGAGCGACGATACGTCGCTGATCTTCATCTGCCACAAGCGTGGCCAGGAACTATCGGCCTATATGACCCATCCACCACTTCGCGCGGCGGCAGGGCAGAGCCTGCCGGTTCGTCTGAGCAACGGGCGTGCGGTCGCGGCCTTTCGCGCAACGGTGCAGACGCAGGAGATGGACGATCTGCTGCATCTGAAGGCGCAAGTGCCGCTCGATGCGCCGCTCGAATCGATACTGGCGGCGGAGGGACAGCTGACGATCGACGTGGGCGGGGTCGCGGCGCGCTATCCGCTCGATGGCGTCGTAGCGGCGGCGCGGCCGCTGATCGCGCTTTGCGGCACCGCCGCGCGGGCGGCGCCCGCCGCCGACCTTACCGTAACCGTGACGAACAAGACCCGCCGCCGCGTCGAGGAGATCGCGCTTCGCGAGCCAGATGATATCGAACTGAACTCCGACGCCTTCGGCTATGAGGGGCTGGCTCCGGGGCGCCGGCGGACCTTCACCATCCCCGGCGGCGTTTGCACCTATGAAATTTCCGTCCTGTTCGAGGAAAAGGAGGAGGATTGCTGTAGCGATCCCTTGCCCATCGGCCAGCAGAACCTGTGCGACGATCCGCGCATTGTCGTCCATGACTAGCGGGTTGACGATTCGCTTAGGCGGCCTGTTCCTGTCTGCTGCTGTCGTCTTTGGCGAGACGATGCTTGTTCCATCGCGCGCGCAGCCCGCGCCATCCGCCACCGTTCCGGCAAGCTTCGATTGCGGCAAGGCGACGCGCGCGGTCGATCGCTTCATCTGCGCCAACGCCGCCTTGCGCTGGCAGGACCTGGCGCTGTCGCGAAGCTATCGCGCCGTGCTGGACAAGCTGAGCGGTCCGGCGCGCGCGGAACTCGTGGCGGAGCAGCGCGACTGGGTGAGCGAACGCGACCGCCGCTGCGCCGCGGACCGCAGCTTCGCCGAGTTGAACGATCCCGCCTCTTCGATCCATGATCAGGCCTATGACTGCATGACGATCGTTTATCAGGGTCGCCGCCAGACCCTCGGCGACCGTGCCGCGGCGCCGATCGCGACACGGGTGATTGGCGAAATCGACCTTGGCCCCATCGCCCGCGCGCGGCCCGAACTGGTCGAGACGGGGCGGGTGCCGGTTGCGGGGATGCGGCTGTCGCCCGATGGCAGCCATGTCGCCATCCTGCTGCCCAGCCGCGAACTCGACGGTCCCGACCAGTTGTGGCTCTATCGCGTGGCCGACCGCAAGCTGACGGCCGCGACGCCGCGGCCAGACACGCGCGCGCAGCATCCCGCCGATGTCGTGGCCGCGATCACCGGGCTGGCCTGGCGAGGTGACACGCTGTTCGCGATCGCTTCGCTGTGGGGCGACGGCAGCGACGGCGAGAGCGGTCCGACCGCCTATTACGCCGCGACGGCCACAGGCAGCCGCCGTCTGCGCGACAAGCCCGCCGAGGCGCAGGATCGGTGGGAATCGGTGACGGGCGGACTGGTGTATCGGGAGGACGAATTTTCCGACGATCTCGACGCCGTCCAGTCGCTTCGCGGCAATGACCGCTGGTTGGTCTGGACGGCGGATCGCGGTCGGGGCACGATCGATCTCCACATCCGTGCCCGCAATCCCCTCGGCGCGCCCTATCTGGTCGCGTGGGGCGGTTGGGAACTGGCGCAATTCCTGTTCGACGATGCGCGGTCGCGCCTGATCTATCCCGCCGACACCGGGATCGCGCAGTTCGACTTGGCGACGCACGCCGAACGGCGCATCGCCGGCACCGGACGCGGCGACCAGCCCTATGCCGTGTCCGCAGATCATGGCACGTTCCTGTGGGCGACGCGCAATGACTGCGGCGACGAATTTCTCGCCGATCCCGAAGCGGACGCGCCCGAACGCTTCTGCCTCGCCGCCATGACTGGCACAGAGGCGGCCACCCCATGGCCCTCCGGGCGATAGACGATGGAAGATTCGACGATATTCACCGTGGGCATGGTCCTGTTCCCTTTCCTGCTGGGACCGGCGATCATACTGGCCCTGACGCTTGTCGGTCGCGCGGCCTTGCGCCGCAGGGGGCAGGGAAACACCTCCTGCAATCTGACCGGACCCGCAGTGCGGTGGGGATGCGGATTGTCGGCGCTGATTCTCGTCTGTGCTTTTTGCGGGTTGATGGTGGCAAGCGCCGGCGGGGCGATTCATCCGCCGCTGGTGACGGTCGCCGCACCATATGTCTGCGACGGGACGGTCGAAACCCAATCGCGGAGCTATTCCTACAAGCCGGGACAGCAGGGTATCGCGCGCAATATCTTCTGTCTCGATCTCGATGGCCGCCAACGCGACATTACGTTGCGAACCATCGGCGCGGCGGCCGTCTATTATACGCTGCTCTTTCTGAGCGCGGCGCTGGTGTTGATCCTTTTGCTCCCGCTGGTGAAATCGCGCCGCGCCGCCGATGCCGATCCGCCAATCATTGCCGAGTTCCGGGGCGCGCTGGCCGACCGGCTGCGGATCGATGCCGACATCGTTCGCCGCGCCGCTTGGGCGCCGGATGCGAGCCGAGAGAGTGTCGAGGGCCGGCTGCGGCACCTGCAATCGCTACGCGACGGCGGCTTGATCAGCGAAGAGGAATATCAGGTCAAACGGATGGAAATTCTTGCGTCGCTTTGACCGAGATGAAGCGTGTGCAGTTGCTTCCCGCGAAGCCGCGCGCTTCGCCCACCGATCCAACGACCGCTTCCAAGCGGAACTGATCCCGGCCCCGGATGGCTGAGATGGGGCGCGAAGCTGCCGCGCTCGTTCGGCGCTTGGAACGACCGCTACCCCGATCTGCTCTCCCAAAGGTGGTGTTCCAAGTCATCCGACAGTCCCGGAGTAAGCAGCATAGACCGTAACTGTCGCAACACCATTTGGTGCCGAGAGATATCGATGCTGGCGGTGTGCAAATGCTGCGTGGTCACGCCAATCTTATGGCGATCGAGTAATCCTGGTGCGCTACGAAGCGCGGTGTGGTGCGGGTACAGCAAGGTCAGCGTCCTACATCCGTAAATCTGGGCGTAGGCCATCATCTGATAGACATCAGATTGGGATACCCCCCGCTTAGCGTCGTCGATACGCGCCGCGATGCGTTTCCATTTCGTGTCGACGATGTGGACGATCTCGCGGCCACGCTTCACCAATATGTCCGGCTTGGTTTGAAAGCTGCGGCGACCATCCTCAATCGCTTCCAAGCAGTAGAGGCGTCCGCCTTGCAGATGGACAGACAAACCGGTGCCGGAGAGCGCTCGGCGCATCATCCGGCCAATATATTCTTCAAACAATGTGTTCATTTCGAACAGAAGCGAAAAGCCGGATGTTTCACCCATCGATGTGGTCTGGAAGCGTTCGCCGAGCAACAGACGGGCAAGAGCGAGTAGCTCTTTCCACCGGGCATTCGTCCGATCGAGACTGACGCGATCCCAACGTAGTGCATGCGCAGGGACTGCGGCTATGTCGGCATAATGGAAGTCCAGCTCGGCTAAACGCCGCTGATTGTCTGTACTGTTTGATATACGGCGCAAACGATTGATCCCAGCCTTCATGATCTGGTTGATCGTGATGTCGGCGGACAGTTCGTCGAACCGACAAGCGAGCATGACCGGATTCATTGCCAGCTGGGCGAACTGCCGCCCAACGTCGAGCCGCCCGCGCATACGCGGGACATCCTCTTCATGTTCAACATATTGGCGAGGCATGCCCTGTCGAAGCGCATCGACAAGCTTGGTGCTGAAAAGACGTATCAGAATTTCTAGAAGGTTATCCCTCTGCCATCCAAGCTCGGTGATTGCGCCGCCATCGATGTCGAGATCCATTGCGACGGCAAGCATATGGACGAGCTTACGGCGGATCAGGCCCTCTTGCGCTTCATCATCGCCAGAAGACAGATCGATCTTTGGCAAGATTTCCAGCGCACACTTGTCCGCGACAATGATACCTACAACCTGCTGTGCCCGAAGCGCGTTGCGGCCATGAGCTATAATGCGTGCCCCATTATCTCCACCAAGCGGAGATTTGCGCGCAACCGCAGCCAGCCGGTCAGCAGCCCAGCTAGGAATCTGCTCCGGATCGTCACCATAGGCGATCGACTGCCATTCGAAGAGCGTTCGGCGGATCACAGAAGACCAGAATAGGCGTCGGGCCCGAAACCATGCCGCACCGACCAGCGCCATCTTGGAGGCATGTCGGCATCTTCGTCGAGTCCGGCGGGCGCTCTCAGTTCCTCACGTTTGAGGATACGCGTTCCATCGTGATCGCCGAGAATCGCTGCGACTTTGGCCCAATCCTCGTAGAAATACTCGGTCAGGAGCGGGATCACGCGCTTGCGCATCCGTTCATCAAGATCCGCTCGCGATTGGCAACTGATGAAATAGGCATGGCCGACCTGATGCTCGCGGTCGAAAAGATACTCGATGCGCTCATTAAGTGTGCGTAGCAGTCGTGGAAGGTCGACCCCGCAAAGCTGGGCTGCGTCGGCGAGAAGGTCCGGATCAGGCATCATTTCGGCAAATTCGAAACGACGGCGAAGCGCGGTGTCGAGCAAGGCAATGGAGCGGTCGGCCGTATTCATCGTCCCGATTATATGGAGATTGGACGGAACGCCGAATTCATCGCCCGAATAGGGTAAGCGGAGCTTGATCTCATTGGGCTGACCGATGCGCTTGTCTGGCTCGAGCAATGTGATCAGTTCACCGAATACCTTGGAAATATTGGCGCGATTGATCTCGTCAATGATGAGGACGAAGGGATCAGGGGTTGATGTCGCGGCGGACGGGTCTCGCCGTTGGCTGTTCATGTAGCGCTCGAGGGCCGGGACATTGAGCTCCGCCCGGGCCAAGAGATAGATGGTCCGCATGCTGAACTTGCGTCGGTAGATCTCGCTAACCGATACGCCGTCGCGGTCGACCCACAACCACTTGACCTTTCGCCGATGCGCATAGCCCGGCTCACCTATGTACACGGGGGCTGCGCCTGCCGCGCGCGCTTCCGAGCAGTTCGCAAAAGCACTCCCGCCATGCGCGCGGCTGGGGCTGTGTGAGATGGTCGGCGTATCGGAGAATAAGGTCGCTGGTTCAGCGTAGCTTGTCGACGGTCGTTCTTTGTCACCCGAGCATTTGCCAAATGCGAAGGCAATGATCGCGACGAGTGCGATCAGTCCAAAATTATCCTGCCTTCGTCGTCCCATTACGAAAGAATGCCATGACGAGATTGATAAATCGATTCAGGCGAAGATCCGGATCCAGAGCGCATAAGCGATGTTTCCAAGCACCCAGGCAGCGCAGATTGTGGCAATCAGCCCAATGACACAATCTTTCGCGCGGGCACTCATTCGCACCGATGTCCTTGCCAATAGCGATCCCAGCGCGCGGCAAAGCCATCGCGGACCATAGCGCAGGACAAATCGCCCGATTTGGGCGACACGCAGAAGGCCGCGGTACGATTGCCTCCGGCGCCGCCGGCAGACCGACAGCGCATCGTTGGCCCGGCCACCTTGACATGGCCCGTTCTCAAAATGCCTTGGCGCGTTCCCACGAGCGTCACCAGGTGATCGCGCGCCGCCACCGCGTCGGCGGCGGGGCATGGATGGCCGGGGCTGCACGAGCCGTCCATTTCACGCGCGGCAATCCCTGACAGCCTGATATGCGGCCCTTCGGCGCACCAGATCGGGCCGTCACCATCCCACACCGCTGTCGGGGTGCAGTTGAAGGACTGGCCCGCGGGAACGATCGAGGCGAGAAGGAGCGCGATCATTGATATTTGGTGGTCATGATTGGTTCTGCAGTGAAGACATTCACAATCTGGCCCGGAACCATGGTTGCCGATTTACCGGTAATGATCGCAGCCCCAAGCAGCGCGCCCGCGGTGTTGCCGCGGCCCTCCTGCCGGTGCATTCCGCGCAGCTTGTAATTCGCCTGACCAACGCGAACCCAATCGAAGGACAGCTCGAATTTCGCTGATTTTCCAACGATTCCTTTACCCGTCCGCCATGTCACTTGGGCCTCGACCGGCGAACCGCGAGGAATGACGACGACGCCTTGATATTCGACATCATTGACGACGAGAAATTCGCGCGTGGTCCCTTCCTTCATCTTCTTGGAGGTGATTTCATTGGCCGGCGTCACCTGGACCAATGTGTTGACCGGCAAAGTGATCGTACGCGGCGCGGGCTGGATCACGGCGGGCGCGTCGCCGGTCGACTGCGCGATCGCCGGTACGGCGGCAAGCGCAGCGGCCGCGCCGATAGAAATCAAGATTTTCATGAACTCACTCCCCCTCAACCGCGACGACGCGATCATTCTGCGACAGCCCGAATAGGGAAAGCTTCTTATCATATTGTCAATTGGCAGAAGATGTCATTATGGCGGCAAAGGCATTCATATATTATTATTGATTTACAATTATTTACATCTCAAGCTTCGCGCAAATAACGTGTCTCGCCTTGGCATCACTACAGAGAATTTCTTCAAGAGACGGCCAGCCTCCGCATGGCAGGCTGGCCAACAAGCCGCTGCTTATAGTGGCAGCGCTGGTTGGTCTGCGGACGTCGCACCAGGGTCATGTTTCTCGATCGCCGCAACGACCGCACGCGCCAACTCCTGAGCGGCATCGGACCGGATATGAGGCGCCGGCGCCGTGATGCCGACGCGCGCCCAACCCGGCGCGGCGAGGATGGTTTCGGCGATTCGATTCGTGTCTATCTGCTCCATTGCCAAATGAGAACATAGAGAGAACAATAACGCAAGAGGAACGCGACGGGCCGATGGCGCGGCGCACGATGGGGCCGCTTCCGATTGCCAAGCGCGCGCGAATTATCGCCGCTTAGCGGCGAATGAAAAAGATTGGCGGCGACGCTTCGCGCGCTTCCGCTTCGGCGATCGGTCGCGATCGAGCGGCAAACAGGGCGGCGGGCGGCGCCGCAACCGACGATCCGCGCCGGCCTGCGACGCTCGCCATATAAGCGCGCGTCTCGCCGGGTAGGTCCGACCGCCCCGCGAGCCAGGCCGAATAGCGCGCCGGCCCCGCATTGTAGGCTCCGAACAGGCCGGGATAACCGAAGCGATCATACATGAGCCGCAGATAATAGGTTCCCGCCATGATGTTGTCGCGCGGCGCATGGGGATCGCGCCCCAGACCGAGCCGCGCGCGCATGTCCGCCCATGTCCTCGGCATGAGCTGCATGAGGCCCATCGCCCCGGCGCGACTGACGATCGGGCGCCCGTCCAGCGTCGTCCGTCCGCCGCTTTCGGCGCGCATGACACGCTCGATCCATGCGACGGGAACGCCGAAACGCTCGGAAGCCTCGGCGATATAGGGGCGCCAGCGATCGACCGACTGCGCTTCGGCGGGCGACGCCGCGAGCAGCGAGAGCGCGGCGAGCGCGATCCTCACCGCCGCCATATCAGCCGTGCCTTGCCGACAATATCGTCGGCTTCGCTCACGCCGAAATAGCGCCCGTCGAACGACGCGGGACTTTCCGCCATCAATAGGAAATATTCGCCCGATCCAAGTTCGGCGCATCCCGACCACCACGGCATCGGTCGCCCGGCGCCGTCGCGATCGAGACGGCGCGCGACACGCC
>NZ_JAOZVW010000050.1:36045-55997 GCF_025869345.1 Sphingopyxis sp.
CGCCTCCCCCACGCCCGGGTCGCCCCCCCCCCCCCCCCGCGCCCCCGCCCCCCGGCGCCCGGCGCGTTCTAGAGGCCCCGCGACAAGCCGCCCGTTGACCATCACGCGCGCGCCAGCGGCGCACACTTCGTCATCCGCCGCGGCGGCAACGCGCTTCACCAGCGGCACGTTCGCCGGAAGATAATGGCGGCGCGCCGCGAACAGCCGGAACTCGACCGGCACCCGTGCGATTACCATGTCGCCGCGCGTGAGCGGCGCGGCCTCGCCGATGCGATAGAGCCCGACCGGCGCGCTGGCGCTGGCGTTCCATAGGAAACGCGGGCGCGGCGGCGCGAGCAGCGTCGCGGCGAGCGCCGCCGCGAGGCCGGCGCAGCCGACTATCCATGGCGCGCGCCGCCACCGCTTGGCCGGTGCCGGATCAGTCACGGCCATGCGCTCCCGCCTGTTCGAGCGACCAGGCGTCGAGGTCGTCGATATGGTATCGGACGCGCTGGCAGGGCCGGAAAAAACGCGGTCCGGTGCCGTTGGTGCGATGCACCTGCAAGGTCCGCAGCGAGACGCCGAGATAATGGGCGGCCTGCTTGGGACTCAGAAAGGGGGAGCCGCGCCTGGCCTCCTTCGCCCGCTCGATGCTGTCGTCGTGCTCCATTCTATCTCTCGCTCCTTCGCGCCATGACGGCGAAAGGCGGAGTGTGGAGCGCGGCTCATAGTCGCGGACGTGTCGGAATCGGTATCGGCGGATTCCGACACCCTTGCGGACAGACGCTAGGTCAGGGTGCTGCCCTGCCGGGCCGCTTCGGGCTGGGATCGGCGCCTATGCGGCAAAGCCACCATCGACGAACCAATGGGCGCGGTCGAGGTGGGATTGCCAGCAGCTCTTTGCGCCGCCGGGATCGGCCGCGACGTCGAGGTCAAGCACCTCCATTGCCACATCGGTCCAGTCATAATCATCGCGCTCGGCGTCGAGCAGTCGCGCATAGGTCAGTATATGAGTGCGGTCATAGTCGGTCATGGCAGGCACGTCCGGCGCCTGCGCACAAATTCCAACTCTACAACGACTGAGATAATCCATAACCATGTGCCTCGATCGGTTCGGCCTGTTTCATGTTCAGTGAACGACATCGCCATTATTTTACATCAAGTTGGTGTAACCGCAACCGCGCTCCACGGTCTTTCACATCGTTTCGATGTGAGGGCGTGTGGCACGGGGGATTCACGACAATCGCTATCGCTGGATGGTCGATCAGCTTGTCCGCGCGCGGAAGGACCAAGGACTTAGTCAGGAAGCGGTTGCGTCCCGACTTGGCAAGCCGCAGCAATATGTCTCGCGCTACGAAGTCGGCGAACGGCGGCTCGACATGGTGGAATTTCTCGACGCCGCGCAAGTCTTGAGCGTCGACGGACTCCAGATCGCCGCCGAAGGCATGGCGGTTCGCCGCGATTGATCCCGGCGCCCGGTTCGTGACCGGCATTTTGCTCTCCCTCAAAAACATACCGTTCCTCGCCACGACATAGCGAATAGGAACGATCATTCCTAGAACGATCATTCCTTTCCGCCGATCAATCGGCGCATGGATTTGAAGGATGTTCTTGCCACGAACCTTCGCCGGATTCGGAACGAGCATGGCAAGACTCAAGAAGAGATGGCGCACATCCTCGGAATCAGTTCGCGCTATCTCGGGTCGATCGAGCGCGCGCGTGTCTCGCCCAGCGTTTCGTTGCTCGGAAAATTCGCTGTCGCGCTGAAGGTTGACCCGTGCCACTTGATCCGGCGGCATTGACGCTCAAGAAAAGGCGCTCCGCGGTCCAGCATTCCAGATAGTCAGTGCCGCGGTTCTGAGTCGCCGTGCAGCGGATTTGGTCGACTCTCCGCAACCGGGCCAGTCGCCCGCGCGAACGAACGCTTCGCCGATGGTTCGCAGCGACGCCCCTTCGCCCAAGGCGTCGATGACGCGCAAGGCCAGCACGACGCGGTAAAGGCGCGGCGGCGTCACCGCCGCGAGCGGCTGGCCGCGCGCGAGGCCGACCAGGCGCCGGAACTCGGCAAGCTGCTTCGGCGCGACAGCAACAGTGAATGGGAATATCAGCCGATTGATCGGCGGAACTTCAACGCTACTCGCCAAGTCGATGCGGATTCCGTGATGAACACCGCCGATGACGGCATGAAGCCGGTTATCCCCGGCGACAGCGAGGCAGGTTGCGAGCGACGGCGCGGCATCGGTAGAGGCCGCCACGCCCGCGGGCCGAGCGCGCAATACGGACGGATCAAAGGCGGCCGACCATAGGAGCCGGGCGGCGGACGCAGAGCAGCTCGGTTCCTCGGCGAAAGTGCAGCCCCCAACGCGCGGTGAACGCGGCATCGGCGGCGGTCAGCGGGCCACGGCCCTCATCGCCGCTGCCGGGATAGTCGGGATTGCGGCGCAGCAGTTCCCATGCGAGGCCGCGCGCGCCAGTGGCGGCGAGCGCCGCATAGGGGCCGGCGTCGCGCCAGCTTCCGGGCGGCAAGACCGCGCGCGCCTCGATCGCCGGCATGGCCGCTACCCGTCGCCGCGCTGCTCATCGACATAGGTGCGAAGGGCGTCGGCCTGATCGGGCCGCAGCGCATCGACGGCTGCGACATGATCGGGCCTATCGCCCGCGAGCAGATAGGAGGGGCAGCGCCCTTCGACATTACCGAGATTGGGACGATGCTGGGCGTAGCCGACCAGCGCGGCAAGATCGGGGTCGAAGTGCCGCGCAACCTCGGGCGGATAGACCAGCCATTGCAACTCGAAGGGCTTGAGCCAGCCAAGGCAATAGCTGACGATGATCCCGCGTCGAAGGTCATCGCTGACATTGGCGCCCGCGCCGTGGAGCGTCCCGCCGAGCCAGACCAGCGCGTCGCCGGGTTCGCACGTCGCGGCGACCGCCGCGCTCTCGCTCGCATCGCCGTCGTAGGTGAGCCGGTGACTGCCCGGCCAAAACCGGGTCGCGCCGTTCTCCGCCGTGAACGGCGACAGCGGCCACATGACATTCACCTGAAATTGATGCCCACCCTTGATCGCGGGCCATAGGTCATGGTCGCGGTGCGGATATTGGGCGAGCGCGCCGGGGTGGATTTCGACCGCCTGCGTCAGATTGAGCGCGATGCGGTCGCAGTTCGGCAACAGGACGCTTTGGGCAAGCGCCAGGATCGCGTCGTGCATCACCAATGCGCGGGTCGCCGGCGCGCGCGTCAGCAGCCGCCCGAAACGCTTGGTCCGCTCGCCGAAGAAGTCGCCGACGCAATAGGGCGTCGCCGCGAAATCATAGTCGAGCGAGGAATCCATCGCGTCGATCTGGTTAGCCGGAAGCAGATTGCGGATGACGCAAAAGCCGTCGCGATCGAGCCGGGCGGGCGCGCTATCGGGAGAGAAAGGCCCGGTCATGCCGCCGATCCCGCCGCGATCGTCTCCGCCGACAAGGCGGGGAGCGCATAGAGGCCGTTCGCTTCGAGATGGGCGGGCGTCGCCGGTTCGATCGTCACGGCGAAGGCGCCGAGACGGCCGCCGCCCAAATCCTGCCCCGGCCCCAGCGCTTCGCCGTGCCAGCCCATGCCGAGTATCTGTTCGCGGAAGCGCGCGGTGACGACGCCGGTAAAGTGGTTGATGCCGCGATCGAGCGCATGATCGACCATCGCACGGATAAGCCCGTCGCGAAGCCGCAGCCGTTCGGGCCGCAACAGGTTGGGCGGCAGGCAAAGCCGGGTGATCTCGAAAATGTCCGGGCCGACCGGAACGCCGTTCGTGCAAAGCCGCTCGAACAGCGTGCCGAGCAGGTGCGGCCGGGTCGAAGGCAGCAGCCGCATCGAAGCCAGATGGCGGCCGGCGCGATCGGCGGCGATGATATAGGTCGCATAGGCGTCGTCGAAGCGATCGACCTCGAGCCGGTCGTCGACGACGGTCAAATCCCAGTCGAGCAGGTCGATGAACAGCCGCTTGCGGTCCTCGAACATGGATTCGAGCAATGGCTGATCGGCCGGCGTGCCGAGCCCTTCGACGATATGAATCATGGTTTTCGCTCCCTTACGTGTGGTCACGCAAGGGAGCGAATTTCTCGCAAAAATATCAGGTCGCTAGGTAGCGATGTTGACGCGGGGCGATCTCGTGGATTCCCACCTCGCCGTCGAGGACAGCGGCAAGAACAAGCTGGGTGCGGTTGCTGACCTCGTAACTGGCGCAGGCCCGTTCGACATAGGTTTTGACGGTGGCCGGAGTCAGGCCAAGGATCGTCGCGATGTCGGTATTGCTCTTGCCCTGTCCGGCGAGGACGACGCAATCGCGCCAGCGCGGGCGAAGTTGCGCGACGCGGACTTGCCGCAAGCGCCCGCCGTTCACGATCCGGCGCGCCTTTGAAAAGGCGAAACCGCCGATCGAATGGACGGCATCGAGATGGTGCCGGACGCTCCCCGGCTTGCGGGGGCTACAGAAATTGCACGACCCGCTGCGTTCACCGAGAACGAAAGCCGGAACGGTGATGCCGTTGGTGACCCCATAATATTCTCCGCGTTCGAGGAAGGTGCGGTGCCTCGGCCCAAGTTCGATCAGGTCAGCGATTTCGCACCACGTAAAACAGGCGTTGGCGGCGATACAGGCATGAACGACGGGGTCGTCGCGATGATAGAGGCCGCCGAAATATTCGGCGGCATAGTCGGGCGCATAATTGTTCATGTTGATGAGGCCCGGCGAGCCGCTGCGATGATCGTCGTGATGGATCATCGCATAGTGCCGAAAGCCCAGCTCATGCGCGACGGCCGCGAGAAGGCTCTCGATCGTGGGCAGGTCGTTCGCCCTCTGGATTTCGATCAGAAATGCCGCAGCGAGGCTTAACGCGCTCGCGTCCATATTTTGGTGCGGCAGAAGATTGCCGCCTTGCAACCCTTCACCTCCAACTTGCCGTCGGCGCGCAAGGTCAGAAAGCCCTTGGCCGCGCCGTCTCCTGATTCCGGGTCATATACCGGCCCGCCCTTCCATTCGCGCGGGCCGCCAGCAAAGCCGTGCAGGACGACCAGCCCTTTCAATCGGCGTTCGCGCAGCTTGGGGTCGGGGTTGCGCTCGTCGCGCTGATCGGGGTTGGCGCGGATGCGGGTCGCATCGACGATCTTGCCGCAGAGTGCCGCCCCGCAGGTGTATATCTGGACCCGGCCCCCCTCACTGCCGGTCGCCCAGATACCGGCGATAGTTTGCCCCGGCGGGGCGGCCTCTGCGGTGACGATGCCCGCGACGCCAAACGCAACCGCCGCGAGTATCGCCGTTCCTGAAATCATGGCTTTCCGCATCAGGCCGCTCATTTCGGCATCGGCGCGACGAGCGGTGGCGAGAGGGTTGCGAGAGCTCGCGCCGCCAGCGCGCGGTCGTCATGCTGCCAGGGATGGAAGCCGGGCCGGAAATAGGCGAACGTATCGCGCAGGAGCAGGCGCATCAGGCCGGGCTTGCCATAGAGATAGGCGAGCAGCCGGTTCCATGTCCGCAGGTTGTTCTTTCCGTCCTGCCGCAACAGGTCCGCGGTGTTGCGGAAAACAACATAGTGAAAGCGGATGCCCGCCGCGAGCATGGTGAAGGATCGCAGCGTCCAGCGCCGGAACGGCGACCGGCTTCGCATGGCGAGCAGTAGCGTATCGTATGCGACGGCCTTATGCTCGATCTCCTCGATCGCGTGCCAGCGCCACATGCGTTGCGCCTCGGCGTCGGCCCCCGAGAGGTGCGCCGGGTCCGATAGGATCGCGTTAGCGAGGGTCGCGGTGAAATGCTCGAGCGCGCAGGTTCCGGCGAGTTGCATCAGCGGCGGACGCTTGCGCGCCCATGCGATGGTGCGGGCCGCGCGGTCCTCAGATGATGTGAGGTCATAGCCGGCATCGCGCGCCTGCCGGTTGAAAAAGACATGCTCGCGCGAGTGGGTCGATTCCTGAAAGATGAAATCGTCGATCTGCTCGCGCAGCGCCTCCGGTGCTTCGTCGCGGTAATGGCGCACCGCCGACATGAAGAATTTTTCGCCGACCGGGAAGGTCGAGGACAGCGCATTATAGAAGGCCGTCCGTCCGGCATCGCCGCCATGCCACCAGCGGCGCGGCTGCGTATCGCGGCCGAATTTCCAGTTGCGCTTCTCGATCACGAGACCGGCTGGCGTCTGCGTCCTGTCGGTCATCAAGATCTCCTTGTCATCGGTCGGAAGATGGCCGCCGCCCTTGCCGGGGTGACAGGACGACGGCCCAGGTTCCCTCCGGAGTGAGGGGAGTGCTCGAGAAAGCGATTGCTGGTCCTTGTTCCGAAAAACCGGGCCGATGTTCGCTCGGGAGCAAACAGACATCGGCCCAAGGTTGTCCCCCAGTGGAGTGGGCGGAGAGGATCAGAACTTTTTCGCGATGCTGAACCCGATGATGCGCGGGTCGAGCGTGAAGACGTTTGTCGTGAGCCCCGAGTCATCAGAGTTCAGGAAGGCGTCGGTGATCGGGGTCGAATTGAAGACGTTTTTCACATAGGCCTCGATCGACAGGTCGTCGGGACCATCGACGCGCAGCGAGATGTTGAAGTTCGTCCAGGCGCGGAGCCGGTCATAGGGGTTGAGGTTATAAGCACGCGCCCAGCTCTTCGCCTGCCAATAGCCATCGCCGCGCACCGTCGCGCTCCAGTCGCCATCAAACGGAATGGTGTATTCCGCGCCCAAATTGACGGTCCAGTGCGGCGAGTTCGGCAGTTCGTTGCCGCCCAGGTCGCTGTAGAGGCCCGCTCCGCCATTGAGTTCAGGATAATTGCCGGGATCGTATGCCTGCCCTGTACGCGGATCGGTCAATGTTCTGCCGAAGCCAGCAAGGAAGCCGCCAAGTCCCTGGCAAGGCCGCCAACTTCCATCGACGCCGCCGTGGTTTTGCAGATATGCTTCGGCGATATGGACCGGCACGACGCAGTTGGAGGGAAGCTGCACCCAGGGCTTGAGCACGACGTAATCAGGATTCCCCAGATTGCGATTCATAGGATCGATCGAGCGTTCACCCTTGGCGATGCGCGAGCCGAGCCAGCCTATGTTTGCGTTGAAACGCAGTCGATCAACCGGTTCGAATAGCGCGGACAATTCTGCCCCCCACACCTTGGCATCGTAATTCTCGTTGACTGCGGTGCGGTCCCGAATCTGCGATACCTGGTAATTCTTATAGTCGTAGAAAAATGCGCTCGCGTTGAGCGTCATTCGTCCACCCATAAGGACATTCTTCGCGCCGATCTCGAACGCGTTAACGAATTCGGGGTCGAAAGTTGGGCTGTAGTTGACCCCGGTCAATTCCAGCACGGGCAAAAAGTTGAATTGTGTGTACAGATCGATTTGTTGCTGTGTGAACACGCCGTAATCAAGAAACTGCTGCGTCGTCGCGAAGCCAGGCGAAGGCGGATTGGCCCCGCCTGCCTTATAGCCGCGGCTAAAGAACGCATAAAGCAACGTATCGTCGGTAAAGCCAAAGTCAGGCTGCCAATCCAGTCCCACGCGGCCGGTAAATTCACCCCACTTAAGGTCGATCCTGCCGGTTGAAGGATAGCCGGTGCCGACAAAACCGCCAGCAGTGAGAGTCGGAGCCAGCAAAAGCTGGCTTGGCACCAGAGTGAACTTCTTCTTGTCATTTGTATAACGAAGCCCTCCGGTAAGCTTCAGGTTGTCTGTGACATCGTAATAGCCTTCTCCGAACAGGGCCCAGCTTTCGAGCTCGTAAGGATTTGAACTCCTGAAATAATTATGCCCATCCCCATCGATATTTTCGACCGTATTCGGGTCAATATAAGGGCATCTTGAATCGCGTATGGGGCCAACTTCGTTGTTTATCTGACAGGAAGTTTGGTTTCCAGACTGATTGAAGACCCCCATCATGGCTATTGCGGTGAAGAGGTTACTTATGACGTAATAGTCATTTTGCGTTTTGAAGCGGGTGTAATTACCCCCAAAATTGAAGTTAAAGGGGCCATCGAAGCTCGACTGGAGCCGCAGTTCTTGCGAGAATTGCTTGGCATCGGCGGAAGATACATCAAAAACACCGAGCGTTTTTGAGCATCCCACTTGGGGATCGCAAAAGACCCCTCCGGGTGCCATATCGCGATATTGGCTAGGCCCTACCTGACCGAACCCAAACTTATCCAGATTGGATGTATCAGTAAAAAATGGGAGCGTATTGAAGCGGTTATAATCCTGGAAGGAATAGACGCCGTCCCAGTTCCAAGCCGTCTGCGAAGACAATGTGAGACTCGACGCCAGATCAATGTCGAGATTGAGCTGTAGGATGTCAGATTTTGCTCGATAGACCGGATCTTTGAACGAAGCGACCTCTCGAAGATTACGCGACTGCATCATGCCGCCATAAGGATCGATCCTCGGGTCTAATATACCGACACTTTCTCCGGCCGGAGTTTTACCAACCCCAGTGATAAAGCCAACCACATTGGCGCCCTGAACGTAGCTGAGCGCCAATCCATTTGGCGTTCCGAAGGCGGCATCGTCATAAAGGCTGCCCGGCTTGCAACCGGTGCTAAAAAACGCGGCGCGGGCTTCCTGGTATGTGGCGTTGAATGCATTTGCCGGATTGGCTTCGCGTGTCGGAGTCGACCCGATCATATCCGGGCTGTCGTCACGATGACAAAGCTGCTTGCCAGTACGCGAGCGATTGTCATTTTCGCGAAAACGCTCCCAAATAAAGCTGCCGCGCAGCCAGTCATTTTCAAAGCCGAGCGTTGCGCGGAGCGACCAGAGATCGCGGCCATTGATGCGGTTCTGGGTGACTGAATTGTAGTCATACCCGTCTCGGTCAGTCATTGATCCCGCGATGCGCAGTCCCATGGCATCTGGAACTATGGGAATGTTAAGCATCCCAACCATCCGGCGGCTGTTAAAATTGCCGACCTCACCTTTCAGGCTTCCCTCGAATTGACCAAGATTCGGCTTTGCGGTGATCAGGTTAATCACGCCGCCAGTGGCATTTCGGCCATAAAGGGTGCCTTGCGGTCCGCGGAGGACTTCCAGTCGCTCCAGGTCAAAAAACTCCTGCTCGAAGAAGCGGTTATGGATCATACCGCTATTGTTGAAGCTGACCGCCACGCCCGGATCGCTGGTCGCCGAGATGGCCTTGGTGCCAATCCCGCGGATCGAGATATTGTAGCCCGTGAAGTTGGACTTACTGAACGTTAGGTTCGGCACGGCGCGCATGATGTCAGCGCCGCTTTCGATCTTCTGCTCTTCGAGATTCTTCTGCGACAGCGCGGTCATGGCGATCGGAACGTCCTGAATAGACTCCACGCGCTTCTGGGCGGTAACGACGATTTCGTTCGCGGTGTAGGCGCTTTCCGACGGAGTGTCTGCGGCCGCCGATGTTGCAGGCCCCAGTGTCCAGGTGCGCCCGTCGCTCGACACCACGCGTAAGCCAGCGTCAGCTGCCGCGCGACGCACGGCCTGGTCGACGCTCATCGACCCCTTGATCGCGCGGATGGTTTTGCCGCGAACGGCTTCTTCGCTGACCAAGATTTGAACATCGGCTTGCGTTGCCAACTCCGGGATGCCGGTGGCGGCCGACTGCGCCGGAACGTCGAAGCTTTTGGTCTGGGCCATCGCCGGCGTGGCGATCGCCACCGCACAAATCGCTGCCGAAGACGCAAGAGCGCCGCGAAGATCGCGATACCGCATAATTCCTCCCCCATGTAATCCGGCCCGATCATTCGGGCTCACATGGACAACGATGCTTGGGAGAGGGTTTTTTGTAATTTTTTCTGAAAAAAATGGTCAATCCGACGACAGGATTATCCGGTCGGCCGTGATGACGGCGCGGGAATCCGTCAGAATTTCAACAGCGTGCGCGAAGGCGTCGGGTTCATTGGTGCGAAAGCGGCCGACCATTTTCTTTTGCCCGAGCGCCGCGTCGGACAAGGTGATCTTGCGGACATTGTAGCGGTTGAACTCAGCCACGGCCTCCGCAACCGTGTCGCCGTCGAACACGAGCTGGCCGGTGCGCCATGCGAGCGCCTTGTCGATTTCTTCGCCCGCGGCAGCGACGGACGCGATGGCCTTGTCGGGCGCGACGAACGCGCGCGTGCCCGCCGCGATGCGCCGGACATTGGTTTCGTCGCCGACGCGCCAGACCTCGACGACGCCCTCGGTGACTTGCACATCGACGCCGCTAGCCGTCCGCCTGACCGAAAAGGCCGTGCCGACCGCGCGCACGCGCACATCATCGACCGCGACGACAAAGGGGCGGGCACGATCCTTGGCGACCTGAAACCACGCCTCGCCGTCCTTGAGCGCGATCTGGCGCACCTCGGGCTTCATCGTCACGTCGAGCACGGTTTGCGTGTTGACGACCGCAAAGGAGCCGTCGCTGAGCGGCGCCCGGCGAATTTCGCCTATCGCCGTCTGGATTTGCTGGTCGGGCGCAGCGAAGAAATCCATGCGCGGAAGGCCGACCACCAAGGCGGCGGCGGCAGCGGCGGCACCGCCGCCCAATAGGACGCGCCGCCTTGAAAACCAGCCGCCGCCCGCGGCGGCGACCTCATAGGCTGGCGGTTGACCGGCGCGAAGGACGCTCGCGCGGTCGAGCATGTTCCACGCGACGCGCGCCCGGAAATAGGCGCCGCGACGGCGATCATCGCCCGCGAGCCACGCTTTGAGCTCGGCGCGCACGGCAGGGTCGTCGCCCTCGCGATCCATGCGGGCGATCCACTCGACCGCGCGATCATTGATCGCTTGTGCTGTTTCGCGTTCGCTCATCTTTTCCCATTCTCGTCATGGCCCGCTCGGTCTTGCGATCACCGTCGGCTATCGACTGCAATATCAGTTTCATGCCCTTGGCGACGTCATTCCCGACCACATATTCCGTTACCCCGAGCTGCTCGGCAACCTCGCGCTGCGACCGTCCATCGACCTTGCGAAGCTCGAAAATCCTGCGGCATCGGTCGGGCAATTCCTCGATCAGACGTTGCACCCGTTCCAGTTCGCGCCGGGCGGCGACAACCCGTTCGGGCGTCGGTTCGTCCATTGCAATGCCTGTGTTCTCGATCTCCGAAACCGATTCGATGCTGACGACGCGCGCGCGGCGTAATCGCATAAGAACGATGCTGCGCGCGGCGGTGAAGAAATAGGCGCGACCGCTGGCGATATGGCTTACACTTTTCAGGCCCGCGATCTGGCAATAGGTTTCCTGTATCACGTCCTCAAGGTCATCGGGATCGAGCGTGCGGAGAAGCCAGGCGCGCACGTCTGCCTCGTGCGGCAGGATTTCCCGCCCCACCCAAGCCATGATTTGCGCGCGCTTCTCCCGGTTCACGTCATTCGACTTTTCCGCTCCCGTTCACCCCAACGATGCACGACGGAGGAATTCCCGTAAATTTTGTTCAAATTCTTTCCGGTGGCGGCGATGGTAGCACAGCTGCGCGCCCTGAGGATTGTTAGCGCGACACAAAAACGGGCGGGAAAATCCCGCCCTTTTCTCTGGTCCGTCGCCGCTTAGCGGTTCGGGTCGGCCGCTGGTTCCTCTTGAACAATCTTCCTGATGGGGTCGGGCAAATTCTGATTGGACAACGGTTCGTCTGCCAAATCCTGCCGCGGTCACATATGCCGGCTACTATCAAGATGAACCGTGGGGAGTCGGGTGGTAGCCTCCATACGCAAATCATCGAGATAATCGCTCCACCATTGCGCCATTTTTATCCGTTCTTTCCAGTGCGCGCCGCGATGATAAGCCGCGCGCACCTTGTCGCTATCTCCATGCGCCAGAGCCCGCTCGATCGCATCCGGCGTCCATATCCCGGCTTCATTGAGCAGCGTGCTGGCCATCGCCCTGAAACCATGCCCGGTCATTTCATCGCTCGAATAGCCGAGCCGACGTAGCGCAGCATTGAGCGTATTGTCCGACATCGGGCGCTTTCGTGTGCGGATCGACGGGAAGGCATAGCCGCTCGTCCCCGAAAGCGATTGCAGCGATCTGAACAGTTCGATCGCCTGACGCGACAGGGGAACGTGGTGCGGTTTCCGCATCTTCATCTTTTCGGCGGGGATGGTCCACAAAGCGGCTTCAAGGTCGATTTCTCCCCATTGGGCTTGGCGCAACTCGCCAGGGCGAACGAAGACATGCGGCGCGATCTGCAAAGCGATCTTCGTGACGCCATGACCATCATAGCTGTCGATCGCGAAGAGCAGTTCGCCAGCCTTCGCAGGATCCGTGATCGCGCCGTAATGCGTCACCTTTGGCGCAGTAAGCGCACCCCTCAAATCCCGCGTCGGGTCCGACGTCAGCCGGACGGTGGCGACCGCATAACGAAACACGCTGCTGGCAAGTTGCAGCGTCCGCCGTGCGCTTTCGAGATTACCTTTGTCCTCAATTTTACGAACGGCAGCGAGAACGTCCGCAGGTCCGATTTCAGCGACCGGCATACGACCAATCGAAATGGCGAGTTGCGAAAGCAGATACTCGCTTCGCGTCGCGGTCGCTGTAGCCCAAGCGCGCTCACCATCACGCCGCCGCTTGCGGCAATATTCTTCGGCAATAGCGCCGAACGTATTGCCGGCCTCGATACGCGAGCGGGTTTTCTCGCGTTGCTTTTCTAGCGAGGGGTCTTTGCCATCCGCGAGCAACCGGCGCGCCTCATCGCGGCGGCGGCGGGCTTCACTCAAGCCCACATCTGGATATACGCCCAACCCGAGCTTCTTTTCGCGTCCATTGACCCGATATTTGAGCCGCCACAATTTTCCACCGCTCGGCTGGACCAGCAGAAACAGGCCGAGCGAATCACCCATCTTGAACGGTTTCTCGCGCGGCTTAGCATTGCGGATGGCGACGTCAGAAAGTGCCATTATTTCATCGACCTTTCTACCGAGTGGCCCCCGCGCTGGGGGCCACTCGAATTGATCCCGAAACCAGGGCCCCCGAAGTGGCCCCCAGACATGCTCGGCCGCCACTGGAAAAGGCCGGATGCCGTCGGAGAACGAAAGGGATTATACCGCAGATTTCTGCGGTTTTCAAAGGCAATGTCGGACGATGTCGGATGAAATCTTGGAGCGGGTAGCGGGAATCGAACCCGCCTAGCTAGCTTGGAAGGCTAGAGCATTACCACTATGCTATACCCGCATGTCCAAGGCTGGCGCGATTGCCATTTTGGCTGCCTGCCGTCAAGCGTTACACCACGCCGTCCGTGGCCGGGCCTTCGGTCGCATGGTCCATCGCGTCGCGATGCGCCTCGGGCGGGTCGCACGGGGCAGGGGGCTCGCCTTCGGCCAGGGTGAAGCGCGACCCCTGGTCGAGCGTGCGGTGGACGGGGCAGCGCTCCGCGATGTCCATCATGCGGGCGCGTTGTTCGGCATCGAGCGCGCCCTCGATCGCGATCCGGCAGTTGAAGAGATCGGGACGCGCATTGCCCGGCTGCCTTTCGTGGCCGACCGCGGTGCGGATCCGCGTCACCGGCCAGCCCTTGCCGTCGGCATAGAGACGCAGCGTCATCGTCGTGCAGGCGGCGAGCGCGGCGGAAAGCAGATCGAACGGACTCGGCCCCGACCCCATGCCGCCGACGCTTTCGGGTTCGTCGGCGAGAAAGACGTGATCGCCCGCGCTGATCGCGACCTGGAATTTGCCCTCGCGCGTCTCTTCGGCTTCGGCGTCGGCCGTGGGGGCGGGTGTATCGGCCGGCGGCGTGAGATAGGGCGCGGCCCACGCGGCGATCATCGTCGCGGCGCGCTCCGCGTCCTGCGGCCGGCTGAGCAGATGGTCGGCATCGTCGAGCGAGACGAAGCTTTTGGGATGGCGCGCGGCGACATAGATTTTGGTCGCATTCCCGATCCCCACCGTGTCGTCGAGCGGCGCGTGCATCACGAGCAGCGGGCGGTGCAACTCCGCGATGCGTGTGCCCTGGTCCTGCGCCCGCAGATCGTCGATCAGCCCGCGGCCGACGCGAAAGCGCCGTCCCGCGAGCAGCACGTCGGCAGCGCCCTGCGCGTCGATCGCGGCGAGCGCGGCGGGGTCGAACTGGTGGAGCGTATGCGCGACGTCGAAGGGCGCGTTGATCGTCGCGACGGCGCGGATCGCGGGAAGGTCGACCGCCGCCGCGATCGCCGCCGCGCCGCCCAGGCTGTGACCGATCAGCAGCGACGGCGCTTTGTCCTCGGCGGCCAGCGCCTGCGCCGCGGCCTGAAGGTCCTGCACGTCCGACGAAAAGCGGCTGTCGGCGAAATCGCCCTCGCTATCGCCAAGCCCCGCGAAGTCGAAGCGGAGGACGCCGATGCCTTGCCGCGCGAGCAGTTCCGCGATGTGGACGGCGGCGCGATTGTCCTTTCCGCAGGTGAAGCAGGGCGCGAATATCGCCCAGCCGCGGACGCGCCCGACGGGCATTTCCAGTCGCCCCGAAAGCTGCTTGCCGGTTGACCCGGAAAAGCGAAATGGTCGCGTAGCCACGGCGTCTCCCTCTCGACCGGGCGCCGACTCCTGCGACGCCGGTGCAACGGTCGGACCTTGCGCGTCGAATGTCCAACAGGAACTTCCGGGCGCGGCCGCCGTTTAACCAGCGCACTCGATAGGAAATATTCCCGCTTCGGGGGAACCATCGGGCAGGCCCGGCGTTTCATTGACCTACTTGATCGAAAGAATGAGTAGGATCTGGCTCGCATCCTCGGATGGAGCCTCGGGAAGCCCCGCCGCAGAAATGCGACGGGGCTTACGCGTTTTCGGCGCCTGTCCACTTGCGGCATCATGAACGGCGGGCCGCTTTTGCGACAATTTGCGACAATTTTTCGGTCATCCGGCAAGGGCCTGGGACAAACCATGCCTAGAACCGTCTCATCGGGGCGCACCTCCGCCCCTCCTGAAGAGGAGTTCGTTACGTGAAGAAGATTTCGCTTTTGACGCTGGGCGCCGCACTGATCGCCGTGCCCGTGCTGGCGGCTCCGGGTGCCGGTCCGCGCGGCGATGCCGACGGCAATGGCACGCTGACCCGCGCCGAGGCGCAGGCGCATGCCGCCGAGCGGTTCGCGAAGATGGATGCCAACAAGGACGGCAAGATCGACGCGAGCGACCGCGCCGCGCGCCGCGCCGCGATGCAGACGAAGATGTTCGAGCGCCTCGACGCGAACAAGGACGGCAGCATCAGCAAGGCCGAATGGGATCAGCACAGCGCCGATCGCGCCGCGAAGCGCGGCGAGAAGCGCGCCGATGCCGGTGCGGCCGAAGGCAAGCGGCAGGGCATGCGCGGCCATCACGGGATGCACGGCGGACGCCACGGCATGCGCGGCGGCATGATGATGGGCAAGGCCGACACGAACGGCGACAAGGCGATCAGCCAGCCCGAGTTCGAGACCGCGGCGCTCGCCCGCTTCGACGCGGCCGACGCGAACAAGGACGGCCAGGTGACCGCCGAGGAGCGCGCCGCACAGCGCGCGGCGTGGAAAGCGAAGGCGGCCGAATGGCGCGCCAAGCGCGGCGCTGCCCCCGCCGCTCCCGCCGGCGAATAAGCGATTTGGCAGGGATGGCGGCAGGACAGCCATCCCCCTCCCGGCATTGCCTTTGCGTGCCGTCCCTGCCAGCTATCGCCCACCGGCCCGCAAGGGCCGGTGGGCGAACTATATTTGATGGACGACGCATGACCGATATGCCGCGCATCCTGCTGATCGACGACGAACCGTCGATCCGCGAACCCCTGTCCGAATATCTGGAGGCGCAGGGCTTTGCCGTGTCCGACGCGGCGAGCGCCGCCGAGGCGCGATCGGTGCTGCGCGCGCAGAGCGTCGATCTGGTGGTCAGCGACATCATGATGCCGGGCGAGGACGGGCTGTCGCTGACGCGCCACCTGCGCGAGACGAGCAGCATTCCCGTCATCCTGCTGACCGCGCGCGCCGAGGATACCGAACGGATCATCGGGCTGGAAATCGGCGCCGACGATTATGTCGTCAAACCCTTCAACCCGCGCGAGCTGGTCGCGCGCATTCGCACCGTGCTGCGCCGGACGCAGGCGAACGGCCGCGCGCTCGATCCCGGCGGGACGAGCTATGCCTTCGGCCCCTGGGTGCTGCGCGAGGTCGAGCGTGTGCTCGTCGACGAGGCGGGCACGGAAGTCGCGCTGTCGTCGGGCGAATATCATCTGCTCCACGCGCTCGTCCGCCATCCGCGCCAGGTGATGAGCCGCGACCGGCTGCTCGACCTCGTGCGCGGGCGCGAGGCCGACATCTTCGACCGCGCGATCGACAATCTGGTCAGCCGCCTGCGCAAGAAGATCGAGACCGACCCCGCGCACCCGCAGCTCGTCAAGACCGTGTGGGGCGGGGGCTATACGCTCGCCTGCGAGGTCCGGCGGATGGGCCCGGCGGCGTGACCCTGCGCCTGTGGCCCCGCAGCCTCGTCGGCCAGCTCGTCTTCGCGGTCGCGGTGATGCTGTTCATCGCGCAGGCGGTCAATTTCGTGCTGCTGTCGCGCGGGCAGCGGCAGCAGAGCTTCGCGCACGGCGGCGGCATGGCGGTGGCGCGGATCGTCGATGCGATCGAGCGCGACCGGCGCGGCGACACGCGGCGTCCCCGGGACGCCCGCGCCCACGAGGCGCGCGAGCGCAACCAGCGGCTCGTCATCTCGGACCTGCCGCCGCCGGTGCCGCCGGGCGCGGCGCATCTCCCCGATCTTGCCGCCTATGTTGCGGGCCTGCTCGACGAGGCCGAGATTCCCGCGCAGGAGGTCGATGCCTGGGCGCTGCCACAGCGCCAGCGCGCGGCGCGGGCCGACATGCCGCGCCCCGTCTTCGTCAGCGCCAGGGTCGGCGACCGCTATTTCGCGGTGCGCACGCGCATCGGGCCGGGCAGCGGCCGGTTGCAGGGCTTTCTGATCTGGCAGACGCTGACGCTCTATCTGCTGCTGCTGATCCCGATCATGCTCATCGCCTGGCGCGCCGCCGCGCCGCTGCGCGGGCTGACCCGCGCCGCGCGGGCCAATCCGGCGCTGCGCGATGCGATCCCGCTGGCCGAAAAGGGGCCGTCGGACGTGCGTGACCTGATCGCCGCCTTCAACGCCTATCGCGCGCGGATCGCGGCGATGCTGTCGGACAAGGACCGGATGCTCGGCGCGGTCGGGCACGACCTGCGCACCCCGCTCGCCAGCCTGCGCGTGCGCGTCGAGCAGGTCGGGGACGAGACGCTGCGCGACAAGATGATCGCCTCGATCGAGGAAATGACCGCGATGCTCGCCGACATATTGGCGCTCGCCCGCTCCGGCGCGGGGACCGAGGCGCAGGAGCGGATCGACCCCGGCGCGCTGCTCGGCGAACTCGCGGGCGATTATCGCGAACAGAGCAAAGACGTCAGCCTGGGCGATGTTGTTCCGGCGGCGGTGCGCGCGCGGCCGATGCTGCTCCGGCGTGCGCTGCGCAACCTGATCGACAATGCGCTCGCCTATGGCGTCCGCGCCCGGCTGTCGGTGGCGGTCGAGGGCGGGATGGCGCGGATCATCGTGTCCGACGACGGCCCCGGCCTGACCGCCGAGCAGATCGCGACGCTGATCGAACCCTTCGCGCGCGGCGAGCAGTCGCGCAATCGCGCGACCGGCGGCGCGGGACTGGGCCTGTCGATCGCGCGCGACATCGCCGAGGGCGAGGGGGGGAGGCTGGCGCTGGCGGCGCGGGCGGAGGGCGGACTCGACGCGATCATCGAACTGCCGGTGCAAGCGTAAGGTGGCCCTACCTTCGTCATTCCCGCGAAAGCGGGAACCCAGAGCGTGCGTCGGCTGATCCCGCACTGGGTTCCCGCTTTCGCGGGAATGACGAAGATATGGGACGAAGAATGCCGCTTTTCGGGCGTTATCACGCGTAGATCGCGATCCCCTGGCTGCCGCTCAGCACCGGCTCGCCGGCGCGGTTCCAGATCATCATGTCCTGCACCGAAAAGCCGCCGCGGGCATAAGCGGTCGTCGCCGACAGCAGCCACCAGCCGTCGTCGGTCGCGGGCGTGCCGTTCAGCATGTTGACCGTCCAGTTCATCGAGCTGATCGGCCCGAATTCGCTGAACAGCGCCATCGCCGCAGGCGGCAGCGCGTCGCCAAGCGCGAGCAGCGCGATCGCGGGGTGGCACGCGGGCTGCTCGGTAAAGCGCACCCAGGTCAGATATTCGCCGCGCTCCTGCTTCCAGCCGAAGCGCGGGCCGGTGGTCGGTCGCATGTCGAAATGCCGGGCGAAGGCCGGGCGCACCTTGTGCTCGGGCACGGGTTGCAGGCTCTCCGGAGCGGGCACCTGCGGCATGGTCAGGCGGTTGTGGTCGAGGTGGCTGGCGCGGTCGCCCGAAAAGGCAAAGACCGCGGCGGTGCCGAAGCCCTGATCGCTCGACACGCCGGCATCGATGAACAGGCTCGATTTCGATTGGCGCAGCACGCGCGTCTCGACCCGGCAATCGCCGCCCACCGGGCCGACGAAGCTGATCTGGGCATAGCGCAGCGGCGTCTCGGTCGGATGCAGCAGCATCGTCCCTGCGAGGGCCACCGCCGAACTGATCCCGCCATAGGCGGTGCGGCCCTGCATCCAGCCTTCGTCGATATGCGCGGTCGCGGCCTCGCCATCGATGCGCAGCGTTGAGAGCAGCGCGTCGAGCGCGCTGGGAGAGGTCGTCATCGTTTTCCTATTCTTCGATCTGGAAGGTCAGCCCCGCATTCGCGGTCAGCCGGTCGATCAGGGCCTGCCCGAGCAGCGCGCCGGGGGTCCAGACGCCGCCGTCGCCCTTGTTTTCGAGCAGCGCCATGCCGGTCTCCGCCAGCATCTTCGACGTCGAGCCATAGCCGGGATCGCGGTCGCCCTGAACGCTGGCGCGGATCGTCGTGCCGTCGGGATATTCGCCGACGAACAGGATGTCGTAGAAGCCGTTTTCGCGCTCTTCCTTGCTCGGTCCCTCGCCGGGCTGCAGCTTGGCGTCGCCGAAGGGGTTCGCCTTTGCCATTGCTTCGGCCATCGCCTTGCCCGCGTCGCCGATCGTCGTCATCACCATCTCGTCATAGACGAGGTCCGCGCCCCACCGATGGCCGAGCAGATAATTGGTGCGGTGGACATTCTTGGTGTTGATCGGCGCCATCACGAAGGGCGCGGTCCAGGTGCCGGTCGCGGCGTCATATTCGGGGATGAGGCCGGTCGGTTGCGACGGCCCCTCGAACCCCGGCGTCAACGCGAAGCTCGATTTGAGCAGCAGCGCGAGCGACGGTTTCTTCGCCACCGCCTTCAATGTTTCGGTCAGGCTGGCGATCGTGCCGCCCGACGCGCCGCCCGCCATCTTGCGGACGCGGCCCTTGACGCGCGGCGCGGGCTTGCCGTGGCGCTTGATCGCCTCGGCCTGCAGGAACAGCACGCCGAGATCGAACGGGATCGAATCGAAGCCGCAGGAAAAGGTGATGCGTGCGCCCGACGCCTTCGCCGCGTCCTGATGCGCGTCGATCATCTCGTGCATCCAGCCGGGCTCGCCGCACAGGTCGGCATAGGCGGTTCCGGCGCGGACGCAGGCGGCGACGAGCTCGTCGCCGTAAAGCTGATAGGGGCCGACGGTGGTGAGCACGACCTGCGTGCGCTGCGCCATCGCGTCGAGGCTCGCGGGATCGCTGGCGTCGGCGATGATCAGCGGGGTTTCTTCGGGTGCGCCGATCAGGTCGCGCACTTCCGCGAGCTTGGCGAGGCTGCGCCCCGCCATCGCCCATTTGGGGGCGTCCTTGCGCCCCTTATAGTGGTGCGCGAGATATTCGGCGACGAGACGGCCGGTAAAGCCCGTCGCGCCGTAGACGATGATGTCGAGATCGCGGGATGCCATGCAAAACCCTCCCTTTACGTAAACGTCAAGGGGAGGCTAGCGCAGGTGCGACGCCTTGCCAAGCGGGTTGCGCCGCAAGGACTGGAAAGGGGTAGGGAGCGGACATTCCTCATCTTCCTCCATCTTCGTCATTCCCGCGAAAGCGGGAACCCAGAGCGTGCGTCGGCTGACCCCAC